>JBGSMI010000162.1:0-51231 GCA_041740215.1 Ferruginibacter sp.
TAACTCTATTTTACGATCAACGCCCCTTCGACAATCTTCCCTGGTACAGTTCTACCAATAATTATTCCAAACATCCTGCCTTATGAAAAACATCAAAAGGTTCACAAACTCATCAAACTTTTCGAACCTTTTTCTCAAAAAGGGTAATTATTTACTCGTGATATCTTTTTCGAAGCTGGGAGTCAAATTAATATACCATTAGTAAATTAATCTTAAACAGCGGTTTTTCATTTGAGAAGTAATTGCCAATATCCTGAACCTTTCTTGCATTTGATTAAGTTGCTAAATGATTTGCTAAACCCTCATTCTTGCTGGCAGGTTGCTATATATTTTTCGCAACTCCTCAATCCTGGAACAAAATTCATTTTGAACTAGTGCAATACTCCCTTCCTTCAATCCTACACTATTCATTGGCTTTTTAGGATTGTTTAATTTTTTGCCCAATGCAGTTAACCAATTCAATTTAATAGCAACGTTTTCGTTGACTAATTCAGCTTTAAATTCTACGGCACCTCTTTGTACAGACTATATATTTTGATATGTTTCTGCTATACAGGTTAGCAATAGCTGCAACGGATCCATTATTATATTTCTAACCTGTTGTTGTCTTCTACCTATTCATTTTCATCCTTTTTAAACTTTCGCAAAGCGTTCACCACAATTTACAGGGCAAAAGAAAAAGGTGGTAATGGCTAACGGTAACTATTTAAATAAATTTTATAATTATAGCGTTTCGACCGGCAATTGCGACATGCTACTTGTAATAGGAATACTTTTAAAAGTTGCTGGTAGTAAGCACTTCATACATACCCGGATACAACACTGCTGCTTCAGATTCGGCAGTAATAAATATCCTAACAGGTTTAAAGGAGGACACTGTTTTAAAACTTCCCTTTAAAGATTTGGAGAGAAACTTTTTTGAGGATTCGATCTGTCCAAGATTTTTTGTGCTATTTTCATTCGTTACCATCCATACAACATATGTCTTCATTGGTGGTTGTAATCTATCTGGTTCTGCAAGTTCTAAAACTTCCACAGAAATACCGTAATTGTTATTATTGTCCTTTTTCACCTTTACTGCTCCCCTTGCAGCCGGCACTACAGAGGATGTTTGGAAAACGGCTTTCTTAGCGCATGAACTTATAGCTAATAAGAGTATCATTGCAATTGTACCAGTTAACAGGGTCTTTGACGCTAGCTTCAATGTGGTCATTTTATTTATTTTTTTGTGTTTAAATTTTTCTCGATTTACAGAATAAATTTGAAAAAGTGTTTTTTAAAACATTTCAACAGTAACGCTTCTAGAATCCATTTTTTTAAAACTGGACAAATAAAAAAACAAGGGTAAAATGTTCTTTTATTGGGTGATTGGAAGTAAAAACAAAGGTGGCACAATTATTTAAACCAAATATTATATAATTCATCAAAAATGTTTCATTATTCACAGGTTAAAGATACCGGGCAAAAAAATATCCATGTCAAAAGTTATTGTCTTTTGCAATAATATCCTTCAGCGATGATGTTAATTTATTTTATTTTCGCTTTAAAAAGACTTGCTAAAAAGCTGTTTAATCTTTTATCTGTGAATATTGCAATTGACACATTTAATTATGTAACATTATTCTGACACACAAAGCTCACCTTTGCAAAATAAAAAGAACTAACTCACTCATAACAAGTCTTATTAACGAAACCAAAATTTAAAACAAAAATTTAAAAAATGAAGCAAATACTGTCCTGTTTACTGATCATATCGTTTCTAGTTAGCTGTTCAACAAATTTGGTTACCGGCCGTAAGCAATTAAGCCTTGTTTCGGAAACGGAATTGCAAACTGTGGCAAAGCAACAGTATCAAAGCTTTTTAAGTTCCAATAAAGTTGTAAGTGTTGGCGCCAACAAAGATGCAGAAATGGTACGCAGAGTTGGAAACAGAATTGCCGCAGCGATTAAAACATATTACGATGGAAAAGGACAGACATCTGTTCTGGAGGGATACCAATGGGAATTTAACCTGGTTGACAGCAAGGATGTAAATGCATGGTGTATGCCTGGAGGAAAAGTAGTTGTTTATACCGGCTTATTGCCGGTAACCCAAAACGAGGCAGGTTTGGCAATAGTAATGGGGCACGAAATTGCCCATGCGGTTGCACAACATGGCAGCGAAAGAATGAGCCAGGGATTGTTGCAACAGTTGGGTGGAACCGCATTGCAAGTGGCGCTCGCTAACAAGCCCGCTGAAACGCAAAATCTTTTTATGACTGCTTATGGCATTGGAAGTAATGTGGGTGCTATGCTACCTTTCTCCCGAAGTGCCGAGTCTGAAGCGGATAAATTCGGTTTATATTTTGCTGCTATGGCAGGTTACAATCCACAAGAAGCGATTCCTTTCTGGCAGCGTATGTCAACAGCCGGCGGCGCAAAGCCACCGGAATTTTTAAGCAGTCACCCTGCAGATGAAACCAGAATTGCAAAATTGAATGCAAATATGCCACAAGCTCTAAAATATTATAAACCCGTAAGAAATAAGTAGTGTCGTTTTAAACGATGCACTCAGCATTACCTCATCAATCAACAAACAAATAAAAACAACATGAGAAATTTAAGATTATCCTTCGCAGCATTTATAGTGCTATCCTTCCTATTATTGGGCTGTAGCAAATGGAATCGAACACAAAAAGGCGCAGCGATTGGCACAGCAGGTGGTGGAGCCGCAGGTGCTATCATTGGTAAAGCAGTTGGTAATACAGGGCTCGGTGCAATTATTGGAGCTACGGTGGGTGGAGTTACGGGTGCGGTTATTGGCAGAAATATGGATAAACAGGCGGATGAAATAAAAAATGATATCCCAGATGCTAAAGTGGTAAGAGTAGGCGAAGGAATTGTAATTGAATTCAACAATAAAATTCTTTTTGGATTTGATCAGTCTGAACTTTCAGATGCGTCAAAAACCAGCTTAGATAAACTGGTAGTTATTCTTAATAAATATCCGGATACAGATATAGAAGTTCAGGGACACACAGATAATACAGGTGCTACAGCTTACAATCAGGAATTATCAATTCGTCGGGCTTCTGCTGTTTCTGCCTATTTAACCCGTAATAACATTAATTCAACCAGATTAAATGTAAAAGGTTTTGGTGAAACAATAGCAAAATACGATAATGCCTCGGCAGAAGGACAGTCGCAAAACCGCCGGGTAGAATTTTTGGTTTCTGCCAATGAAAAAATGAAAGCAGATGCCGCAAAATAAACACCGTTTCCAGTAATGGAATAACAAAAAATAGCAGTGAAAATTATTGTTAATGAAATAGAAATTATTGAACTAAAATAAAATTATGAAAACGAGTATTCCATTATTTGCAGCAATTCTTTTCTGTAGCTTGATTGCTCAGGCACAGAACGCAACAGTACATTCAGGAGGAACCACATTTGGCATTCGTGCGGGCGTGAACTTTCAAAACATCAATGGCAAAGATAAAAATGACAATAAACTTTCCAATGATTTGATAACCGGATTTAATATTGGTGTAAATGCCGAAATTCCGGTAGCTGCTGAATTTTATTTTCAACCAGGTTTACTTTTTACTACCAAGGGAGCAAAAAGTAATGAAGTTGTGTTGGGCCAAACCATCAAAAGCACTATTCGTATTTCATACGTTGAACTTCCTTTAAACTTTCTTTTTAAACCTGCACTGGGAACCGGTCACATGTTGCTGGGTTTTGGCCCCTATGTTGCATTGGGAGTTGGCGGTAAAGCAAAATTTGAAGGGGCTGGCTCAAGTATGAGCCGGGATATAAAATTTAAAAAGAACGTGGTAAGTTCCGATCCGCAGGATGTCGTATACTTTAAACCTCTGGATGCCGGTGCTAGTCTTGTTGCTGGTTACGAATTTAGTAACAAACTTTCGTTTCAGTTAAATGCCCAGTTAGGAATGGTTAAAATCAATCCTACAAACGACGATGCCAGCAATGATAAAACCTCTGCTAAAAATACTGGTTTTGGTTTATCTGTTGGATATCGGTTTTAATAAAATAAGTGGATTGTACTTGAAAATTTAATAGTCACCAGCAAATGAGTGACTATTTTTTTTAAGTAAGCGAGTTAACTGTTAGTTGGGTAGTCATCTGCAATCAAATTACATGTAAATCTTACTATCAGAAAGCTGCGCCCGATTTCTCAAATACGTTTTTATTGATTCTTTTCATTGAATACCCTAACTTAATACCGTAGTTGAACCATACTTTCATGCGAACAATTCAAATTATAAACCCTATTTCATTACATCGCCTACTGCTTAATTAATCATTTAAAAAAGGAAGGTGTTAAACCTCTAACTTTTGTAAATAAGCTGGAGCGATGAGCTAATTTGCCGTAAACAAGCTTTTAGGGAATTTCGGTAAGACTCAGAAAATTATAGATCAATAATTCTTTTCCTTTTCTACTTTATAACAGACGATGAAATGGGGAATGTTGGTAGCGGTGCCTTTTGAAGAAAGATTTGCCACATAGGGATTATCGTGGTTTAATTGATTGATGACGTAAAAGAGATTGTCATTTTTTGGCATTTTACCTGAATAATGCAGCATCTCAATCACTACCTATTTAATTTTTTCACCAATCAATGCTCGCTGTTTTTAAATACTTCAAGTACTGATTATGATCAACCCTTTTTCAGGCCTTCCATTTGTTGCAAAGTAATTTTACTTTCAATTTCTACCGCTCGTAAATCAACTGATTTGCATTATTTTCTGGTTTATCCAAATCAGCCTTCACTGCCATTTTGCATAGGATGCGCAACCTATATTTTACGTGGGTTCTTAATTAATCATTGATTTATTAAGTAATTTTTGGATGTAATGAGTCAGTAAATCAACTTAAGGTAAGTTTATGGACAGTATCCCTATTGTCTAAAAGTTATATATCACAAGTCTACCATCAAATTTACATGCTATTCATCTGTCTTACTTTCAGTTGATGTATCAACGGATTGTTGCGGCTGAGTTTTCTTTAATCTAACGGAATCTTTTATTGGCTTTATTTTGTTTTCCAGAATCTGTTGCTTTTTTAATGCTGCTTGCTTTTTTGCCTTTGCTTTCTTTTGCTTTCTAAAATACCCTCTGAAGAGGATACTTTTTTTGGCAGCTTCCATATTTTCACTCAAACTTTTTGTTCCTTTCTGCAAATTATTCATTGTTGAATCAAGTGTATTACTAAAGCCTTCGTCGCTTACCAATCTTGATAATGCACCATTCCCATTATTCATCTGATAGGTAAATTTGGTAAATTCTCTGGAACTTATCTGAAGATTGTAAAGGGTAGATTTTAAGCTATTAGCGAATGCTTCATCGGTAATCAACTTTGCAAGTGTGCCTTTACCGTTGTTCATCTTATAACTAAAATCTGCGAGTTGTGCAGTGATGATGCCAGCGTTGTCAACGCTGGCTTTCACACTGTTCATAACATCTTCCATTTCAACTGCGTTTCTAGTGGCGATTACGTCGTTATCTTTTACTATTTCATTCACATGACTGCCTGATGAAATGGTGAGTACTTTATCACCCATCAATCCATCCGAACCAATGCTTGCGGTTGCGTCTGTTTTAATAAATTGCTGCACTTCATTTTTTACCAAAAGCTCAACCATTACAGAAGTATCCGTTATCAAATTAATTGCGCTTACGGTGCCTATATTGATGCCTGAAAAACGCACATTATTTCCCTGCTTTAATCCGCTAACCGTTTTAAATCGGGCCTGTAATCTAAATGTAGAGCCAAACAAATTTTTACTTTTTCCCACGAGGTAAATTGTGCCGGTAAACAGCACCAAACCTACTATCACAAACATTCCTAATTTCCAGGTGTATGCAGATTCATTTTTCATAAAATTTTTTTTGTAAGCATTAAATAAAGAAGGATTGTACCCATTCATCCTTGCTCGTTTCCAACGAATCGTAACTACCTTCGGCGCATATTACGCCGTCTTTTAAAATTACGATCCTGTCGGCAGTGAGCTTTGCGCAAGCCATGTCGTGGGTAATAATTATAGAACTTGTTTTATGCTTTTTCTGTAAAGTCAATATCAATTCACTAATTTCTCTGGAGGTAATGGGATCCAAACCTGTGGTTGGTTCATCATATAAAATGATTTCTGGTTTTAAAACCAGGGTACGGGCTAGGCCAATGCGTTTTCGCATACCACCCGATAGCTCAGCAGGCATTTTATCAATCGCTTCCAAAAGACCGACACTATCCAATGTTTCCTTTACAGCATTTTCTAGTTGAAAACGGGTAAGATTTTTCGAGTGTCTTTTTAACGGGAACTCAAGGTTTTCCCTTACGGACATAGAATCATACAATGCCGAATTTTGAAAGAGAAATCCAATCCTTACCCGGGCTGCATCTAGTGTCGCCGAATCCATCGCAGAAATATCAGTACCAAAGATGATTATTTCGCCTTTGTCAGCCACTTCCAGCCCTACCAGACATTTAATGGTAATTGATTTTCCCGAACCTGATTTTCCCAACACCACCAGATTTTCTCCCGGCGCCAGCGTCAGGTTTACACCCTTCAACACGGTATTGTTTTTACCAAATGATTTGCAAAGTCCTCTTATATCAATCACGGGCGCTGCACCGTTTGCTGCGTTGGTTGGATTGTTATTTGTTTCTGTCATAATCATGATTAGAAAAAGATATCAGTCAATTGAACTGCAAGCATGTCGATGATAAAAATGGTGAGCGATGTAGCCACTACTGCGGAGGTAGCTGCCTTGCCTACACTTTCGGTGCCATTGGCAGCAGTGAAGCCCTTGTAGCAGCCAATTAAGCCAATAAAAAATCCAAAGAAAAATGTTTTAATCGTAGCTGGAATTATGTCTATGAAATCTATTGACGAAAGCACCTGGGCAAGATATCGGAACATATTTACATCGTCATGAATATTGATTCCGACATAGCCACCAAAAATACCAACCGCATCCGCAAAAATCACCAGCACCGGTATCATAAACGTGGTAGCCAATATTCTGGTAACAACGAGGTATTTGTAGGGGTTGATGGCTGATACTTCCATAGCATCTATTTGTTGGGTTACTTTCATCGAACCCAACTCGGCTCCAATGCCTGAGGATATTTTACCTGCACAAATCAATGCTGTAATTACCGGTGCAATCTCACGTATAAGCGAGAGCGCTACCATGCCAGGCAACCATGATTCGGCCCCAAAATCGGCAAGTGTTGGTCTCGACTGCAGGGTAAGTACCAGTCCCATGATAAAACCCGTGATACTAACCAGCGGCAAGGATTTATAACCGATGATATAACACTGCTTCGTAAATTCTTTTATCTCGTAAGGAGGTAAAAACAATTCCTTAAAAAACCTGTTGGTAAACAATGTAATTTTACCAGCATCATTGAAAATACTTTTTAAATGAGCAACCAAAGTATATGTTTTATGGTTTTAAATTTCAAGGCTTAATTATAATTCCTCTTTTGTTATTGAATGGCGCTCAACTGTTAATTCATATAGTCGTTTTTCAATTGCAGTTATCTTAGTTGCAGAACCACATACATTCAAAAATTGACTGACTACTTTTATTCTTTAATTAAACTTTACCTTGTTGAAAATTATAATAAAATAATTTGCTATTAGCTAACTCAGCATCACTACCAGGGAAAGCACAATAGAATTTAGAGTGTACATTTTGCCTATAATCTGTTTCAGCTTAAAACCTTGCATTACTAAAGATGCAAATTGCTTTATTGATGTTGGCTTATACGACAATACAATCGTAAAATATAGCAAAGTTGCCTACTTAACCGGGAACATCTGTTACATAATTGCAAGAAGTATTTGCAACATTCACAGAGTATTTGCCAATCAAAAAAACTACGTCTTTTAATTTTGCATTTTATGCCCTAAAAAGTGTGCGTTAAAATAGCAACCCGAGCCGCTGCCTGGGGTTTAATGAATGTACTTTAATTAAAAAAACCTGTTTTTGAAAGTAAATACCTGAATATTGATGAAGGGGCAGGTAATAGCTGAAAGATTGAAAATTTTTTATAAATAAAACCAAAGTCGTTTGGTTGGTGCTTCTGTCGTTTGCAGGCAATCGTTTCACATGTATAAACAAACCAGGCGATGCGCTCAATATGATGATACCGTCGTATATGTTGAAATATCCCAACCTCTACATCCGGTTCATATACCATTTTAACTCCATTTCTATTTTCTTTGCGGAAAAAATATGGGAAATGATCTTTTGCAGGTGCATAAAAGCCGTTTCACTTTTCATGACATAATCCACCGCACGGTGATGTATGCACTCAATGGCTACATCAATTTTATCCTGGGCGGATAACATAATTACCGGAGTATCGGCATTCATTGTTTTTATTTTATCCAGAGTTTCAATACCATTCATTGCTTTTTTTTCAACTCCGTCGAGGTGGTAATCCAAAATAACTACGTCTGGTTGCTGGTTCATGTTTGCCAGGCAAAGTTCACCAGTAACAAATGTATGGATGATAAAATTTTGTAACTGCGAAAACTCCATCTCAAGTAATTTTAAAAAAACGATATCATCGTCTACCAGAAAAAGCTTCACCATTTCATTTTTCATTGCATTGCTTTTTTAATATTCATAAACTCTTGTTCTAGCTTAATAAAAGCCTGCTTACAAACCCTTTCCAACTGTGCTACCATTTCAGCAATTGTTTCGATTTGTTGCGGTCCGTCAGCTAAAGCCTTTACTGTTCTTGCCATGTTTTCAACGTCAGCGCTAAAACCCATAATGGAAAATGAGGGAATCATTTTATGTAGTGTTGCGCTCAATAATCGCCAGTCCTTATCAATAAAACTTTGTTTCATCATACTCACCATTGGTGGCGTTTGCTCCAGATACAAAGAAATCATTTCCATCATTAACACAGGATTTGATTTAGTTCGTTTTAAGAGGTAATCTAGATTGATGCAACTTATTTTAGCAATAACTGTAATGTCTGGACCTTTCTTTTCTTTAATAAGTTTCATGTTAGAATTTTTTTTAAAAACCCACTCTTTATTTTTCTACAAGTTATTTTAAATACTGACTTCGCCGGATGATTATCGATTTCGCCTGGCTTTAATATTTGCAATTTTTTTGTATCCATGCTAAAAAATAAAGGCCAGATTAAAAATCCAATGTGTTTGTAATCACGGAAATATCATTTAAAATATCACAGCCCTTTTCATCCACAAAACCAATCATGTTTACTCCTTAATTTTAATTACTTGGCTTCTCAAAAATCGATCTGGTACCTTGCTATGAAACATTAAAAACTTCATTTTTTTTATAAATTTTGCTACGAAAAAGGCAACGAATATAAAATTGATAGTTGCGTTTATTAAAACAAAAAGGTAATTAAACATCAAAGCACATAATAATTATTGAATCTCTTCAATCGGGCTTCTCCTCTTGTTTTTCAACTGCTTAAAATGAGAAGGTGTAAGTCCGGTGATTTTTTTAAACTGGTTGGATAAGTGAGCGACACTGCTGTAATTCATTTTCCAGGCAATTTCAGTGATATTCAAATCGCCATAGATGATCAGCTCCTTTATCCGCTCTACTTTGTGCGATATAATAAATTGTTCAATTGTAGTGCCTTGAACCTCAGAAAAAAGATTGGCCAGATAGGTATAATTATGCACTAGTTTTTCGCTTAGATAATCAGAAAAATTTGTCTTGATCATTTCATCTGAATGATGAATCATTTCAATTACCGTATTTTTAATTCGTTCTATCAGGATAGCTTTTTTGTCTTCCATCAATTCAAGCCCGGAACTCAACAGGGCCAGTTTAAGGGTTTCACGCTGTTGTTTCGTCAAATCTTCCATCACCTCAATCTCACCTAGTTCAACAACAATAAAATGAAGACCGAGTTTGTTTAGTTCCTCCTTCACTGTTAATTTACAGCGATTGCTCACCATGTATTTTATAAATATTTTCAATATAATGGCATTTGACAAGTAAGAGGTAAAGATTCACTTCATATTTTACAGATAGTTACACAATTATTTAAATAATTTACATTATTCACATGTTTTTATTAACCTATCAATTGAGTTTTGCAAATGGCTGCATCTGCAAAAAGGGATATATTGGAGTGCATTTTTCAACTGATTTATTGGATGTTTCATTTTGGTATAGTGAAATAGAATGTACTGCCTTTTCCCAGTTCCGACTCCACCCATATTTCACCTTTATGTATTGCCACAATTTTTTTACACAACGCCAATCCAATACCCGTTCCCATATACTCGCTTTTACCATGCAGTCGTTTAAAAATGACAAAGATTTTTTCAAAATATTTTGAACTGATGCCAATACCATTGTCCTTTACGTAAAAAGTGTTGACATGTTCACCAACGCTACAGCCTATTTCAATTGCGGGAGAATGTTCGCTGCGGTATTTCAGTGCATTTTCTACAAGATTTACAAATAACATATGTATTAGCGAAATATTTACATAAATCATTGGCATTGCTTTTATGATAATCGACGCATTGCTTTGCTCAATTTTCTTCTTCAACATATGGTTAATATTATGTCCCAATCCATTGAGTTTACTCTTTTTAAACTCCTCATTATTGTTGCCAACCCTAGAATATTTTAACAAATCCCCGATGAGTAATTTTAGCTGGTTGGATCCACCAATTGCGAAATCAATGTATTTTTTTGATTCTTCATCCAGGTGACCAGCCTGTTTTTTTTCAAGTAAGTTTAAAAAGCTATTGATCATTCGGACCGGTTCCTGTAGATCGTGACTGGCGATGTAAGCAAAATTCTCAAGTTCTGTATTTATTTTTTTTAAATCCGCTGCATATTTTGTCAACATTTCTTCAGCCTGTTTTTGTTCGCTGATGTCCTCGTTGATGACGAGGATATGTGTAACAATACCGCTGTCATCTATGATGGACGAAATGCTGGCCGACTCCCAATACAATTCACCATTTTTTTTCTTGTTTTGAAAAACCCCTTTCCATGCACCTGTGGTCGCAAGTGACTCCCAGAGATGACGAAATTCTTCGGGAGGTGTATGCGCTGGTTCTAAGATGCGTGGATATTTGCCAATAACTTCTTCGGCTGTGTAGCCGGTAATATCTACAAACCTTTGGTTTACATATTCGATAGAGCCAGAGGTGTCGGTGATAATAATAGAAACCGGACTTTGATCGACCGCCTGAGACAGGTGATTGATTTTCTCTTTTGATTTTTTAAGTCCGGTTATATCTGCAATAAAGCCATACCACATTACAGATCCATCTGGAGCCCTTTGTGGTGTAGAGGTTCCTAAAACGGTGATGATGAGGTCGCTGGTTAATTTAATCCTGAATTCTTTTTGCCAGGTTTTAAGCTCTTTAGCTGATTGCTCAATTGATACCTTTAACTCAGCATAATCATCAGGATGAATCCTTGAAAATACTTTTTCGGCTTCCCGATATATTTCTTCAGCACTAACACCCATAATGTCTGCTACATGTTCACTTATAAAAGGAAAAGAAGCGTTGCCGTTTGGATCCAGCCGATACTGATAAATTACACCTGGTATTTGATTGGTGATGAGTTTAATTTGATCAAGTGCCTCCTGCCGTTTTACTTCCGCCAACTTCCACTCACTAATATCCCGGCAAATGACGGTGGATCCTGTATAGTTGCCAACTTCGTCGTAGTTAAAGGTAGCATTGTCTTCCCGCCAAATATATTTACCACTTTTGTGTTTTATTCTGAAGGAGTATGTTAAATCAGGTATTTTTAATTTGATTGACTCAAAGATTTTGGAAAATAAAGATTCCCGTTCGTCCGGATGTATCAACTCATACACAATTTCCGAACTTTTGTTTAAAACCTCCTCTTTTGAATAACCCAGTTGATTTAAATAAGCCGGAGATACATATTGGATGCGGTTATGTGCATCAAAAACAACAATACCATCGGTAGAATTTTCCGCAATTTGCCGAAAATTAGCTTCACTTTCCCGTAGCACATTTTCGACGAGCATGCTTTCATCAATTTTAACACAGCTACCGATATACCCAGCAAAGTTGCCTTTGGTATTAAAATGCGGGCTACCATTGGTTAACATCCAGCAATACTTACCGTCAGCAGTTCTTAAACGAAACTCACAGCTAAAAGTTCGCAACGCTTTGAAAGCTGCAAGAAAGGTTTTGGAGTATACATCCACATCATCGGGATGAACTCCATTCATCCAGCCATTTCCGATTTCCCCGGCCAGGGTTCGACCTGTAAAAGCAAGCCATGGCTGGTTGAAATAACTGCATAATCCGTCAATACCAGTCTCCCAAATTAAAACAGGAACAGCGTCAGTCATTTGCCGAAAACGAGCTTCACTTTCTAACAATTGATCTACTTTTTGTTGTAGCAGGTTTATTTGATGTTTGTGAAGATCTTGCATATATCGTGTCGCAGGCTTGTTTGGTAATAATGCAAAGAAGTTAGACCACCATAAGGTAGTTTTTAATTTCGAATTGTTGAAATTTTAATTTTTTTATGTTCAAAATTTTTGTTGAGTTTACCCACTCGCACAAGCAATTATCTTAGGGATGTCATGGCCAAACTACTTTGAAAGATAATTGGTGGAGAACGAAAAGAATTTGAGAATATTTATCACCCTGCATTTATTTAGATTCACGAAACCACGGTATGATGATATTCTTTTACTAAACTAAAAGGCTTGGGTATTACAACAATATAAAAGATTTAATAAATTTGGAAAGGTCTGGCGAGACTGAGGATTCGTTATATTAAACAGGAGTAAGCGAAATACTTAGGCAGCTACAGTGAGCGTTGACCCTAGAGTTAGCAATGAACACTTTATCTAATTTTTTTTATCAACCAGATAAAAATTTTTTTGTCTGATAGTGAGAGTTTAAGCACTACCGGAAAATATGATTTCGCAGTAAATACTTTTTGGTTAAAAAAATCTAAACTATCGGAAGGAATTCAAAAATATCAACTCATCAAATTATTCCTTTGCTACGCAGAGACACTTTATTTAAGTTAGGATAACGTTCCACAAACTTTAATAAACTGATAACAGGTTTAACTAAAACGGCTATATGAAAATACCGTTTAGGAAAAGGGGGCAACAAAACGGTAACTAGTGGCTGCAATACAAAATCATTATTGATAGATCAGCCCGTAAGTAGTGTTCCGATCTGGTTGCTTTTTTTTTTCAGCTAGTCCGGAACTTCTTATTTGCTATGTTCGGCAAACAGCCTGACTCTGCTTTACAACTGATTTTTTTTTGGTTCATGCCATCGTTTAATCCGGACGTTCATCTTTTGCTAAAATTGCATTCCAGATAACTATTTTTACGAAAAGAAATCAAAATCTAAAAAATTTTACTATCACTGATGGGGGAAATTTACTTAACTTCTAAACGAATGAACTAGAAAATTTAAGTTAGAAATTGAAAGAAAGTTTGGAGATATCATAATTCGTTTTCTGTTTTCAACGCTATGGTGAGATCTTTGGCACCAATGTTACTCAGTTCTATTTCGCAGGCAATCGAGATTTCATCCCCTACCATCAATCCACCTGTTTCAAGGGTGGTGTTCCAGGTAAGTTCCCAGTCGCTTCTTTTAAATTTCCCGCTTACGGTGAAGCCAGCTTTTTCATTTCCCCACGGATCAACAACAATACCACCAAACTCAACACTCAGTTGTACATTCCTTTTAATACCTACCATGGTTAATTCGCCCCATAATATATGATTTCCGTTTGCATCTGCCATTTCAATTGTGCTGGATGAAAATGTAATTTGTTTGTGTTTTTGAACATCAAAAAAATCAGGAGCTTTCAAATGCTCATCTCTCTTTACGTCGCCAGTAGTAATAGAAGCAGCGTCTATCCAAAGATCAATTTGTGCGGTTGTAAAATCTTTACCGGTTGTATAAATGCTGGCATCAAATGTTTTAAAGGTTCCCTTTATATGGGCAATCATCAGGTGTCTGATTTTAAAAGAAATTTCGCTATGCGCCTGGTCTACTGACCATTTTATTTCGTTTGACATAATTGTAATTTTTAGGATTTGTTTATAACTGACAAAACATTGTTGATAACAGTCCTGCTTAGTCTTCTCCTATAGCTAATACAACCGGTGACTTTTGGCAGGGTTTAGACATTCACTTTTTGTTCTCTTGGCACCCCACTTAGCTTCAGGTTGATTATCAGTCTCGTGTTTGTTAGCTCTTACTATACTATCCAGATGATTGGGTTGCCCGCAGATAGTACACATTTTTAAGTCGAGTAGGTGGTTTGTATTGATCAAATTGTGTTTACCTCCTTCGGGTACAATAATTACATTTCCTTCCTTGAAATCAAACTCATGCTTGTAGATGATACATTTTCCTTCTCCTTGTTCAAAGTGAAAAAACTGATCATGCCTAATAGGAGTTTGCTGGCAGATATCTCTTCCGGGCTTAAGATTTTTTAGTACAAATTGAATCCGCTTTCTTGTGTTAGTACTTTACGAAAATTAGTGTTACCCAGTATATCTTTTTTAATGTTGCTTTTTTATTCATCCTTTTAAACACGTTGGTTGCTGTACGGGCAATAAGTTGATGTCATCCTATTTCAGATCTCCCTTTTCGCCTTCCAGCCACTCCTTCATCATTACATGCTCAGAGGGGGATTGATGTGTACCACCCGCCAATACATCTAAAAATTTATCCCAGAGGTTCTTTTCAGACTGTAATTCTTTTGTGAAATCTACAAGCGCTTCCAGATATTTTTTCTGATAGTTGTAGGCTTCTTCAAAATTGTAATCAGCCGGAATATGATCCAATATCATTTGATTGATACTCGTTAATTCCTCTGGTGTGTATTTTTTCAGCATTTGCAGCTTTAATTTACACAACTCCGCATGTGCAACCACATTCGGAAAAGCAGAAGTTTCCAAATTAAACACCTCATTATTCCACCGTAAATGTTCCGTTTCAGGTAATATTTGCACACCGATATTTTTTAAATCTGTATAGCCTTTTTTTAGTGCTTCCAGGTGAAGATTAAACTGCTCCCATATAACTGAAAAATCTGCCTCTGTAGAATTACTCACCTGTTCGCCTACAGTGTGCAATACTGTATTCAACCCAATCACATTTGCCTTAACCGAAGCTAAAATAACAATCCAGTTCTGCTGTAGTTCTATGGGAGCATGCATTTCAATTTCCGTGCATGCACGCTTATTTAATTGATCCAGCTCATTTTCGAATGCTATCAGTTGAACATAATCCTTCTCAAGTACCTGGCTAAAATTCCTGATCGACAACAAAGCACGGATTCCAGAATTATAGGTTTTATCCTCCACCGCATCACGCTTGCTTGCTTCGTTTACCTTGGTACCCGAACTTTCGTTTAATAATACTTCCATGATTGTTTATTTATAATTGTTACGTTAAAAAGTACAGCATTCCTTTTTATGTTATGCTATTTATTCCCGTCTTCAGCAGACTGTTTTTTGAAATTTCTATGTTTAACTAAAAACGATTGGGCAAAGGAGTAATCTAAAATAAAATTTAAATTGATAGCTGGCAAACGGTCATGCAGATGTCAAGATTTTCACTGTGGTGACCAATACATCGTTTTTTCACTAAGTCATTTTAATTCTTCTTCAAGCAAAGAAACCGAGCGCTTGCAGCCAACTGTACCGTATTTTTCTGGCTACTTTGATAACCAGTAAAATCTTACCCATTTGCCAACTACTATCAACAAGACCTGATGACGCTACCAAAAAATACCACAGATTGTAGACATATTGCAAGTGTCCGCCTCGGTATTATAAATTTTTATCAATGCATTGAACATATCTCCATTTCAAAATACCTACAACCATTAAAAAAATGGTCTTGTATGAAACATAAAACAAATGAACCCTAATAAATCCCATTGCATCAAACCTTTACAATCATTTTGCCATTATTTTTCCCTTCAAATAAATCAAGAAAAGCCTGTGGTATATTCTCAAAACCTTCTACAATTGTCTCTGCGTATTGTAGTTTCCCATCCTTTAGCCAGGTAGCCAGCATATTAACAGCGGTAGGAAATTTTTCTATAAAGTCGCTCACTATGAAACCAGTCATGGTAGCACTTTTGGTAAGAATGATTGGTTGAATGCGTGGACCCATTGGCGCTTTTGTTTCGTTGTAAAGTGAGATAGCACCGCAGATTACTATCCTCGCCTGTTTGTTGATGTTTGCCATAACTGCATCCGAAATTTCTCCCCCTACATTGTCAAAATATATGTCTACTCCACCCGTACAAGCTTCCTTAATAGCTGCTGTTAAATTTTTGCTCGTTTTATAATTAATGGCATCGTCAAATTTAAATTTGGATTTTAGCTCATCTACTTTTTCATCTGTACCTGCAATACCTACTACCCTGCAGCCTAAAATTTTACCCACTTGCCCAACTATACTTCCTACGGCACCTGCGGCTCCAGACACAACGAGTGTTTCACCGGATACCGGATTACCGATTTTTGTAAGTCCAAGATAGGCTGTAAGTCCCGTCATGCCTAAAATACCGAGATGAGCAGAGAGGCTACCAGCTTCAGAATCAATTTTAATTAAATCTAATCCGTTTGATACCTGGTACTCTTTCCAATCTAAAATGCCTGATACGTAATCACCAGGCAGAAAGTCGGGTAAATTAGATTCGGTAACCTCTGCCACAATACCGGATTGAATTGGCTTATCAAGTTCAAAAGGAGGCGTATACGACTCGCTATCATTCATTCTGCCACGTAGATAAGGATCAACAGATACATACAGTGTTTTTAATAAAACCTCCCCTACATGTAAGACGGGCACTTCTTCTTCTATAAATTTAAAATTGCCCAATGTTGGTTTACCAGCAGGCCGCTTGCTTAGCAGTATTACGTTATTCATAATTATATTTTTTTTTTAAACAAGTTGAATGATGCACCTTTCGATACGATGATAACAAATTTTCATTGTTTGGATGGCTAGATGCAACTACTCAATGTCCGGCGATTCACAAAATTGATTTAATTTTTAAGGCCATCAACCATTTACTGAAACAATTCATTTAATTTAAATATCTTCTTAAAATCCATGCAATGGTTTCATGCTGTTCCATCAATCCGGTAAGAAAATCGGCTGTCCCGGCATCGTTGTTCTTGTTAGCACTTTTATCAATATCCTTCCGCAATTTTACAATAACCGTTTCATGATCAGAAAGTAATTCAGCAATCACTTCTTTTGACGAAACGTACTGACCTGGATGTTCCTTTAGCGAAGTGAGCGAAATAAATTCTTCCATCGTACCAATGGTTTTATCACCCAACTTTCCAATACGCTCCGCTACCTCATCAATTGACTCCTCCAGTTTCTTGTATTGGCCTTCAAAAAGCTTATGCAGCTCCATAAAGCTCTCGCCCGAAACGTTCCAATGGGCCTTTCTGGTTTTAATATACAAAGTCATCTCATCGGCTAAAATGCTACCTAGCATGTTGTTTGTACTTTTTAAATCTTCCGCTGTAATTCCAATATTCGGTTTCATAATTGTTGATTAATAGGTGATAAATTTTTAGTAAAAAGAAATGATGCCGGCAAGCATGCTATACAATGACTGAAAGCAGTAAAAATTTTCAAAGAAAGTTTTACCGGATGCAAAAGG
Source organism: Ferruginibacter sp. (assembly GCA_041740215.1). Classification (GTDB taxonomy): domain Bacteria; phylum Bacteroidota; class Bacteroidia; order Chitinophagales; family Chitinophagaceae; genus Ferruginibacter. The sequence goes on from JBGSMI010000162.1 coordinate 17,701, forward strand.
ACACGTGCATACAAAGTTGAGTACTTTATTTTTTCGTTGGTTACATAATTACAATAAAGAGTTATAGTATTCCTACATTTTATTGCTTCTCTTTAAGTACGGCACATTTTTCATCAAGCAATTTGATACTGGTTTTCTCTTTTTTATGTTTTGGGGTAGCAGACCGAACAAGCTCATGTAAAAATTTGCTATCCAAATCAGCGTAAATTCAGCAATAATATATCCCCGCCAGTCATTAACCAACAGTTTAAATCTGGTTAAAAAAAACATTGCGACAGTGTAATGACTAAAGTAATATTCACAGGTGAAAAGGTAAAATAACTTTCTTTCCAGAATGTTTTTCCCAATCGACAGCGTTTATCAATGTGCCCCGATATCGCTTTAGTTCTACCAAACATTTATATGCTGCCAGAACGCCGCCTTTACAGGGGCTGAATCGGCCTGTAGTCAATAAACTCAAACGGTTTACCATTACACTTCCTACAGAATAGAATTCTAAATTCCATACTAATTTGTCTTCCATTTTACACTTACGATTATTTCGTTTTTTCGCCCTAATAATTGATAGGGAGAATTATATCCTAAAAATCTAAAATTACCATACCATATAATCGAAGCTTCATCCAATGCATTCCCCAGCTTTTTTGAATAAAGCATGATCTCTTTGTCAGAAGCAAAACCGCCAAACCGAACAGCGGCCACATATTCATCCAATGAGTTATTAATAACCACCTCCCGGTTAAGTGGTTTGGGAATATTGGTTTTATTGTATTCGGAAGGCATTACAAAACTCATTGCAGCTACTTTATCATTGATGTACATGTGAACTGGTGAGGTCATTGCAATTTGCTGTTTAGATTCATTTTCTCCAAAGATGAAACCAACCAATTTTTTAAAGCTGCTATTTCCTAAATCTTTGTAAGATTTTGCCGTCGTGCAGATAGTTGCCATTGCAACAGACGGGTAAAACCGTATTTCGAAATCCGGTGCTTTTTGGATGATTGTAAATTCCTGAAACTGCGGTTTATTGGTTGCCATATTTGGAAAAAGTAATTGAAGATAAATTTAATGACGCTGGCAATTATTATCCAATCAAACTTCCCAGGGAAAATATCGGGTCTGTCTGGTTACACTTGATTTTGCTAAAAATAACAGATAGCCAGCAATGTGATGGCCATTGAATATATTGCTAAATTTATTGGGTTAAACGAATTTTGGATAAATAGAACTTTTGTCATTTTATGTGGAAAATGAATTTTCTGTTAAAATCTTCCTTCATTTTGGTGTTGGAAAAAGTATCCATGAATACTTTTTATTAGGAAGACTAACCACCCCCACTATCGTCAACAAGTCAATATCTAGTATTTGCCTTGAAAGGCCAAAAGAACTGAACTTTCAATACTGCATTGTCCGAAAATGATATCAATAATTGCTAACCATAAAATATGGCAGCGTTTGAGCCGATGTTATCTTTATTTGACCACTTCGCAGCTATCATGTAGTGCTTTTTTATTACTGTATTTTCAGTAGTTAGTAACTCTACAGTAGCAATTTTTTTGAAACCGCCTAGGTAAACGGCTATGCATCCAAATTTCTTTCTTGTTAATTCATGTCTACCATCGCAATTGTTGCCAGACTTTTAGCTTTTCCAATTGATGCCATAAAAATGAAGCGTGTAATCGCTGGAAAAAATAAACCTGGTTTTATTTTGCGAATGATTTAGTCGCATTTATTTTTAATACTAAACTTTTAGACAGGTTAAAACCTGTAAAGACCTGTAAATAAAAACAGGAAGATTTACTTTCCTGTTTATATTATTTCAATGGTATTCGATAACTAATTCGTTGTCTACCGTCCAAACGCCGGGAGAATTTCGTGTAAGCCTTTCTGCTTCATCTTTCTCGTAAAACGAATTCACGATTCCAGTCAGTGTTACATGATTCCCTAAAACCTTCACAATTACATCCCGCTTATCTATACACCAGTTGCGATTCAAAGCAAGTTCAATGTCCTTTTTTTTAATCTCTGTATTACTGGTAGATTTGATTTGTATATTATTGGTAACACCCTTTACACCTAACTGAATATTGGCTGCAATTTTTGCAGCATTTTTTTGATGATTCCATTCCAGATCGCCCTCTAATGTAACCCAACCGTCTGATACTGATACAGTCACCTTATTATTGGGTACTTCCCAGTTTAGCTGCAATCCGTTCAAAACCTGTTTTAAAATTTCGGCATCATTCTTTTTATCTGATTTTTCAGCAAATTTAATTTCTATGTTTTCATACACTGCCTTTACGCCGCTAACACTCTTCGTTGCGATTTCTGCAAGCGATTTTTTTTCAAAATGATCAACTGTACCCGATAATGAAACTTTACCTTCAATCACCAGTACATCAATCCTTGCCTGCTTAAGTGCCGGCTCCCAATTAATAGCATCCTTAATATCCGTAAGCAGGTTTTGATTCTTTTTCAAAATGCAAAATATTTAAAGGATGAATAAAAAATTAAAGTATAAAGTTCACCATGGAATTTCTTAAAATATTACACAATTACCATTTATTGTTGTATTATTCATACTTTTTAATAAATGGGTTTGTAATGAATATATCACCCTCACTAAAAAGCCGGCCATTCTTCAGCCTTCGGAAATTATCTATACCGCTATGCTTGCTGTTTGGTTGGAATGATAAATAACGGCACTGAAGCATCATTCAGGACCTTTGCGGTAACGCTTCCCATTACAATCGCTTCCAGCCATTTTTGGCTATGTGTGCCCATTATAATCGTAGTTGCGTGTAGGGTTTTTGCTGCTTCTAAAATCGACATTGCTGCATCGCCCTCTATCACCATTGTTTGTATTGTTTCGTCACCCAAATGCATTTTTGTTTTGTTTAGAAAATCCTCTGAAGCATTTCTTATTCCGACAATTATATCCGGCTGAAAGATACCAATACCCATGTATCCGTCAAAACCCATGATAGGCGAATAAGCCGTAGAGCTATAATATAACGGATCGGCTATTACATGTATTAAAGTTACATGTGCGTTCAAACTTTTGGCAAATTCAAATCCTGCCTCTGCAACCTTTTGGGCAGTTGGTCCATAGTCCAGTGCAATCAATACTTTTTTCATGTCATTTAGTTTAATGAGGTTGAAGTAAAAAAACAAGCTCCCTGTATTTGAAGTGGTGCCCCCAAGTTTCAGCAAATTTGATTGTAATGTTTTTAGCACTATAAAAATGTATAGCGCATTAGTTTGTTTTTATTTGAAGCACTACTTACTGGTAAAATATCATTACCATCGCTACAAATTACCACCGACACCGAAACTGAACAGGCTTCGTTGTTCGAATAATCAAAATTAAACCGCAATCATGAGTTTTTTATGAACATGGCAGTTAACCCTTTAAAGATGTAACCAGTGCATTAGAAAAATTATCGCCCGTTATCTTCTTCGAGGTTAGTATGGTCGTCACCACCAATACTATAATAATTATTTTCTTCATCCTCGCTTCCGATCGCTTCTTCCTGGTCATCCAACTCACCACCTGGTACGTCTAAATCCGCACCTGTATTAACTGCCTCAAAATCTTTTTCATTCCTTTCTTCCATTTCAGTCGTTTCATTGGGAGTTTTCTTTTTGGTCAGATTCGCCGGATCAATATCAGCCTCCTTTATAGCTTTGTTATAAATATCTTCTTTTGTTGGATAAATATAATCACGCTTAATCTGGTTGTCGGTTGTTTTTTCGTCATTCTTTAAATTGTTGTGGTTGTTGCTCATGATATTTCATTTAAATTGTTATGAATGAACATTTGAAAAATACGCTCTTACAAAAGCATACTCCTGCTTATCAGTCATGTTATCTGTTGACCGTAATTCAAATTTTGTATGATCAAAATGCCGGTCTTCTTTTAAGAGATTCAAAAGTTCTGTTTTTGCATGGCCGGCACCAAATAAAAGTACATGATCATGCGCCTTAATGACCGAAGCAATTTCCTTATAATATTTTGCCTGGTCTTGTTGTTTTGTATTGTGCATGGTGGTTTCACCCTTATCTAAACTGTCTAGTTTTACATCCCTTGTAAAAGCTGACTCAATGATGGTTGATGAATAGGTGTCACCAGAAATTAGTATCAGCTTTGCACTTGAATGATCCATACAAATAGCCATCTTTTTTGAAGTTATCATTAATGAGATTTTAAAATAGTAAACAACAGCAAAGTTTTTGAAAAAAACATCCCTTTACTACACCAAATATTATGTTAATTGTACACAGCTAAAACACTAGTCATTTCCCAGATTGGATTGATCCATGGTTTTTATTTCCAAATTAATACCTCGGGTGTCAAACAAATTCACTTTTTAAAGGATCGCAATTTATTATTATCCCTACTGCTAAGATTTTGTAATAACAAAAAGGCGCTTTTAAATTGAACTATATTGGCAGACATATGAACCTACTTACCAATGATTTTTTTGAAATCCTTCAGAAGGTTAGTGAGGAAGAAACTTCTGTTGAAAAAATTAAACAGTAATGCTGGTTAGCGATGAAAACAGTCCAAATACCTTCAACAGCCAGATTATCACTAAAATAACTACAACAACATTCAGGATGCTTTTTATTTTCCCATCCATTGGAATGTATGTGTTGACAAGCCAGAGTAAAACTCCAACAACGATCAAGACAATAAAAATATTTAGTAAATGCATAACATTCGATTTAAAGGTTTATCCAAAATTGCGCTATTCTACTAAATGCTGTCTTACACAATTCATAGTTTAGTTTGCAACATTCCTACATTACAAAGAACGATAATTGGTTAAAAATTGCATTTTAAATCCCATTTGCGGAATGCTTTGCACAACCAGTTTTAGAGCTCTTTCAATGCCGGAACCGATATTTTTTATTTTCACTACATATTTGTGGATGCTACATCTGATAGATTTAGAATTCTAGATACCCTTTTTAACTTAGCGAACAAACGAGAAAAACGCAAATTCTGTTAAATGTCAAGGCTAGATTTAAATTGATGGACAAGAAGGAAGCCTATTGGAATTACTCTTGTAAAATTGTCTTAGACATATACCAAAATAGCCGTACTGCATCAGAAGGTTTTTGAACAAGATCGGAAAGTTGTGAAAAATTATCAATAAACAGCTTTCTATCCAAGGTATTGAAATCATTGGCTGTTAAGTGATGATAAGCCATATTCCAAGCGTTAAAATGCCGCTCTTTTTTTTCCCCCTCTTCCATTAAAGTTACATCTGTATGTCTTTTATCTTTTTCTATTTTCTTATACAATACTTTTATAACATGCTCTTCACCCTCCAAAACTTGTAAAAACTGGTTATTGTGATACAACAGGCATCCCGTGATATTATTTTTTGAATTAAATGCTCTTGATTCACTTAAAATCTGGGCGATAACCAGCTCGTTGGTATTTTCCGCCGCAATTGAATAATAAATAAGTTCATACATGATTTGTGGGTATTTGTGATTGATGAAAAATACAGCAATTGTAGTATGCTCCAGTAAACTTATCAAAAAAAAATGATAGTAATTAAATCTTTGCATTCTGAACTTCTACAGCCGCTCCTCAATAGTGATTAGATCAAGCACCGACCTGGCGCAACAAGTAGCCAAAACCTGTTCCGCTATCCAGCGGAGAGGGCTACATGCCCAATGTTCATTTGGTGGTTTCTTTTACTCGACTTGATTTTTTTTGCTTCTCAACAAATTTGGTTTGCAAGATTGGTTCATAAAAAAGCTTTCTTTCCAGTCCGCCCTTTCTCGCCCGACCACAAGCGAATTAAAAGCTCTAATTACAAGGCCCGAAAACCACCGCCGGCTAAAGAAATTTTCAATAACGGGTTCATTTTACCACCTTAGCGTATGGCAAGCGGTAATGTCTACAACCCGTGTGCTTTTTTGGTTATTTGTTTTGTTGGGAGTGATTGGGTTTCTTTTGTAGATAATTCAACCGTTAAATACATTTTGTTGGACAATAAACTTAATACAACAATATTAACTGTTAAAATAACTTACTACTCAGCATCCCATTGTTGTGTCTTCGTAAGTACTGCTAAAGTTAAAGTTACAGCCAAAGGCGCCCGAAGCACCAAGACGCTTTAAGTTTGAATGAAACACTACAATTGAAATGAAACGCTCCACCCTATGTAATAAATCGGTTTTTGGATCAATCTATGTAGTCTGCAGTTAGAAGGGCTGGTTTGCTATTAGTCCTTTTTAAATTGGAAGCAGTTAATTTTAATAATAGGAAAACAACCGGCACGATTGAGCATGGTCCAAAATGCTACTGTTTCTTTATATCCGCTTTTAGGGCACAGGAATTATTGACCTCTTTTGCAGACAATTTAAAAGCGATAATTTTACAGCCGGGAAAAATGGGTAGGGTTATTTATTCTATTATTGATGGTAAAATTCTATTTGATTGCAAGGCCTATGGCGGCTTTCTTGAATTAAAAAAAATTAAGCAATTGGTCAGGGGTGAGGTGAATGCGGCTAACGAATTGGGGCATTCCGATACTCATCCGCAGACTGCGGATTAATATTTTATTTAAAACATTTACTATGCTGGGCGTAATTTTATGTGGTGGGCAAAGCACCCGGATGGGAACTGATAAAGGCATGATTCAATTGCATGCAAATACATGGGCACAAACTGCTGTTGACAAAATAGCTGGTTTGAATCTGGATGTGGTAGTATCTGTAAATGCCATTCAGTACATGGATTACGTTACGGTTTTCGACGAATCACAACTGGTGAAAGACAACAATGAATTACAGCTAAGAGGCCCGCTGGCAGGTGTTTTAAGCGTTCACTTGCAATACCCGGAAGAAGATTTATTTGTGTTGGCCTGCGATATGCCTTTGATGGATACCGGAATACTGAAACAACTGCTTTTGATGGCTTTGAAAGTGCCCGGTGCTGAAGCTTTTGTTTACACCAATGAAGGGGAACCGGAACCACTTTGTGCCATCTACAAAGCAAGTGGTTTAGTTAAAGTGACCAGCCTTTTACAATCCGGGCAACTTACCAGACATAGCATGAAATTTATGTTGCAACAGATCAATGCTTCTTTTACTAAGCTGGAGGATCGGCAAAAAAAAAACTTCCGTAATTTTAATGCACAGGCAGAATTAAACGGCTTGTAAGCCGAGTTCGGTTTGTTCAATTTTTACAAAGTCGTCCACAGGTGCTTCGCACAAAGGGCAACAATATCCTTCGGGTAAATTTTCAAATGCTGTACCCGGTGTGATACCTATTTCAGGTTCGCCTGTTACGTCATCATAAACCGATAAACAATTTTTACATTGATGGAGGTAAGTAATTTGCTGCTGTTTTGCAGGCGCTTCTTTTTTAGCCAACTCTATTGAGGGTGTTGCTGATGCCAATACCTGTTGATAATTATAATAAGTTAGGATGGCCCTCCTCAATTGCTCGGGTAATAAAAACTTTGGATTGTTTTTACTGTAAACAGTTCCTGTTCTTTCGTTGGGATTAAAATCGTTGGCACATAAAATATCGTACACATGAAAAAATCCTATTCCGCCAATGCAGAACAGCGGTCTTTTTCGGATGAGAATACTACTAAATACTTCACTTTTTTTTCGTGTTTTTATGCCAATACAAATGCCGAATGTCCTTGTATCATCTGTATGAAGTCCTTTAAGCAAAAAGTTTTTTAATGCTAGTCCCTCTAAACAATTATCCTCTACCTGGAAGTTGAGTTCGTTGGCCGCATGCCGCACATTTACCTGGTGTTTGGCCAATAAGTTGTTCCAATAAAAACGATCCTTTTCTTCAATATTTTTTATAATGATTGTTTTCCAGGGAGTAGAGCAAAGCTGACCTATTTTTGTTTGCAGACAAAGCTGGCATAGCTCTTTTAAAAACCTCACAGTGTACATTTCATCCCGCCTGTAAACGCCCAGCCAGAACTTATCCTGGTAACGGTTAAGTCCTTCATAATAGGGTAAATTGAACAGCGGTAGGCGGGCAGGCTTGTGAGATGATTTGGTGATATATGTTTTATTACTTACCAAATTAAAAAGATCAATTCCTTTTGCTGCTTCATTGTCATAAAATCTTGATGGGTGCAAAAATATCAGTTCCTCAATGTGTTTACTCATAGCTGCCACATCATTGGTATATACGAGTTGGTTCCATTCGTGGATGATATTGGTTTTGGGAAAACGAATGAACAAATGCCAGAAATGTGGCGCACTTAAAGATGCTACCCAATTGATATTTCCGGTAAGCATTGGTGTAAAACTCTGGTTGCTATCAGAAATATTGATTTTTAGTTTTGGTTGATAGTCGATCAGGTCAAAAATATCTTTGTAAACGCCTTCGCTCAACCAGGTATTTGTAATAAAAACTTCTTCGGCAGGATAAGAACTGATAATATTTGGATAATCATTAGTATCAACTTCAAAAAAAATACCCTGCAGGCTAAGTTGCTTTTTTAGCTGTGCGGCATCATTACCCGGCACGTGAATCAGCAATTGTTGTCTTAACCCAAAACAAACCTGCTCAATTTTTATATTGGAGGCCGCTACTAAAATATTATACAGTTCTCCCGGAGAAATAATGCCCCCCCGGAAGTTGATTTTTATGGTGACTGTTCCGTTCATTTTTTACAATTATACAAGGTGAAATTCCTTCATGGCCTTCGGGAAATTTTTATTCTCATGGCCCGGCCGGTAGAGCTTTAACAGTGCGAAGCGCTGTAAATTGGTAAGTGATTGCCATTGTGCAATGCTGATATACCAGTTGTGTTCCCTTGCTTTTTCTTGCAACGATGAATGTACTTCACCCAGGTTTGCCCAAGCCGGGTACTGGTCCACCGGAAAGTCAGTTGCCATATTTCCCGTTCGCAGGAATACTAGTTGCAGCAGGTACTTTCTATAAGCAGCAATCTCATCTTCGCTGTTGCAATGCTGTACTGTTAACCAATCTCTTTCCCCCATTTGAAACCTGCTCCATTCAGCCAGTTTTAATTTAATTCCGGCGGCATCTAGCTTAAACCGCACGATCATTGGAATACACCTGATATTGTTTTCCATAAAATCTGCTTCAAATTGAAAGTGTAAGGCTTCAATTGCTGGTGCTTGTTCGTAGTGGTTGTATGCACTTTTCATTGTTTAACATTATTAAGTTTATGATATTAAGTTTCAAAAAAAATTTCCTGATTCGCAGGCTTACCTGCCTGCAGCTTATGTTGCCAAGATCATTACGCTATCGCTACTTCCATTAGTTTATGCACTGGTCTGCATTCCTTTTCAAGTATAGCTTTCACCTCAGGGCGACAACTGCCACATCCCATCCCGGCACCTGTAAGCTGGCACAATTGCAACAGATCGGTACAACCCTCCTTTATTTTATTTTGCAAATTGCCTTCCCCTACTCCACTGCAACTGCATATAAGTTTGCCTATCACCGGATCGGACTTTTTACCGGTTCTTAATAACAGTAAGCGCTTTTCACTTAGCTCAATTTTATCTTGTATCAGATCACGAAATTCAAGAAATTCCGATTTGTCTCCTATCAGAATGGCACCAACCAAACGATCATTGTGTATGATACATTTTTTGTAATATCGTTTTGCCTTATCAATAAATACCACCACCTCATAAGCAGGATCATCCGGACAATCTGCAAGCCCAAGAGAACAAAGATCCATCCCATGCATTTTCAAAATATTCATCAGGAGTGAACCCTCATAATATTTTGAAATATCTCCATTTAGATAGCGTGCTACAATGTTTGCCTGTTGCTCTGCAGCCGCAGTAATGCCATACAGGAATCCTTTAAATTCTGCAATTTCCCCAATGGCAAAAATAGAAGGATCGCTGCTTTGTAAATATTCGTTCACCACAACGCCACGCTTACAGTCAAGGTTGGCCGCTTTTGCAATTTCAATATTTGGTGTAGTACCAATGGCAATTATGATAGCCTGGCAATCGATCATCAATCCACTCTTTAACCGTACACCGGTGACGGTATCTTTACCAAGGAAACGTTCTATCTCGTCATTGTAATAAACGTCTACGCCTTTATCCACCAGTTCTTCGTGCAATAGTTGGCTACCGAGTGGATCCAACTGCCTGTCCATCAACCTTGAGATACGTTGAACGATGGTTACTGCTACATTTACTTCCCGGAGCGAGGCCGCAAGCTCAATGCCCAGTAAGCCTCCTCCCAATACCAATACCTTTCCTTTAGCGGGATCAACATGTGCTTTAAAATTATCCGCATCCATCCTGCTCCGCATGGTAAAAATTCCCTTCAGCGAAGGAATATCCCGCAGTATAATTGCACGGCTGCCCGTTGCCATTAGCAAAATATCATAATCATGTTGCAGACCATTGCTATCAGTTACCATTTTATTCTCCCGGTCGATTGCATCAATACTTACGCCACGGTATAATTTTATTTTAAATGCTGCTTCTTCTTCATCCGTCATCTTCACCAGGTTATCCCATGGCAAACTACCACTGATATAATCGGGTAACAGCACCCGGTTGTAGAAAGGGAAATTCTCTTTACTAAAAACAGTTATTTGATCGGTTACATTTAAAGCACGGTAACTTTTTACAAAACCACAGGCACCAGCACCAGCGCCAATTACAATTATTCTTTGAAAAGGCTTTTTATAAAGTTCCACCTGCACGGCAGTAAATTTAAAATCAGGCTCTTTGCTTTTTGGGTCAACCACATTGGCCGTCAAATTATTGGCCCGGTTTAAATCATTGTTCAGTATTTTACCCCAGTGCATTGGCAGAAATACCACGCCCTTTTTTATATCAGAAGAGTATTTTGCCTTTACCCTCACTATGCCTTGTTTGCTGCTGATGGTGGTAAGCATATCATCCGCAATGCCACGTGGTGCTGCATCTTCAGGATGAATTTCAAGAAAAGCCTCGCTGATATGTTGTTTTAATTTATTGACTTTACCGGTTTTGCTCATGGTGTGCCACTGGTCACGAATGCGGCCGGTAGTCAATATCAACGGAAAATTATCGTCCGGTTTTTCACTCAGGTTTTCATCTGGAAAAGAATGAATGATGGCCTTTTGTGATGGTGTATAAAATTTATGATCGGTAAATAATCTCGGCGTACCGTAACTTGTAGTTCGGTTTCCCAGTTCTCCTGCTATCATTTTTGGGAAAGGCCATTGTACAGACTTTTTTGCTTTCAAAATATCATAACTTAAACCACTCACGTCTATATTGGTACCTGCTGTAAGCGCAGCGTGCTCTGCAAAGATTGCTGCGGCGTTTTCAAAATCAAATCCTGCAAAGCCCATTTTTTTTGCAAATCGACAGATGATTTCTATATCGGGAATGGCTTCACCGGGAGGGTCAATAATTTTATTCAGGTAACTGATGCGACGTTCGGCATTCGTCATGGTGCCTTCCTTTTCGGCCCAGCCGGCGGCTGGTAATACAACATCTGCATATTGCAATGTTTCAGGTTTATTGCTTACCTCCTGCACCACTACAAACTTTGCTTTCTTTAACCCTGCTTCTGCCATGCGTACGTTCGGTAAGCTGATCAATGGATTGGTACAAAGTATCCAGACGGCTTTTAGTGTACCTTCATTCAAAGCTTCAAATATTTCTGTGGCAGTCAGTCCGGGTTTGGATTGGATAGTACCCAATGGTATTTGCCAGAATTTTTCTACTTCATTGCGTTCTGCTTCCTTTGATAAGTCGCGGTGAGCAGGTAATAAATTGGAGAGTCCCCCTACTTCTCTTCCGCCCATGGCATTGGGCTGGCCGGTTAATGAAAATGGTCCTGAGCCTGGCTTTCCAATATGACCGGTAATTAAATTTAAATTGATCAATGATAAATTTTTATTCACACCAATCACACTTTGGTTGAGGCCCATGGTCCACATGGTGATAAAGCCTTTAGACTTACCAATATGAAATGCTGTTAACCGGATATCCTTTTCTTTCACTCCGCAAATGGCTGCAGATTCTGACACCGTTCTTTCAAAAACCGTTTGGCGATATTTTTCAAAACCTTCGGTATGATCCTGCAGAAAGTTAAAATCAATCAATCCCTCCTCAATCAAACATCTGCCGATGGCATGATGCAGGGTGATATCTGTTCCGGGATTTAATTGCAGGTGTACGTTGGCGATAGCGCAGGTTTGCGTTTTTCGAGGATCGCTCACGATGATTTTGAGATCGGCATTTTTTTCTCTGGCAGCCTCAATCCTACGCCACAAGATCGGATGGCACCAGGCAGGATTTGCCCCTGCAACAAAAATACAATCGGCTAATTCCAGGTCGTCGTAGCTAATCGGTACACTGTCTTCGCCCAAACTCATTTTATAGCCAACTACCGCAGAACTCATGCACAACCTTGAGTTGGTATCAATATTATTACTGCCAACAAAACCTTTAATGAGTTTATTGACCACGTAATATTCTTCAGTAAGGCATTGGCCGGAAGCATAAAACGCCACCGAATCAGGACCATATTTTTCTATCAGGGTTTTAAACACGGCTACTGTTCTATCCAAAGCAATATCCCATGAAACCTTTTGCCTTGGCTGATTCTTACCATAGCGCATTTCTGGATAAAGTAAGCGATCACTGGTATCTGAGAGTGTATAATGCAGGTTCATTCCTTTGCTGCAAAGCATGCCTTTGTTTACCGGGTGAAGGGGATCGCCTTCCACTTTCAATGCGCCCCGTTTATCTTTTTGTAAAATGATACCACAGCCTACACCGCAGTAGCAGCAGGTAGTTGAAACCCCCATCCCCTGAAGGGGAGTTAATCGAAGTGTATTATGATTCTGATCAGTCAAAATATTTGTGTTTTAATTGCTCCTTCTCCTCCGCCAGGCTAAAAGACTGACAACAGTATTTCAAATTGTGATTAATAAAGTCTTAAAATTTTAAAAGCCAGTCTTTAATCTGTAATAGAAAAACCAGATCTTTTTATTGGTATGCATTTTAAAACTGGTTACCGATTATCCTAAACAGAGAAAAGGATTACCTAATTCAATAAGACATAAGTTCCCCTTCAGGGGAACAGGGGCCTTTCTTTACACCACCTGCAATTCCCCTTCTTCTGAATCAGTTGCCACAACTGCTCTCTTTGTTACGACTGTAAATTTTGTGATTAGCACAACCAGCGATACGGCAATAACGGCATAGCCGATATATTGAAAAGCTTGTATATAACTAATGCTTGTTGATTTGAAAAGGAATCCGAATAACATTCCGCCTACGTTACCACCGGCTCCAACTATTCCACTTACCATACCAACATTCTTTTCGTTTACAAATGGCGTAATTGCATAAGTTGCTCCATTTGCCATCTTTAGAAAAAGGGCGAAGGTTACCATTGATACTATTGCCATTTCCAGCGAACCAGCCATTGCAAAAAGGATGATGCCGCATCCTTCCAGTAGTAACATAATTGCCAGTAAAATCCCTTTACCTTTCATACCATATTTTTTACCAATTTTATCCGAAGAAATACCCCCTAAAGCCCGGGCAAAAATATTCATGAAACCAAATGTACCGGCCCAAAAGCCTGCACTTCCCTGGCTTAAATGAAATGTATCTGTAAAATGCAAAGCAGCCACGCCGTCAAAAGTTATCTCCATTCCAAAGCATACTGCATAAGCCAAAGACAAAGACCATACCCGCCAGTCTGCAAGTATTGACCAATCTGTTTTACCAGCTTCTTTTTTAATGCGGTTAATATCTTCGAAGTTACCTTGGGGGGTGTCGGTTGTGTACTTATAGTAAACAAAGGCCATCAACAACAACATCATTCCCGGAAGGATCATGGCATAGCGCCAGGCTTCTGCTTTTGTATAACCAAAACCAACAATGGTAGCGAATATCACCGGCATCAGCATATTGGTAACTCCACCTCCTAAGTTTCCCCATCCGCCAGCAACTGCGTTTGCAGTACCCTTAATATTGGGTGCAAACATGACCGAAGTATGAAACTGCGTAATCACAAACGAAGCACCAATAACGCCGATGGCTAAACGAAATAACAGGAACGACGTGTAACTATTTGCCATCCCTACCAGCATTACAGGAAATGCTCCCATAAGCAGCAAGGCGGTATAGGTTTTACGTGGTCCCCAACTGTCACATAATTTACCTATAATTAAACGGGCGAAGATGGTTGCAGATACAGCCGCAATGATTGTATTACCCACCTGCGCTTTAGACAATCCAAGGTCTGCACGAATGGTTGGCATTAATGGAGCCAAACCAAACCATCCAAAGAAACAGGCGAAAAATGTAAGCCAGGTAATATGGAAAGTTTGCATTTGGATGCCTTTAAAACTAAGAACATTTAATTTTAATAAAGGCTGGTTATTTGCAATTGACGACATAGTTAATTATTTTATAGATTAGTATTTTTATTCAAACCGAGCAGATAAATTGTTACTTAAAAATGAACTCGGGTTTAATGGCTATCATAAGATAACTCCAGGTGCCGGTAAGTTTGGCTGTGTTGGGTGAAATGCCTTTTGCATACTCCATACTTTTTGATGCTGCCATTACACTAAAGCCAAATTCTACCATTGTGATTTTATTCAATGCATAATTTGATACAAGGTCAAACTCACTGCCCAGATATTTCTGTACCGCATTTCCACTGAGGTCTTTTTGATTGTTTGCAAGACTGAAATAGTGATAATCCAATGCTGCATTAAACCTTTTTTTGGCACTGTTGTATTTAATCTTAGTAAAAGGATCACTCAATCCGCCGGTGGGTGCACCGGTACCAACGTAAAAGTAATCCATTGTACCCCAGAATTTATGCGGAGTGCCATAGAGCGGATCAAAGCGGTGATCGGTGGTGGAACCTGAAAACGCATCATTGCCTGAAACGTAATCCCAACCTACAGTGTAGGTAAAGTTATTTTTTGAGTAAGCCAACGCAAGCGTTGAGGTAAAGGCGCTTAATTTTTGAGCATCTCTATCTTTTCCGTTTTGGTAATAAAAGCCAGCAGTTAACACGAGGTCTTTTTTCTTACCCAACGCACTGTTCAACAAAAGTCCGGTTGTAACCCGGCTGCTAACTCCTTTCTGATTGAAACGTTTGCCATAAATATAACCGGTATCTGTGCCCGCAATATTTCTTACAGAGTCATTGATACTTTTTCCAAAATGATCGGCCAATATCAAACCAGTCAACTTGGTTTTATTAAAAGTTTTCGCAACATATAAAAACTGCATTGTTTTATAATACTGATACAACCCATTTGTGGAAGGCATGATCTGCAAAGCAGGCGCACCTGTTTTTGAACTCAATCCGGCCGTATTACTCAATGGAATAAAAGCTGGTGGTGTGATGGCGAGATTGCCCTTGCTGTCTTTTACATAAGGCATTACATTGGCAGGCGTGTAGTAGGTGCCATTATAGTTGAAGGCGTCGGTGTGCTGGTTGAATGCAAATCCCAGATCGGCTTGCCAGCCCTTATTTAAAAGTTTAAATATTACTGCATCGTGTCTGCGTGCCTGTTGCAACCAATCAAGATTACCCAGCAAGCGACTGTCATCATACAATAATTCCTGACGTCCGATTTTTACACCAAAGTAATCTACTGTTGAATTTTTAAATGATGTATCCTTTTTATTGGCAAATGCAATCTCTGCCCAAGCTTCATGCAAACCCAGTTTAGCGCCATCTGCATTACTAATGGTGGAGGCATCTTGACCCCAGACACGGATATCCTGTAAAGCAGTTTGAAAAACGATCCGATTGCTCCTGTAATTAAATGTAAGCCTGGATCTTTGAGAAGTAAAAAAGGAAGGATCATTGGTTTTTAATTTTAAAGTACCTAATCCATCCCTGTATTCGGTACGGGTTCTTAATTGCCCCGTCAAAGAAAGCTGTGCATTCGTATGCAATGCAATAAAGCAAATGATAAATATCATTGTTGCCGAAATACAATTTCTAGCAATTTTACCCATAGTTTTGTTGTTTGGTTTAAGTTGTGATCAATTTGAAATCAGCCCCGGTTCAATTTCCACATCGGCCGGGGATTTTTATTTTATTTTGCAACACGAATTTTTGCAACACGAATTTTATAACACGAATTGCACGAATTAAGATCAGGCTTCCATTCAACTTCTCACATTCATCACTCCTATCTCATCACTCACCTGTCATCCCTCATTATCTATCCCAATAAACACTTTACCGCCTTCTACTTTTACCGGATAAGTTGTTATACTGCATTCATCTCCATTCAGGCATTCGCCGGTTGCCAGTGAAAATGTTTTTTTGTGAAATGGGCAAGCTACTTTTGGCTCATCCTGCTGTGTGCCAATCATACCTCGACTTAGCGCCATTTGCATTCGGTGCGGACATTCGTTTTGGGTGGCATACCATTCACCACGGCGGGCAAAATGGAACAATGCAATTTGCATATCCAGGTATTTAACACATACTCCGCCATTTGCAGGAACATCACTTGTATTGCAGGCAGGGAACCAACTAATTGTTTTTTCTTCCGTAATTGTTAGCATAAATGAATTTTTTAAATAGTTATCCGCAGCCGAAATAACGGACTGTATTTTTTCACATAACAAGCGGGGAAATTTTATTCTGTTTTGAATAAAAAGCAAACAATCGTTAATGGCAGCCAATCGAAAAAAAGGTAAGCAATTTTAAAAAACAACCAATCGTTTATTTAATTTTTCAAAAGATATGGACTATATAAATTGGTATCGACTAATTTAATTTTCTCTACAATCAGGCGGGCAATCGAAGGTATTTTTATTTCCAGTCCGACACTTTCTTTTGATCCCGCATGGATTCAAATTTTACAGATGGATCTTTTTCTTCCGGTGCATTTACAAAATGACTAAACCTTTTTTTGATCTCGGGGTTTTCAATAGCCTCTTTCCATTCGCACTTATAACAATCCACCAAAGTCTGCATTTCTGCTTCCCATCGGGCAGCCATACCAAGACTATCATTTAATACCACATTGCGCAGGTATTCAATGCCGCCTTCCATTTTATTTAGCCAGGTTGCTGTTCTGGTAAGGGTATCCGCCGTTTTTATATAGAACATTAAAAAGCGATCAATGTATTGGATGCAGGTTTCGTCGTCCAGATCGGTTGCCAATAAAAGAGCATGTTGAGGTTTACTCCCACCATTGCCGCAAACATGCAGGTTCCAGCCTTTTTCGGTAGCGATGATGCCAAAATCTTTGCTTTGCGCTTCCGCACATTCCCTGATACAACCGCTTACGCCACCTTTTAATTTGTGTGGAGAGCGAAGTCCGCGATAGCGTTCTTCAATACGAATGGCATAACTAACGCTATCGTGTAGCCCAAATCTGCACCAGGTACTTCCTACGCAACTTTTAACAGTACGCAAAGATTTCCCGTATGCATGTCCGCTTTCAAATCCGGCGGCAATTAGTTGGCCCCAGATGTTAGGTAAATCGCCGAGGTGTGCTCCAAATAGATCAATTCGTTGACCACCTGTAATTTTTGTGTAAAGGTTATATTGTTTGGCTACCTGTCCGATTACAATGAGTTTATCTGGTGTTATTTCGCCGCCTGGAATACGAGGCACTACAGAATAAGTACCGCCTTTTTGAATATTGGCCAAAAAGCGATCATTGCTATCCTGAGCTGTATCGTTTCCTTTTTTCAGAATCATTTCACCCCACAAACTGGCAAGTATCGACGCAACTGGCGGTTTGCACAATTCGCATCCATCACCGCTACCGAATTTATCCAATACCTCATCATAGGATTTTAGTTCATGTAATTTAACCAGATCAAACATTTCCTGGCGGCTATAGTTAAAATGTTCGCACCACACGTTGCGAACGTACTTACCCTGTGTCTTCATGGTAGCCAGCATCAAATCTTTCACCATAGGTAAACAGCCACCACAACCCGTACCCGCTTTTGTACATTTTTTAATTGCTTCGACTGTTTCACAACCCTGTGCTGCCACTGCATTGCAAATATCTCCCTTGCTGATACTTTCACAACTGCAAATCATGGCTTCATCGGGTAACCCTGTTATCCCTGCACCCCCTTCTCCTTCCCCGCCCCTTGAACCCAATATCACATCTTCCGGATTGGGCGGCAGTACTACTTTGTTTTTACAGGTTTGCAACAACATATTATATTGTGCTGCATCGCCTACCAATATTCCGCCTAACAATTCCTTTCCATCGGCAGAAATATTGATTCTTTTGTAGATGCCTTTCATGGTATCCTGAAACACTACCGTTTTAATATCTTCACCCTGGATAAACGGATCACCAAAACTTGCCACATCTATTCCAATTAGTTTGAGTTTGGTACTCATATCAAAGCTGCCAAAGGATGCCCCCCCGCCCTCCAAGGGGGGATTTTGCAGCGACACTGTTTTTTCTTTAAACATCATTTCGATTGCAGGCATTGCAGATTGGCTGACGGCTATATGGGCTAGACATTTTGCTACTACTTCCGCCATTTCGTAACCGGGTGCCACAAGGCCGTATATCATTCCTTTGTGCAATGCGCATTCACCAATGGCGTAAATGAATGGGTCGGCTGTTTGCAATTGATCGTTTACAATTATTCCGCCTCTGAGACCGGTTTCCAGTCCACATAATTTAGCCAGTTCATCTCTTGGTTTTATGCCGGCAGATATTACCAGCATATCTACGTCTATTGCAGTATGATCCGAAAATTGCATACCGGTGATAGTATCATCCCCTAGTATTTCACAGGTATTTTTACTGGTATGTATTTTCAGCCCGAGTAATTCTAATTTATCTTTTAAAATATCAGCACCAGCTTGATCTATTTGGCGGGGCATCAGGCGTGGAGCAAATTCAATTACTTGTGTGTTGTTGATTCCAAGGTCCAGCATGGCTTTGGCTGCTTCCAGTCCAAGTAAACCACCTCCTATTACAGCACCCTTTTTTGCTTTTCGGGCATGTGCCTGCATCATTTCCAAATCCTCAATAGTTCTGTAAATAAATACACCCTGTTTGTCAACGCCAGGAATTGGGGGAACAAATGCAGCGGAGCCAGTTGCCATCACGAGGTAATCGTAAGATTCCGTAATGCCTTTATGAGAGTGAATTGTTTTGGCTGCACGGTCGATGCTTTGAACCGGATCGCCAAGATGAAGGCGGATTTTTTTATCGCTGTACCAGTCTAAACCAGCCATTGTAAGATCTTCAGCAGTTTTGCCTGCAAAAAATTCACTTAAGTGTACCCTGTCGTATGCGGGGCGAATTTCTTCACCAAAAACTACCAGTTCAATCTCTGAAGTTTTAGACAGTAACTTTTCGCAAAGCTTAAATCCAACCATACCGTTACCGATAATTACAACTTTCATGGCAATAAATTTATTAGATGACTAATAAATAGCAAGCAATTATCGTATTAGCAAAAATTACATTTAATAAATAAACCCGTTTTAGATAAATAAATTTGTATGTAAATATTATTTATATCATAAAAATAACTGTTTAATTTGGAATTAGTATACATTTGAATAAATATATTTACATATAATTAAAAATAATACAATAGCATGATTATTCCATTTCTTTCATTAGTAGGTGCAGGACCAGGTGATCCCGACCTGATTACAGTAAAGGCGGTAAAAGCGATTGGAGCTGCATCCGTTATATTATATGACGCCTTAGCAAATGAAACGCTGTTAAATTATGCTGCTCCAAATGCTGTAAAACGCTTCGTAGGAAAGCGTTACGGATGCCATGCGCTATCTCAGCAGGAAATAAATATACTTATTGTGGAGTACGCCCGTTCGCACGGCCATGTGGTTCGGCTGAAAGGCGGCGACCCATTTGTATTTGGAAGAGCACAAGAGGAAATAACTGCTGCACGGCAAGCGGGCATAGCTGTAGAGGTGATTCCTGGTATATCCAGTGCCATTGCGGTTCCTGCATCACAAATGATCCCCTTAACCTGCAGAGGAATCAACGAAAGCTTTTGGGTTACTACCGGAACTACACAATCGGGTGAAATATCAAACGATATTAAACTGGCCGCTCAATCTTCTGCTACCGTAGTTATTCTAATGGCTATGAGTAAGCTGGAAGCTATCATGGATATTTTTTTAGCAAATGGAAAAGCAAGCACGCCTGTAGCTATCATTCAAGATGGTACTACACCCAATGAAAAAATAGTGATCGGGACTGTAAAAGACATATCGTTTAAATCACAATACGAATGTTTGACCAATCCTGCCATCATTATTGTTGGCGAAGTGGTGAGTCTGCATCAACCCAAACTAAAAACAATACTTAACACTCAATTGAAGTTTGCAATATCATAATTAGCCGATCTGTTTGATTTAAAAATAAGTAATAATGCATAAGTTTAAATGAGCTTGAATATCTCTGAACTGGCATAAGAACTTACCACATTGAAGGGGTCTAACTTAGTAAAAACAAACAACAATTTTTGAAATAAATAGCTGCCGCTAATAGAACTATCCACTCACGAATGAATTCAATTTTTCAAAAAGAACTTTCTCCATTTTATTTTTGCCACCTGCCGCTTCGCTGAAGTAACATCCCTTAATATCGCCTTTGGAAAACTATTAAAATATCTGATTTCAGTTATAACAATCGCTTTACATCAAGCAGTTTTGTATTTCCCATAGCATAGCGAATTTTGGGCAAATTCATTCCCATTTTGTTTACTTGATAATGGTGGACACAAAATGTATAAGTTCTGAAAAAACACGGCACAGAATTTTCTTAGTTTGTATCATGTAGTATTGAAATTTTTTGCTTCACTTTTATTGAACATTTCAGCATCATAGATCTTTTATTATAACATTAATTTTTAAGCACGGTAAAGTTATTTACCTCATTATCATTATTTATGGAAAAAAACTTGAGTAGTAAAGAAGCAGTAGAAAAACTTCAGGCGCTGATTAAACAAACGGGTATTTGTATGTTTTACACCAACACAAAAGCTGGCATTTACAATACCCGTCCTATGGCAAACGTTGAGGTAGATATAAACGGAAGTTGCTGGTTTTTTGCGAGCAAAACTTCGGATATCGTCACTGATATTGAAAAAGACAGTCTTGTCCACCTTGTATTTTCAAACCCTGTAAAAGAGAGTTATCTGGACATTAGAGGTCGTGCAAGTATTCAATACGATCGGAAATCGATTGAAGAAAAATGGAATCCAATCGTAAAAGCATGGTTTCCTGATGGAAAAGATGATCAGGAATTATGCCTGATAAAAGTAAAAACGGATGAAGCCCATTACTGGGATAATAATAATTCAAAAATGGCAGAGATAATCAAAACGGCAGCTTCTATTGTTACAGGAAAACAGCCTGCGCTGGGGGTACATGGTGATCTGATCGTTTAAAACCCGGTTTGGTTAATCAAATCGTCAAAAAATAAAAAGGCCTGCAGTATAATTATCTGCAGGCCTTTTTAACATATAGTCAAAAAGATAACGTTTTTTAAAGATACTGCTCAATATCATTGAAAGAAATTGGCTTTTCCAAAATCTTTATATCGTCACCCAACTCCTCTTTGAATCGGCTTGCAGCATCGTGAGCACTGATCAACGTGATATGCATATCAGGATAAAGCTCATGTAGATTCTTAGCAAAATCCCATCCCATGCCATCTGGTAAATTATTATCAAGTAACAAGGAGTCGGGCTTTACAGAATTAATCTTTCTAAATCCTTCACTAAGTGTGTGCGCTACGTAGACATCATAGTTTCTCTTCATTAGAAAAAGTCTAATCATTAAACATAAATCTATTTCATCATCAACAATTAATACTCTCTTCATATAATCCTATTTTCTAAAACTGTGCCAGTTGCGTTACCTTCATTTTAACGTATGATGTAGACAAAATTGCTCATTTATCATCCTGAAAGTTAAACATCCCATATTTTAAACCATCCCAAAACGACCATCGTAAAAAGCAACCACGTCGGTAATATAAACTAGTCTTTTTGCTAACACCAACGTTTAAATGACACGAGAATTTATGGAAAATAAAAACGACACTAATGTCTAAAAAATTGTATTTCCATTTTATTTGTTGCCGGTCGGGAAGGAAAATTGAAGTTAATATAGGATGAAAAAAGCACAAACATTTACGCAAAACCGTTCCGGTCGTATGATATAATTAACTACAAATCTGTTTTAAAATAAACCCTAACCTGTAGATGCTTTCAGATCTTTTTAGATTCATCTCGGATAGAGTTAATTGTTTTCAATTAAAGCGGCTGTATTTAACCAATATCCACATATTTGTCTAATGGTATTCACCAGTGTGTCGTAACTCACTGGCTTTATGATATATGTATTTGCGCCAAGATCGTAGCACCTGTTAACTTCCAGTTGATTTTTGGTAGTACTAAAGACAATCACTGGAATTTTGCGGTAAGATTCATGACATTTGATTTTCTTTAAAACTTCTCTTCCATCCATCTTTGGCATATTTAAATCCAGCAATATCAATTTTGGATAATTGCGAATGCCATTCTTTTCAATGACAGCTTCCAGAAAGTTAATCACTTCCACCCCATTTTCAGCGTATCGTACTTCCTCTTTAATACCTGTTTCTTCTAAAGCAGTCTTCATTAGATACCTGTCATCAATATCATCTTCGGCAATTAAAATATAACGTTTGTCCATGGGTTGTAAATTTGTTTAGCCAAAAAATCTCATCTGTAGCAGGGATTCCAAATAATATTTTAGCAAATTAAACAAAAATTGAAAATTTGAATAGAATTTATCTTTATATACGGATGAATGTGCAAAGTTTTATGGTCCTGGTAAAAACTATAGCTTTTTTTGGCACGCTTTTATAATCACTATAAAGTGAAAATTACCGAAAATGATGCAAAATAAAAAACTGCCGCTTACATCGCCACCTTCCAACGAAGAGCTTGAAATTGACAAACAGCAACGTAAATCGATTTCCGAAGCAAAGCACGACACGTCAGTTGAAGAAGCTTTGAAGAAAGAAAATTCTCCCAGCACTCCGGAAGATTTGTCGCACCTGCACAATACGATAGCAATTGGAACGTCAGGCGGCGATCAACGGGCAAGTGAGAATGAGCAAAAAGCGGATTAACAATTTATGCGGGTTTTTGCTTGTAGTATTTCGATGATCTGTGGAAAATTTCTTGATTTATAATCTCAGATTTTAAATTTTAACCGCTATTGTTAAACTGTGGGCAAAAGTGATAGATAGCGGCTCTAAAATCGGATGCTAACCAGGAAATTGGAGCAGAAAACTTGCACCAGTCGTTTTTGTTCCGGCAGCTTTTATGAAGCCATTGTGGTTAGACATCACTTGTCTTGCGATTGATAATCCTATTCCTTTTCCAGGATATTCGGCCTGTGTATGCAACCGTTGAAACAATCCAAATATTTTTTCATTGTATTGTGGATCGAATCCGATTCCGTTATCAGCTATTGTTATCTGGTGGTAGCGTTTTACGGATCGGGTATCCCATAAAAGTTTAGACTCCGTCACATTAATAACTTTATAGTCCACTGTAATTACTAACATGCGGTTGTTGTCTTTATATTTTTTAGCATTTTCTAATATATTCGAAAGCATTCTCTTTAACTGACTCAATGATCCGTTTATTGTAGGCAACTGGCTGATAATTTTTAAGTCCACTGCATCGTTCTTCAGCAAATCATCATAAATATCTTTAAATAGTTCGTTCAAATTAATTCCTTCGAGATGTTCCACTGGTGACAATAAATTAGTATATAACACCAGGTCGTTTAGTTGATCTTGCATCTTTTCAGCAATTATATTAATGCGCTGGATTACCTCCATATCAGCATCCGTTGTTTTACTAGCTAAATTTTTAGCAAGCATCGAGCTTAATATTCTTACCTTCCTCATGGGTTCCTGAAGGTCGTGTGAAGCAGCGAAGGTTACCTGTTCCATTTCCTTTTTACTATTCGTTAGCTCATTTATTTTTCTTTTTAAACGCTGTTGTGTGGCTAATCTAATTCCAAGCTCTCTAAAAAATACGCCTATTAATATTATGCAGATAAAGCACGCCGTAATAAAAACTGCAAGAAAGAAAATGAGATTTATTTGCTGGTATTTATTCTTTTTGACTAACCTCAACTTCAATAATGCTTCTTCCGAAGCCCGCATTTTCATCAGGTAATTTTTACAGTGTTCCATGGCAGTCATTCCCTGTAGCAACGCTTCGTTCTCCATTTTTGGATCTTTCTTTACATCAAAATTTTCTTTTAAGAGCTTTACACGGGTTCCGATGAACTTTTGTAGTTGGAGCAGGTAGATTTTTTGTACGTCATCGCTTGTAGTTACCGATGCCAACGCAACGAGTGAGGAATCGATCGCTTTTATTTTTTCGTAGAAATCTGCTTTAAATTTAACGTCTGCGGTCAGGAGGTAACCTCGCTGGGCTGATTCTGCCTCAATCAAATTTTTTTCAAAATTACTAATCGATGAAAGTACTACAAAAGAGTGTTCTGCAGCGTTTATAGACTGCATCTGTTCTGTTCGCTTTTGAAGGTATAAAAGACCTAACACAATTAAGACGGTAATAATTATACCAGCCATTAAATAAATAAGTCTGATTCTTTTATATAGTTTCATTATACGATTTCAAGGGTGTAGAAATAATTACCCAAATCGGGATTTGTTGACTAAAAATACGAATCAGTTAATATAATTATACAATTGATTATCAATATAATACAGCTTTAATAAAAACAATTTCCACAATTGGTACAATATTGCCTAAATGGTTTTAATAGGGATATTGATAATTTAATTAAAAATATTTTTACCTTTTAATTACCTCGATCAACCAATTATAAAATTTTTAATTTCTAGTTGAATGAGGTATTTTGAAAATGCCGGTCGGGAATTTGCAGATTAATTGAAAGGCGAACTGAGCTTTTGCCTTGTTAGTTGCTTCCTCTGTCGGTTCCACAATATGAAATATATTCTGTTGTTTATACCAGTTTTCTGACCACAAATATTTGTAGGCAATCATAATCACGGATAAATATAGCTAAATATCTTTTATTGGGTGAGAAAAAAGGGCGTATGATTCAAGTAAAATTATCGGCATAATTAGCGAGCGAAAGTGTATTTTTAAAGAAAAGTAGAAAAGATAGAAATTCAACTTTTAAATCATCTAAAAAAAATAAAAAAGAGACTTATGAATAAAATTTTGATAATAGATGATGATGTAGATATGTGCCTTTTATTAGAGCGTTTTTTTATACGAAATGGTTTTGAAGTAAAAATAACGCATTCGGGTAAACGAGGTTTGGAAGAATTAGAAAGAAATCCACCAGATGTAATTCTCTGTGATTTTCGTTTAGGCGATACTGATGGAAAGGAATTGCTCATCAAAATTAAACAAATTGATCCGGCGGTACAGGTAATCATTATTACCGGTTATAGCGAGATTAAGATGGCAGTTGAGGTTATGAAACATGGAGCGTATGACTATGTTACCAAACCTCTTTTTCCTGAAGAGATATTGATTGCCATAAAAAGCGCAATTGCACTTACAGATAGAGGAAACATTTTAAACTTTTCTACTACAGGTTCTTTACAGTCCACTAAAGGTGCGCCGGAAACAAGAAAACAAAACAAAAACAGTGCGTATATTTTTGGCGAAAGTAAAGAGTTCAAGGATATTCTAAGGCAAATAGACCTTGTTGGGCCAACCAGTTACAGTGTAATAATAACAGGAGAAACGGGAAGCGGAAAGGAAGCCATTGCACAGGAAATTCATGCCCGAAGTAAAAGAAGTAAAGCTCCGTTTGTTGCTATCGACTGCGGCGCATTATCGAAAGAGCTTTCTGCAAGTGAGTTATTTGGGCACGAAAAGGGAGCCTTTACCGGAGCACTCAATCAGAAGACAGGCAGCCTTGAGTTAGCAAACGGAGGCACTATTTTTTTAGATGAAATTGCCAATCTTCCTTATGATGTACAGGTTTCTCTTTTAAGAGTAGTGCAGGAAAGAAAACTTCGAAGAGTTGGTGGAAATAAAGACATCGAACTGGATATTAGAATTATTGTAGCGAGCAATGAGCAACTTTGGGATGCAGCTAAAACCGGTATGTTTAGAGAAGATCTCTACCATCGCTTTAATGAATTTAGCATACACGTGCCACCTTTGAGGCAGCGGGTTGACGATATTTTGACATTTGCTCATTTCTTTCTTGACAAAAGCAATCTTGAGCTTGATAAAGTTGTAAAAGGCTTCAGCACTGAAGTGGAACAAATTTTTAAACATTACACCTGGCCTGGTAACTTACGGGAATTAAAAAATGTAGTAAAGCGATCTGCCCTATTGACTAATGCAGAACTAATTGATGTAAAGGCCCTTCCTTTTGAATTGGTCAATCACACTAAGTTGGCATTTGATGATCATACCCACAACGATGCGATCAATTCTCAAACATCATCGTTAACTTCCTTTACCAATGAAAGCAGAAGTAATAATGAGGAGGTTCAACCAGATGTTGACAATACCAACGATTTAAATAAGTTAAAAAAACATACGTTTAAGACTGTAAGTATTGATGCGGAATACGAAATGATTCTGGATGCATTAAAGAAGGTTAATTTCAATAAAAGTAAGGCTGCAAATTTATTAAACGTTGACAGAAAAACGCTTTACAACAAGATGAAACAATACAATGAATTTAATAACCAATAAATAAGGTATGCTGGACTCATTTTTAACAGAATTTACTGAAATAAGAGATGAGCTTGGTAAAGAAGGGGACCACAATTTTTTTGGAAAAAACTTTTCATTTTTCTCTGCCGAGCCTATTCTTTTTTACAATAATGAAAAAGATGTAATTGTATATGCCAACAGTTTATTTAGCAGTGAATTTAATTTTACGGTAGAAGATCTCGCAGATTGGAAATATAGTATTTATCCGTTGATCAACAAGGAAGACCAGGCTCCGTTTAGAGAGGCTATGAAGGCATTGCTGGATGGAGATGATAAAACCGTTTCTCCGGATGCTACATATCGTTTAGTCAATAAAGGCAAAAAATATAGTTATTATCGGCTTAAAGTTCGCAAGCTCAACAAAGCATACTACTACATACAGTTAGAGAATTCAAAAAATTCAGCGATCCCGGTTTTAAAAAACGCAACAGCCGACGACCTCATGAATAATGCCGAAGCTATTTTAAAATTTGGCTTTTGGCTTTGGGATTTCCAAACAGATAAAATTTACTGGACAAAAGGGATGTATCATTTGTTGCAATACGATACGGAGGAAGAGATGGAAACCAGTATTACGCCCGATTTCTACACAAGCCATATTCAAAAAAATGATGCTTATCTTGATTTTGAAAACAGGTTCAAAAATGGAAAAGTCAAGGAATCGTACAGAAATAAATTTCAACTAAAAACAAATAAGGGTAACCTGATAACCGTATTTGAACATGCCAATATTGAGTATGATGAACAAGGACAAATAAAAAGGATAACCGGACTAACAAGAGATATTACCATACAAGAAGACAGTATGAAAAGCCTCGCCGATTACAAAGCGATGATGTTGGAAAATGAAACCTTTTTGAATTATGGAACCTGGGAAAGCGATCCGGAAGGAAAAGAATTGTATTGGTCGGAAGGGATGTATAATATTTTCGGATATGATGAAGAGGATAGAAACGGACTTAAAATAAATAAGGACTTGTACGTTCAGCATATGAATGCAGATGATTTTCTAAGAGGGGTGGAAACGAATTTGGAGAATAATCATGTAAAAGATAATTACCAGTGGGACTACGAGATTAAGGATAATAAAGGGGTGATAAAAATAATATCAACCTATGGCAAAGTGATCCGCAACTACGATCATGAAATTGAACAAATTATTGGCACCAGCAGGGATGTAACTGAACTGAGACGATACGAAAGAATGCTGGAAAACAAAATAGCGGAATTGAACCGATCTAACCGTGAGCTGGAAGAATTTGCTTATGTAGCTTCACATGACCTGCAGGAACCACTGCGAAAAATTTCTACCTTTAGTCAGCGTCTTCAGATTAAGTTTTCTAATAAATTGGGCGAGGATGGAAATTTGTATCTTTCCCGTGTGGTTGCTGCGTGTGATAATATGCGCAAGCTGATTGACAACCTTCTTGAATTTTCAAGAATCAGTCTTAACAATCTTCCACCTCAACAGGTGAATCTTTCTTCAATTGTGGAAGATGCCATGGAAGATCTTGACCTTATCATTGCAGAAACGAACACCCAGATCAATTTTGGTCGATTACCTTCTCTAGAAGCAATTAGTAGTCAAATGTTGCAGCTTTTTGCTAATATGCTTAACAATTCAATCAAGTTTAGAAAGGAAAATACACCACTACAGATTGATATTGAATCGAGGAAATTGACATTGCCGGAAAAGGAGCTGTATAGATTATCAATAAATATGACTTACTTCCTTATTACAATTAAAGATAACGGGATTGGCTTTGAGCAGCAGTATGCAGATAAAATTTTCCAGCTTTTTCAAAGGCTTGAGGGAAAATCTGAATACCCGGGAACGGGAATCGGTTTGAGTATATGCAAGAAAATTGTCGCCAATCACAGAGGATTGATTTTTGCAAACGCCACTCCTGGTGAAGGTTCAACTTTCTCAATTATACTCCCAAAAAATCTATAAGGAATGATTATCCAACCTCAACAACCGCTGCTTAAAATTTTAATAATAGAAGATGATGAAGATGACTTCATACTGATCAGTGAATATTTTAAGGATATTTCTGCCTGGACTTTTGAGATCACCTGGATACAACGATATGCGGCCGCTCTGGATGAACTCTGTAACAACAACTATGCATTGTGTTTCTGCGATTACCTTTTGGGAGCAAAAAATGGGATTGATTTGATCAAAGACGCCCTTGCAAAAAATAATACAACGCCTGTTATTTTGCTAACTGGAAAAGGTAATTACAATATAGACATTGAGGCTACAAAAGCAGGTGCTTTTGATTACCTGATTAAAGCTGATTTGGATGAAGATAAACTTGAACGTACTATTCGCTATACGCTGGAGCGAATCAATAATCTACAAAAAATTCAGGAAAGCGAAAGGCGGTTTAGAAGCATTTTTGAAAAGTCGAAAGATATTGTTTTTGTTGCAGGTTCTGACACTACCATTAACACAATCAATTATGCGATAACAGATATCCTTGACTATGCAATGGAGGATTGTATCGGAAAGAAATTAATCAACTTCTTGAAAAATCCAACGGATATTGAGTATATATTAGGCCAGATAAAAAATGACGGTGAGATTGATAATTTTGAATCAGAGTTTATAACAGCAAAGAAGGAAGTTAAAACCTGCCTGATTTCGGCCTCAATGGAGGTTGATAGCAACAGCAAATCTTACCTGCAAGGCATCATCCATGACATAACGGACTTAAAAAAAGCAGAGAAGGCGAGCTTACAAGCAGAAAAGCTTGCTGCCTCTGGTAGATTTATCCGCACATTGGCCCATGAAGTGCGCAACCCATTGAGTAATATCAAGCTGGCAGTAGAAAATCTATTACAAACCAACATAACTTCCGACGATCAATTTTATCTGGATATTATTTTTAGAAATGGACAGCGTATCAACGACTTAGTAACAGAATTACTTCAAAGTTCTGGTTCTGCTCAAATGATCTTCACAAAGGTATCGTTAAAGAATGTTGCAGAACAGGTAATCCTTTCGGTAAAAGATAAGTTGATGCTTAGAAGCATCAAGTTAGTTGCCGATTTTGATGACACCGAATGTTTTATAAAGGCAGATACCCCTAAACTATCAATGGCAATATTAAATATACTTGTTAATGCAATAGAGGCTGTTGCAGATGGAACCGGGTTGATTAGGGTGATTACCCAGTTGACCAATAAAAAATGTTTGCTTTTTATTAGTGATAATGGCTGCGGCATAACGCAGGAAAATAAAGAAAAACTTTTTGAGCCATATTTTACCTCCAAAAGAAATGGTATCGGTCTTGGCCTTGCGACTACCTTAAATATTTTGCAAAGTCACAATGCCCGTATCGATGTTAGCTCACAACCTGACATGGGAACTGTGTTTACGCTTGAATTTGCAGAATACGCTTGATATCTAATTGAGAAAACGAAGTAAAATTTTCCATACGACTTGCTGAACAATAAACCTGTAGAAATATATGCACATTAATGCACTACACACACTTCAATTCCCCACCAATACATTATAGATAAATAACTACCTTTTTTTATCGTTAAAGGCGCAATTTTTTTAACAGTTGAAGTAACCCAATCAATTCAACTGTTTCGGAGCAAGTTATTTTGTTTTGTAACTTATTAAAGCATAGCCTGATACATTTTATGCCAACCTGTTTATTTGGCACTGTTTTTCTATGAGGTTATATAAGTCATGCACATAAGCAATTGAATTTGACGAAAGCAATGATGAATTTTAAAACCTTTAAATGCTACAGATATGACTATTAATATTAAAAATATGGTTTGCCTCAGGTGTGTGATGCTAGTGAAAAAAATACTGAATGATATGGAAATACCTTACTATCAGGTAAATCTCGGAGAAGCTGATTTGAAATATCCTTTAACCAACGGCCAAAAGAAACAATTGGCGATCACGCTTAGCGAATGGGGCCTCGAATTAATCGATGGTGTTAAGGATATCCTGATTGATAAAATTAAACGTAGTGTTATAAAAATGGTCCATGAAGATTCCATGCTTAGCACCTTAAAAATTTCCCATTACTTAAGTGCCAATCTGAATTACAATTATACTTACATAGCAAACATTTTTAGCAACGAAACCGGCATCTGTCTGCGTGAATTTATAATTGCACACAAGGTAGAAAAGATAAAGGAGCTGTTGATTATGGAGGGCATGTCTGTAACAGAAATTGCGTGGAAACTTAATTATAGCAGTGTTTCTCACCTAAGTAACCAGTTTACAAAAGTAACCGGTCTTAGTCCGAGTAAATTTAAAAAAGGAAATAAGGTCCAGCTCATTCCGTTAGAAAACGTTGGCATGCTGGAGGCTGTATAAACCGTAAACTTTAGACTCACAAATAAAAAATAAATTAATGGCAAAAAATAAATTAATGTATTTGATTCCCGTTTTAGTAGCGGGAGCAGTTATGCTAACAGGATGTGAGGTGATTGGTAGTATATTCAAAGCAGGAATGTGGACAGGCGTCATTGGAGTAATTCTGGTTGTTGCTCTTGTGATATATTTGGCTGCTAAACTATTCTCCGGAAAAAAGAACTCTTAGGTGAAATTTGTGTTGCAATAATTTAGGTTACGATGAAATATTTCGACATAAGATTTTAATTAAATTATTGTAAGAAAAAGTACTGCGGTAATACACTATTCGATGGACAAGGCTATGAATAGCTTAGTCACCCTTACGAATTAATGTGTATTTATAAGACATGAAAGCTGTTGGTTTGATGGTAATTTTTGGAACCAGATAACGAAGTAGCAAAAAGCAATAGATTAATGCAGATTATTCTCAAGCGAGTGAAAACATATTGCAGCAGAGTTTTCAAATTGGTTTTCAGACATTCAAGTTGAGACTGAATTGAATGATCCTTTAAGAAATGATGGTATTTTGGGAAGATCAACAAATACAGTAATTTTCAACCAGGCAGTTACGAAAAGCTTACCTAATTGGATATTTTGTATCTAACCCCTTAAATCTTCTTATGTTTTGGTATTTTATTTTTCACTACACGCTGTAACATTACATGGATAAGGCTTTGGGAGGAAAAATTAAAAACTCAATATTTGCATATTGCCTTTTGCGAATTGCCTATTTGGTTCTGGATTGTCCAGGTTAGGTAGGTACTTGAAAAGACATCTGGGCTAAAAGAAAAAAATCCAACATACTTCCCATTGCCGATTAAGAAACAAGTTTGTGTTATACCGCATTAGAAAATACAAGGGTTTAAAAAAAACATCCAATAAGGATGTTTTTTTTAATTCTTACGTTTTCCGAAAATCTACGCTTTTAGCGATTTCTTCTTTTCGATTTTTTCAATTGAGGTAATAAAATTACTCAGATCGGCATCAGCGTAGGCTCCGTAGGCGTCTATCAATGTGCCTTTTTTACCGTCGTTCGTCTCTATTACATACATTACCGAACTATCTTCAGGATCAGTCTGCCCCTCAAACCTGAAAAAATTTACAATGCATACATCGGCAGCAATGTACTTTTTATCTGTACTTAAACATTTTAGTTGATCGTCATCCATAGAAAAATCTTCAATATATCCATCTTCCATCATTTTTTTGTGACATTCTACCATAGTTTTCAAATATGGTGCGGTTGGTGCATTCATAAATTAAATTTTTGCGGCAAGACAGTATTTGATGCCGTTGGGTTAAAAAAAAAGCGTTAAAATCTACACAGCTAAAACCAACTCAGCCAATTTCATATTTAATTTGCGGCATTTTACGATGTCAATCAGGAATGTCTGAAAAAAATATTTTTGATCCATTAAAACAGATCTGTTGGTGCAACTGATAAAAGATGTTGTATTGAGCAATGTTTTATAAGCCTCTAATGCGGCAGACACCAAATATTCTACTGCCAGCATTATCGGTGCATTTTGCGTTATGTCTTGAAACAAAACGACCTTCTTCCATTCGCTTAAAAAAGTATTATGATCCGAGCTACCCGGCCAAACAAACCCGTCTATTAGTCCACCCAACTCCTTTTCGTTGTT
Organism: Ferruginibacter sp.; assembly: GCA_041740215.1. GTDB lineage: Bacteria > Bacteroidota > Bacteroidia > Chitinophagales > Chitinophagaceae > Ferruginibacter. Next base: position 50,506 of record JBGSMI010000162.1, read on the forward strand.
TTCGAAAACCGTCGACAGAATGCTTAACATTTTATCTGATGGATCATTTGTGTAATTAATTCTCTCAATTATCGCCACATTAATATGAACATGTAACAGTTTATTTATCTCAATGATACCAGCGATACCAGTAGCTTCATCCATTTGGTTAGGTTAACAATAGTATTTTATAAAACATCGTGCCACAATTGATAACTTATAAAATAAATAAGCAAATGGTTTTGTGGAAATATTTCTACGAGAATGAAACCTGATCTTATTTTTCAAAGCTTATAGTGTCATAATATTTTTTCATATTAGTTTAAAAGACCAGACAGCATTCAACGTAGAGGCGAAGATTTAGTAACCGGTAAACATCATAATGGTAATTAAATTGTTTGTTTTTTTAAGCCATCACAAAAAATATCTATCATTCTTTACACGGTATGAATTGGTAGGCTAAATTTTTGTGTTAATTCTATGGTAAGCATTTGCTACTAGTACACTTTGAGTACAGAACGATTGTACATACAAGGCGATATGGCGACACTATAAAACAAAAAATAAACAACTATTGTATTATTTGCTTAACCTTTAAGTAACAAATAATTTCTAAACTAATGGCACTTTTAGCATCTTATAATAAGGTACTTAGTAAAAATTACCACGTTTTACAATTAAATTTTCTGAGCATAAGCCTAAGGTAACGGATACTTTTAAAAGTAGGGATGATTTTACATAGCGACT
>JBGSMI010000163.1:0-6589 GCA_041740215.1 Ferruginibacter sp.
TGAATTGCAAGATGTGGAGCAACAGCCGATTGCAATACCCGGCGAAAACACAACAGCCCACCTGTTATTTTCTTTGGCTTTTCCGAACGCAAAAAACAAAATCTTTTTACGCTATGATGAAATTGAAAATTTTGTTTTAGCGGATAAGGGACTTGGGGTAATCATTCATGAAAACCGCTTTACCTACAATGATAAAGGCCTTCATAAGATAATCGATTTGGGTGATTATTGGGAAACGGAAACCGGTAACGCCATTCCTTTGGGAGGCATTGTAATTAAAAAAGACATCGAGCTTATCACGCAGAAAAAAGTGGATGCGTTGATTAAAAGAAGCATCGAATACGCTTTTGCAAAATACCCGGAACTAAATGACTACATCAAATGCCATGCGCAGGAAATGAGCGAGGACGTAATGCGGCAGCACATTGATTTATATGTGAATGATTATTCTTTAGATTTGGGAGATATGGGGAAGGCCGCTATTAGTGAATTATTGAAAGTACACCACAGTCTTTCGGGAACAGTTATAAATGACGTGGAAAATCTATTCTTAAGTTTATAAGGAAACGAGTCAACTTTTACAAAAGCTAATGTTAGATCAATCAAAAGACAAAAAGAAATTTAAACGAAGTAAAATCGTTTTTATTGCAAGTTTGCTGACATTAGCAATTGCCTTTTTCACCCAGATGGTAAATGTGTATCATTTCGCTTTTACCGGTGCCATTTTCGAAATGCTCTGGCTTCCACTTATTTCTTTGATATTTATTTTACCCGCTCTTTCTTTGTTTTTTTGGGTAGCTGATAAATTCAAATTAAAGTCGCTTTACCTGTATTCATTCCTCATCTCAGTTATTACTATTTTAGGATTGATTTTCCTAACGTAAAAATCCGCCGTAGTACTAAATCAATGAAACATCTGCTACCGGGTATAAATTTGTTTAAAAATTGAAAAGCCATTTCAAAGAATATTAGGAAACTGGATTAATCTGAATCAGAAATACATTCCGCCCTGGTAAAATCAATTTATTATTCTTTTTTTAATGCCTTGCCATATACTTCCAGGCATCGCTTTCTTGCTTCTTCATGCACCACCATTGGCTTGGGATAAGTAAACTCCTGAAACTCGGGAACCCATTTTTTTATATATTCAAATTTTGGATCAAACTTTTGTGTTTGCAGGTAAGGGTTGAATATCCTAAAATAAGGCGCTGCATCACAGCCGCTTCCTGCTGCCCACTGCCATCCGCCATTGTTGGCTGCTAAATCAAAGTCGAGTAATTTTTGTGCAAAATACGCTTCTCCCAAACGCCAGTCGATCAATAAATGTTTTGTAAGAAAAGATGCGACGATCATACGGACCCGATTGTGCATAAATCCGGTTTCGTTCAACTCCCGCATACCGGCATCCACTATTGGATAGCCGGTTTCACCATTGCACCAACGCTCAAAATCACCTTCATCTTTTCTCCATTCAATTGTATCGTATTGAGGTTTAAATGCTTTGTAATGACCAATATGCGGAAAATGCCAAAGAATCATATGGTAAAAATCCCGCCAGATTAGTTCGTTCAGGTAAGTTTCAGAAAGACCGCTACTTTTCAATGCCAGTTCCCGAATACTAATTGTGCCAAATCGCAAATGAACCCCCAATTTTGAAGTGCCCGCTATTGCCGGAAAATTCCGTTGATCTGCATATTTTTTTACCAGTTCTTCATTCAATAATTTCGAAGGAAACGGCTTATCAACTTCTTTAAAGCCCATTGAGAATAAATCAGGAATTTTCTTTGCAGCCTGTTTGTAGTAATTGCTAACATATTTTTCGGTAGGAAAAGCCTTAAGGTGAAAATCAGTCAAAGCAGCTTTCCACTTTCTGCTATAGGGTGTAAATACAGTGTAGGGTTTGCCATCATCTTTTAATACTTCATTCTTCTCTAACAATACCTGGTCCTTAAAAGTAGCCAGGGTTGCATTTTCAGTTTTTAAAAAAGACTGAATGAGCTGTTCCCTTTCCAAAGCATACGGTTCATAGTCATGGTTGGTAAACACCTGTTCTACCTTATATTTAGACACCAGACTTTTAAAAACTTCCATCGGGGTACCATAATAAACTTCCAGGGTGGAGCCTATTTTCAGAAGCTTTTGCTGCATCTCTTCGAGAGCTGCATGTATAAATTCTACTCTTCGGTCGGCCTTGTCTTCCAACAGATCCAGTATATTTTTATCAAAAATAAAAATTGGTATTACCGGGTTTCCTGATTGAAGTGCATGGTACAATGCTGCATTGTCATGTAAACGAAGATCTCTTCGAAACCAGATAATATTTATTGTTGGCTTATTTTCCATGATTCAAATTTCGGCTGCTTTAAAATCTCCTTTAGCCTTGTCCATTGAACAATATCATTATAAAATGGTTTGAATTACCTGCGTATATATTTGTTTTGAAATGGTTGGTTGATAAAAGCTTTCACCTATGCTTTGCACCCAACGCAGGTTATAAATACTATTGGTTAAAAAAACTTCATCGGCATTTAGCAAGTCATCTATTGTTAAACCTTTTTCCACCAATTGCCAGGCTGGATCCATCAATTTATTAATGATTATTTTCCGCATTACACCTGCTACGCATGCTTCACTTAAAGAAGGTGTATAAACTATATTATCTTTTACTATAAAAACATTGGCGATGGTGGAATCACAAATCCGTCCATTTGTATTCAACACGATGGCATCGTTCCATTTTTCCTTTTTTGCATGTAACGCAGCCATTACATAGGGCAGGTAATTATTGTGCTTGATATTACTTAAAATATCACAACTCTTTTTTACCGCTTCATAAATTCCCAGTACAAGGCCATTTCCATTCCATTGCCCATTTCCTTCAGGTAGTTGCCATGTTTGGATGGTATAATTCGGTACGTGATTTTTGGCATCATATAAACCGCCGTCGCCCCTAATAATATTTAACCGTATCCTCGCTGCTGTTTCGTGGCCATTCTTTTTAGCCAAAGTAATAATTTCCTGGCGCAGGCTATCTACCGAAAAATGTTTGGGTATGTCAAACTGTAAAACCTTCAGTCCTTTCCATAATCGGGCAAAATGCTCATCTTCAAAAAAAAGCAGACCATTTTTCATTTTCATTGTTTCAAACAAACCATCGCCATATCGCAATCCACGGTTGTCGGCACCAATTACAGGACTACCTTCTTTAAAAATTTTACCATTATAATTAAAATAATTCATTCGGTAAAGGTAGGATTGTAAAACCCAAATTGAGTTTGTAAGTCACCAGCGCAACTACAACACTATCCTGAGGAGTAACAAAAAAATCCCACCATTTGGTGGGACAACTTTTAAAACGCTTTTCAAACTTCAGTATTTATACCTGCCAGCAATTTACAATTCGTCATTCAATATGTTGTTTTTAACAGCATACATGATAAGGCCGGCGGTACTTTTTGCACCTGTTTTAACTTTCAATTTATCCCGGATGGCTTCTACAGTACGTGGACTCAAGTCTACAATATCAGCAATTTCTTTGGTACTTTTTTCTTCACACATCAGTTTCAGAATAAGCATTTCCTTATCATTCAAATTAGCTTCGAGTGGTGCAGTTTTTTGGGGTATCACGTTATTGCGCTGCTTTAAATTAGTAAGCAATGCTTTATTGGTAAGCGAATTAAAATAGTATTCCTGCTCAAAGCAGGTCTTAATAGCTTCATATATAATTTCACTGTCACTTGTCTTGGAAAGATAACTGTTGGCGCCCAATTCCATCAGTTTAGTAATCATACTATGATCGTCCATCATAGTTAGCATAATTACTTTGATATGGGGCCAATTCTTTTTAATTTCAGGTAATGCACCTATGCCATCCATTACCGGCATTTGAATATCCAGTAAAATCACATCTGGCTGTATCATTTTCAACATATTCAACAAATGCATACCATTGTCGGCTTCGGCAATTACTTTCACGTCCTTCTTGGTACTTAAAGCAGTTTTTACTCCTGCACGGTACAGTACATGATCATCTGCTATCAACACCTTAATGGGGTCTAAATTTGATTCGTTAACTGACATAAAAAAAATTTCGTTGGTTCATAGGAGTTTTCCTAAGATTTAATTGCAAGGTCGTTCATTTAAATTGATTGCAATGTAGGACAATTACCTTTTGTTTTGGATAGGAAAATTACTACAAGGACAGGGAGTTATACTAACACAAGCGAAGACGTAGTTTAGACAAAATTTCTATTAAACTTCTAATACAAGGCCAGCGGGTATGAAGACTTTACCGATTGAGCATTCATGACTGTATCGGCCATGGGGAGTATAAGAGCCAGAATTTTATTTAACAGCGTACCCTATTCAATAAGTTTGTTGCGCATTCCATACATAAGTAAACCGCCTATCGTTTTTGCATTTACCTTTGTTTTCATATTCTGTCTAATCGTTTCAATTGTTCTGGGGCTTAAGAATATTACTTTAGAAATTTCTTCTGTTGTTTTATCCTCTGCCAATAGCTGCAATATTTTTATCTCTTTTTCATTAAACTGAATAGCAATGCTTGTTCCATAGTGGTGGCGTACATTCTTTTTTTGCATCAGTTTCCCCATTACTGCCTTATTTACAAGATCATTAAAGTAAAAATCGTCATTCATGCAGGTAAGAATAGCTTCGTAAATCTCGTCTGGATCTGTCGTTTTAGTCAGGTAAGCATTTGCACCCATCTCCATCATTTTGTTAATCATCTGTTGATCATCGTACATCGTAAGTACTATAATCTTTATATTATCAAATTCCTTACGAATCATTTCAATCCCATTAATTCCATCTATCTCCGGCATTCTGATGTCCATTAAAAGCACGTCGGGTTTTTTAATGGCAATTTTATGCATCATGTCCTTACCGTTTTCTGCTTCCCACAGCATTTTTAAATCTTCCCGCCCTGATAGTGCCATTTTAATTCCATCACGAAAAATTTTGTGATCATCGGCAATTGCGATTTTAATTAGATAATTGGCTGTCATCGACATAAGTATTGGAGTTAATTCTTTCTGGTTAATCTTTTATGTGTTAAATGTAACAAAAAACATTTGGTTTTAATTTCTATCTTATAATTAAATTCGCCATTTATTAAAATAAGCGATTATCATCCACCGATATACTTCATTTCCTTAACATTTATTTTTTTATAATAAGTATTTTTACCCTTTTCAGTTGTGGTGAAACTACTTGTAATGTGAGAACATTTACACATGGTAACGTAAATACTACAGGATCAAAAAAGGGCAGTTTTGCGCATAGGACGTTTTACTATACACTTTATCTTTACACAAGTTGATTGACATTGGTTCACTCCAGTTTATGTATTCAAATCCAATCCAAATCCAATAAACTATTTTTAAAACCTAATCGCCAATATTTCTGTCAAAAACCTGTTTGTGCTTGTGCAACTGGTGTCAATCAACTAATTTTTGAAATAACACCTTCACCATTTCCCAGATTCAGCAAACACTTCGTAATAGCATCCTAAACCTCACCTTTTAAAACGCCGGGATGCATCCATTTATTTCATCGCAAGAAATTTCTTTACTTCTGGTTGAACAATAAAGTTGATCTCTTACTATTTTTCGATCCGGGTATTACTACGATGGTAAAAACACCTGCCATTTGCATAGTAATTTTACTATATTATAACAGTACATTTACCCTATTTCCAGCAGTTATTATACCAGGTATTTTCCCTCAAACACTCGTTGATAAAGCGTTTTTGCAAAAAATCAATGTTCAATTGCTTTTTAACCTATTGTTCATGTTTAATTTTTAAAGCAAGTTTACAATGAAACTATTAACTATAACCTGTAAAAAACTTTATCACATGCACATGCAATGGATTGACACAATCGAATTTTTTCAGTCTTAATTAGAAATTTAGGGGAGTAAGTAATTTTTATTTTATAAATTCGTTCGTAGTATAACAAAAAACGATTTTATAAACTCTCTACTTCTCTATATTGTCTACTTTTCTGAGTCAATGCCTTTCATCTTTTGTCTTTATTTTCTAAAAAAAAATAATTCAAAAGATTTAAAGGTTTTTTTCGTTTACACTATTTTATTGTTTACCTCGATAGTAGCAGTTGTCACCTTCCGCTATATCTTTAAGTCGCACCAACTTTATTTATTATTTGAGCGCTTGTTTATAATTGGAGAGTTTGCACTTGTATCAAAATTCTTTCTATTAAACATATCCCAACTTCGACTAAAGAAAACATTCTATCTATTTAACATACCGTTTGTTTTATTTTCATTGTACGATTTTTTAACTTCTATTAATAAAGAATTTACGTATTATCCGTTGGTATTTGAATGCCTATTACTTCCTTGGATAGTTATACTCTTTTTCTATGAAAAAATGAAATACAGCACTAAAATCGCAATCTACTTATCTCCTGCCTTTTGGATTGCAGTTGCTTTCTTAATATTCTCCACCGGTAATTTCTTCCTATTTCTATTTTCAAAAATGCTTTTACAAAACAATGAAAACAAAATATTGTACAATGATATCTATGGCACCTTTACGATAGCAAAA
>JBGSMI010000164.1:0-3517 GCA_041740215.1 Ferruginibacter sp.
CAAACTGGGAGCAACTTTTAGTATGAGGCAAATAACAGCGACAAAAAAATAAAAAGTATAACGGTCTTCAAATAAGTAAAATTTTACAGTTTCAACGCCAACGGATTCAAGGGTATTGTTATAGATGCTCCAACTTCAAAAGCGTATAAAGAAACTTTGATATTAGCTGATGATGCAAAGCGTTTAAAGCTAAAAGTAAAATGGGAGTTGATAAATTTTTAAGAAACGTGGATAATACTTTAATTTCTCTTTTAACCCAAATACCTGATGCTAGTATCTGGGGGTACATTTAAAATTGTCGCAGCTCGGTGCATGGTTGACAACCTTTTTAAGTAGTTTTTAGTAGAAAAGAACCTGAACAAGGTTGGCAACCCTTCCGACAATTTTAAATGCACCCGTATTTGGTTAATCCGGGGTAGTTTTGTAAAAATGAATATTTTAAGTATAGAATGCAAAAAGTAAGCAACAGAAAATTTAGACTTTATAGTTATCCCTTTCTTGGGATAATTATGTATTTGTTGTTTGCATTAATAAATCCTTTTGACGATTTTATTAATTCCTATAGCCAGTATAAAATATCGGATTACATCATTGAAGTAATCTACCTGCTTTTTTTTACCCTGGTTACTGTCGAGTCGGGTATACTGGTAACTAAAATATTAAACCGTTTTGTTAAATGGGAGGCATCACCAGGGAAAAGGATTTTCTTCCAATTGATATTACAGATATTTATTTTGGTAGTTGCATTTTATGGACTTTTTAAAACTTTTGACGGTGCAGTTTCCGGAAGTGTAGATTATCTAAATTCAACACTCATTATCAGGCAAGCAATCGTAATAGGCCTTTTAGTGTCTTTACTAAATACAGCTATTTATACTGCCCAGTATTTTTTTAGCAAATGGAATGTAGCGAATTTTGAGGCAATAAAATTGCAGCAGTTAGCTACACAAGCTCAGTTAGACGCTTTGAAATCTCAAATTGATCCACATTTTTTATTCAATAATTTTAGTACACTTACAGCATTAATTGAAGAAGATAAGGAACAGGCAATAAAATATGTTACCGTCTTGTCGTCTGTTTATCGTTACGTATTGCAGGCAAATAATCAAAATACTATACAACTTAAAGATGAGTTGGCATTTATTGGTATTTATTTTTATCTATACCAAATTCGTTATCCCAATGGTATTATTTTAAACATTAGCATTCCCAATGAAAAACAACTTATGATAATATGCCCAATGACGTTACAGTTATTATTAGAGAATGTGGTAAAACACAATAGTATTACATCAGATAAACCAATAACCATTGATATTTATACGAAAGACAATTGGCTTATTTGTGAAAACAATTTACAGCCAAAGTTTATTGCTGAAGATGGCTTGGGTGTGGGCATCAAAAATATTAAAGAACGCTATAAAATACTTACAGCGGAAAAACCGGTTTTTGAAAAAACAACCTCCTCATATATTGTAAAAATCCCTCTACTTTAAAATGCCGATAGCCATCATTATAGAAGATGAAATGCTTACAGCCAACAGGCTGGAGAAGCTGGTACAACAGATTGACAGCAGCATACGGATCGTTGCTAAATTACCAACTATTACAGCCTCTGTAGATTGGATAAGAAATAACCCCATACCAGATTTAATTTTTATGGATATTCATCTCGCAGATGGCAATAGCTTTGAAATATTTAAGCATGTTCAAATTGCATCACCAATAATATTTACCACTGCCTACGACCAATATGCGATACAAGCTTTTAAAGTTAATGGTATTGATTATCTCTTAAAACCTGTTGATAAGGAATCGCTCGACATTGCTTTAAAACGCTTTTCAGCCAGCGCCATTTCGCAGGACCAGGCGATAGTGAACCAGTTAATGCTGCAGATTCAACAAAAGCAACCAGTTTATAGAAATAGATATTTGATTAGTCACAGAGATACACTTGTACCAATTACAATTGATAAGATAGCTTATTTTGGTTCTGAATTTAAGAACACTTTTCTTATAAAGCATAGTGGCGAAAAGTATTTTATTGATAAAACAATGGATGAAACCGAGGCAGAATTAGACCCGAAATTATTTATACGAATTACAAGGCAATTGATCGTATGTATGCAGGCAATTGATAAAATACATGCCTATTTTAACGGCCGTTTAAAAATAGAATTGCTACCAGCTATTAAAGATGAAATTATTGTAAGCAGAGAAAAATCCTTGTTTTTAAAAGACTGGCTAAATAAATAAAAACGTTAAAACAATAAAAAATGAATTGGATTTACCTTATCGTAGCAGGCTTTCTTGAAATTGGATGGCCTTTGGGTTTGAAACTTTCTCAAACCAATCCTGCATATAAAATTTACGGGATAATCATTGCTATAATAGCTATGACTTTAAGTGGCTTTTTTTTATGGCTTGCTCAAAAATCAATTCCAATTGGTACAGCCTATGCCGTATGGACAGGAATAGGCGCTGTGGGCACATTAGTCATTGGAATGGTGTTCTTCGGAGATTCTACCAGTAATTGGCGTGTGATATCAGCCTCGTTAATTGTGATAGGTATAATTGGCTTGAAGATGGCCAAGTAATAAGCTGGTGCTTTTTATTTAATCCAGATAATCCGTTTAAAATTTATCAGGTATAGTGTGTATTTAGCTGAAATTTTCCAGTTAAAAATAAACATTGCGTATCAGATTAACGAAGCCGGAAAAATGAATCGATATCCTCATTAAAAATTACAGTAGACAATTAATCAATAATTAAAAATTGCTGGATGGCACAAAGCGAAAATGCTGATGAAGACTTAGGTTTTGAATTAAACCCGGGACAAATTCAAGTACCACAAAAAAATGTTTCTGCAACACCAATTGAATTTTTAACAAGTACGTTTTTAAGCATTCAAGAGTTTAATGTAGCAGACTTATTTTATGCCGGAAATATTGCTTCCCTAAAAAATGAAGTTGCCCCTTCAGCATAAAGCCTGCTATTCTTGTTCAGAAAAAAACCAACATTATAAAGTACAAATGCCTTGGAAATGGATCTCCGATGTTAATTAAAAAGTAATTTAACTCACTTACATTTTTATCTACCTTTTCAATTCAATATTCATTTTCGCTTCACCAGCGAAGATAAAACTTACCTTCTTCCAGTACACGCCTTCCTGGTACAGCTACATATTTTAAGTTTTGCGTTGGGTCTATCTCAAATTTATACAATACAGTTTTTCCAGCTTTAAAATATTTTTTTAAAATATGAAACCACACTGCGGTTTGTTTCCAATCCGGTGGAAGGTAATTTGAACCAAATAAGTGGATTGAAATATTATTGTGTTTAATTGCGTTTTCTATTTGTGTTGTAATCGTCAGTGGTACAATGCCAAATCTCCGCATTGCTTTAGGAAGTTGAACATCTAAATTGATATGAATACCAAACCGGGTTTTATACAAAACGAAATAGTTGGCTATACAATCCATCTCAACTGAAAGGGGTACAATCTTATGCTCGTGAT
>JBGSMI010000199.1:0-19522 GCA_041740215.1 Ferruginibacter sp.
TGCGATGATGATAATTGGTTGTGCAAAAATTACCTAAATAGAACAATCGAATTATTTGAAAGTTTGCCAGATGTTGCAATAGTTGGCGGAATAGGTGAGGCTGTATTTGAAAGCAATCCACCAGAATGGTTCCATAAATTAAATGGATTTGGGTATGCAGTAGGTGATGAAGGTCGATCATCGGGATATACAGACTCTGTTTATGGCGCAGGTATGGGAATTAGAAAAGCTATTTTTAAAAAACTCATTCACGTTGATAATTCCTTTATTTTAACTGATAGAAATGGCACTTCATTGTCTTCAGGCGGTGATTTTGAAATCTGCTTGATTTTCAACAGAGCCGGTTATAAAGTATTCATGGATACAAATCTTTCCTTTAAACATTTTATAACAGGTAACCGCCTTCAATGGAGTTACTATCTGCAACTGCGAAAAGCATTTGGTATTTCTACTGCGTATTTACAGGCGTACACACTCAATAACGACTTAATCATAAAAGGTAATTTAACTGACTATGCTAAAAAAGCAATAAACTATTTCGTTTTTTTATGTAAGCGTATTCATTTTTTTTTATTCCCAATTTTTTTTAAGAGTGCAGCCTGTGCAAATTTTATTCAAAGGCTATACATGAGAAAAACATTGCTAATGAAAAGTAAATCAATTAGTATGCTCTCAAAAAAAATAAATAATCCTACGAAGTTGGTAAAAATTTATTGATGCGTATCGCATTTATTTCGCACGAATTTCCACCCGATACCGGCAAAGGCGGTATCGGCACCTACGTAAAGCAGATAGCAACTGCAATGGCAAGTAAAGGAATAGATTTGCATGTGTTTGCTGGTAGTCCTTTTAAGTCAGGTTCAATTATTGTAGACGGCTTTCAGCTTCATTTGGTGCAATGCGATAGTGGATTAGATTTCAGAGAAAAAGTGCTACCGGTTTTTACTGTCCATCATCTGCTATTACCCTTTAACGTTATTGAAAGTCCCGAAATTGGCGGTAATGCTTGGGCGATAAAAAAGCGATATCCTCAATTGCTATTAATAGTTAGGTTGCATGCACCCGACTATTTAGTAGAAAATATTAAAAAAACATATGTTCCATTTTCAGCAAAGCTTCGGTTTGTATTGGGGGCATTACGCAGACTAACATGGGATTTAGGTTATTGGAGAAAGTACGATAAATTGATGGATACCGATTACCAGTTTATTCAATTGGCCGATTACATTACGGCACCTTCTGAAGCAATGAAAAATTGGGTGCTTCAAAACTGGCAAATTCCCGCACATAAAATAACGGTAATACCCAACATTTTTTTGCCCGATCCTGCTTTCTTGCAAATACCTTTTGTAGTAAAAAATTCCTACAAAAGGATTTTGTTTTTTGGTCGGCTCAATGTATTGAAAGGATTGGTGAACGCAACGATTGTTATGAAAGAAATATTGCAAACCAACCCCGATTGGCAGTTCAGGGTGATCGGTGATGATGGTAATGGTCCCTATGCAGGTATAAGCATGCGAAACTGGATGAAGCAAGAATTGGAAACTGTGTTGAACCAAGTGGAATTTATAGATGGTATGTCGTATGAATTACTGCCTGCCTCAATTGAGCAGGCAGAGATAGTATTGTTGCCAAGTTTATTTGAAAGCTTTTCATACACCTGCGCTGAGGCAATGGCTGCGGGCAAAGCTATAGTCGGTAGTAACAATGGTGGCATGGCAGATTTGATGGTAGATGGCAAAAGTGGATTGTTGGTTGACCCAGAAAATCCTGCAGCGCTATACAATGCTTTGTCAAAGTTAATTGCGGATGAAGAACAAAGGCAACAGATTTCAATAAATGCCCGCCAAAGAATACTAACTGAATATAATGCTGAGATTATTACCCAAAAATGTATAGACTTCTATACCGCAATTGCTGACTGAAATCATGAAAAAAATCAAGGTATTTCATTTTCTCAATAGTGGCGGTGGTGGTGTATTATCTGTCGTACGCAATTTGCTTTTGTATAAGCAGCATCCATCAATAGAAAATCATATCATTTATACGATCAATAAAGATATAACTCCAACATTTAAAGCGTTGGGTTTAAATGGTGCTACAAGTGAACAAATTTTTTATTATTCTGCTAAATGGAATTTTTACTACACTGCAAGGCAACTTGCAAAGTTATTGCACGACGAAAAAGTAGTTGTTGTAGCCCACGATTGGCTTGAGCTAGGCGTGATGAGTAATCTTGGATTGCAAAACCCTGTTGTTCTTTTTTTGCATGGTGATTATTATTACTACTATGAGTTGGCTACAATGCACCAGGCATCTATCGATAAGTTCATCACGGTTGCCCAAAATATTAAAATTACATTAAGCAAGTTATTGCCAGAAAGGAACAATTATATCAGCTACTTGCGTGTCCCTGTACCTAATATCGCATTTCAGGTTAAGCCAATGGGTAATAATATCATTTTTTTGGGAAGGCTAACGATAGAAAAGGGATACCATTTATTGGCTGAAATCAACCAATTACTACTACAAAAAGGAATTGTTCTTAGTTGGCATATAGTAGGCACTGGTATTGATGATAAGGCAAGCAACTTGATTGGTTGGGAAAATGCTAGCAACATTCGGTTTTATGGTAATGTAGATAATCAGGCTGTAATGACTCTCCTTAAAAAAATGGATTTTTTTATTTTGCCATCCAGTGCAGAGGGTATGCCAATTTCTCTGATAGAAGCAATGAAAGCAGGCTTGATTCCTTTGGTAAATGATATTGAAGGGGGAGTTCAAGAATTGATTGAAGATGGGGTTACGGGGTTTAAAATAAGTAAGAATAACCCTACTATATACGCTGATTGCATTGCAAGATTAATGAAGCAGAAGGAGCTGACCATTCAAATTGGTGAAAACTGTACATTATTGGCCAATCAATTGTTTGATCCTATAATAAATACTACTTTAATTGAAGCTGAAATAATCTCCCTAAATGAATCGACTATTAGCGATAAAAAAACTAAGAGGGTCTATGGTTCTATGCTTGATCAATGCTGGATGCCTAATTCGATAACGAAATTTTTTCGGATAAGTAAATCAATAAAATGATTTCTGCTATTATAATTTTATGATACAATCTAATAGCCCAATATTTTAATTTATCTTTTATCAAAATTTTATTAATTGTATTTGGAGTATGAACTTTTTTTCGCAAGATGGACAGGATAAGTTTTTAGTAGATATTTTCAATAGAAAACGAGAAGGTATTTTTTTGGATATTGGTGCATTTGATGGTATTGAATTTAGCAACACTTTTTATTTAGAGAAAGAATTGGGATGGAAGGGTGTATGCGTCGAGCCCAACCCAATAGCATTTAAACAATTAGTTGAAAATAGAGATTGTATATGTATTAATGCATGTATCAGTAATGAAGTTGGGGTAAAAAAATTTCTAGCCGTTACTGGTTATGGAATTATGTTAAGCGGATTGACTGATTTTATTGATCAAGAACATTTAGAAAGAATAGATGATGGCATTGCCAAATATGGTGGAGAAAAAAAAATTATAGAGGTCGATTCATTGCCAATTACAAATATTTTAGACAATCAATCAATTAAATTAATTGATTACTGCAATATTGATGTTGAAGGAGGAGAAATGTCAGTTTTAAAATCTATTGACTTCTTAAAAGTTACTATTTTAGTATTTACAATTGAAAATAATAACAGAGGAAAAGAAGTAAATAATTTTCTAAGACCTTTAGGCTATAGACTTATAACTAAGATTGGTGCTGATGAAGTATATGAATTAAATTCAAGAAGATATGGGTTGATGCTAAATTTTAGAATTAGGAAGTTGAAGCATAAAATTAGCTACTGTAAAAAATTAATTATTAATAAATTTCAGTAGGATTTATTGACTGAAAAATAACTTCTTTTTATTACTTCACACGAAATTTATTTATTGTTAGACTGGTAATGGAAAAAATCAAAATTAAGTTTACAGATTTTTGGTTTGGATTTGATCCTTTCAATAATTTTTTTTACACACTTCTTAATAAGAAGTACCAAGTAATTTTAGATGATAATCCTGACATTGTAATTTATTCTTGCTACGGAAGCAAATATCTGGCCTATAAATGTACAAGAGTATTTTACTCTGCTGAGAATCTGCGGCCTGATTTCTCTGGCTGTGATTTTGCTATCACCTTTGATTTTAATAAAAGTCCTTACCATTATCGATTGCCGTTGTATGCATTGTACATTGATCAAAATAAATTATTACAACAGAAAAACAGGGAGGAACTATTAAAAAACTGGCGGAAAAAAAATAAGTTCTGTTGCATGGTAGTTTCTAATGGAACTTCAAAAAAGCGGGTTGATTTTTTTAAGAAACTCTCAGCTTATAAGAAAGTAGATTCAGGTGGAAAATATTTAAACAATGTGGGCGGGCCAGTTATCGATAAGCTTGATTTTATAAAAGATTATCGGTTTGTAATTTCATTTGAAAATGCTGCTTATCCAGGCTATACAACAGAAAAAATAGTTGAACCTTTAATTGCATGTTGCATACCATTATATTGGGGAAACCCACTGATAGCAAAAGATTTCAACTTAAATTGCTTTTTAAATCTTTCCAACGAAAAAAATGAAGAGGATTTTATTAAAGAAATTATAACTATAGACAATGATGAAGAAAAGGCTTTGCAGATATTAATGGCTCCTGTATTTTCCGACAATATAATTCCAAGTTTTATTGATGAAAAAAATCTATTGATTTTTTTTTCATCTGTAATTGAATTTTGTGAAAAAAAACAACCTATTGCTAATACCTTTAAAGGAACTGTTCATAAGGTTAATGTTAAAGCAAAGTGCTGTATTTCATTTATGTTTGGTATTTCTAACAGGTTATTATCGGAATTGAAAAAATCATTTGTCAAGCTATCCAACCCTCAATAGTGTTTATTGATGTCATCTAAAATAGTTAACCCTTTAGTAAGTATATTAATGACCTGTTATAACCGGGAAGGTTATATTGCAGTAGCCATTCAAAGTGTACTAGAATCTACATATACAAATTTTGAATTGATAATTAGTGACGATGCTTCTACTGATAAAACGGTTGAGGTGATTCTTTCATTTGCAAAAATCGATAATCGTTTAAAATTATATAAAAATCAATCCAATCTTGGAGACTATCCCAATAGAAATGTGGCAGCTAGTTATGCTAACGGTAAATACATTAAATACCTAGATTCTGATGATACAATAGCAAAAGATGGATTGGCCAAAATGGTGGCTGCAATGGAAGCACATCCAACTGCAGCTTTGGGTATTGTTCAATTTGAGTCTAAAAAAAATAATTTTAATAACTATCCGATATTTACCCTCCCGGAACAAACATATTTGCAACATTATGACGGCAATGGTATTCTTCAATATGGACCCACAGGTACCATAATCAAACGAGATGTTTTTATTTCATTGGGATGCTTTAGCAAACATCGGTTTCTTGGTGATACTATTTTTTGGTTAAAATTAGCAGCCATACATCCCATTGTTAAAATAGAACCAGGTGTAGTGAAATGGTTAGTGCATGACGGGCAAGAATATCAAATTGGCCAAGAACAGTTTGCTTACTTACGGTACTCTTATCCGGTATTTATACAATCTTTACAATCATCTAATTGCCCTTTGCAAAAGTTTGATATAAAAAGGATTACTGAAAGGCTAAAATGGAAACATTCAAGAGATATTTTAAGTTTGGCTCTGGTAAAATTTAAACCAATGTTGGCGATAAAGATTTTCAGCGCTTCCGATTTAAAATTTGTTGATGTTCTTAAAGGTTTATTCTCATTTAAGGAAATTCAATAGAAATTAAAACGGATTAATTTATTTATGTTAACAAATGAACCATTGGTAAGTGTATTAATGACGGCTTACAATAGGGAAAAATATATAGAAGAGGCCATTGAAAGTGTATTGGATTCTACCTATTCAAATTTTGAATTAATAATTGTGGATGATGGCTCAACCGATAAAACAGTTGAAATAGCCCGCCGCTACCAGTTACAAGACAACAGAGTAAAAGTGTACGTAAATGAAGGTAACCTTGGCGATTACCCAAATCGTAACAGAGCCGCATCTTTGGCAAAAGGGAAATATTTAAAATATCTTGACTCTGATGATAAGATTTACGAGGATGGTCTAGCATATTCTGTAGCTCAAATGGAGGAATATGCCGGTGCATCTCTCGGGGTATACTGTCCTTACAGTATGGATCGGAGACTATCTGTTTGTAAGCCTTCAGACCTAATTATTAAAGATCATTTTTTTACGCAGCATTATCTTTCTATTGGCCCAACCGGAGCGATTTACAACCGGCATACCTTTGAAAAAGTGGGAGGTTTTGATGTTCGGTTTGGAGTAGCCTCAGATATGTTTTTTAATTTGAAGATGGCATTGGTTGGCCCCGTCGTATTGCTTTCCTATTTGTTTGTTTTTTATCGTGTACATGATGGGCAGGAAAGGAATAACAAAATTGGCTATTTAAAAAACGGTTATTTGTATTTGAAGGAAGCACTGGAAAAATTGCAGCTCCCACTTACAACTCAGCAGGTAAACTATTTATACAGGAAAATGCAAAAGAGACATTCTGTAAATATTGTTCGTACCTGGTGGCAAACAAAAGATTTTTCAATAGTGCGACAAGTAATGAAGCAAACAGGATTTAGCTACTTAGACTTTTTTTCATCATTCCTTAAATGAAATTCCAAAATGGTTAACTCCAATTTTAATAAATGGCAATAGAACGTATAATTCCAAACACTAAAGAATGGGAAGCATTTTATGCCAATCATATAATGCGATACCAGTTTGCTGAAAAGTGCCTGGAGAAGGACATTTTGCATATATTGGATGCAGCTTGTGGGGCAGGGTATGGCTCACATTATTTATCAGCAAAATTAGCTGGTTGTTCATTTGTGGCAATAGACCGGTCTGCAGAAGCGTTGGGCATTGCCAGGTCAACTTTCCAGGCTGATAACATTGTTTACCTGCAAGATGATTGCCATACACTGGCTGCTGCTCAAACGGCAGGCCCCTACGATGTGGTCGTAAGCTTTGAAACTCTTGAGCATTTGCCAAAGCCAGCTGATTTCGTAAAAAGTTGTTTTAGAAATTTAAAGAGTGGTGGCAGGCTGATAATAAGTACACCTAATAAAATGGTAACAAGTCCAGTTGAATTAAACTGGGAGTTTCATGAAAAAGAATATACAGCAGCAGAATTTCTAAATTTACTTCAACAGGAAGGTTTTGTACGTATAAAATTATTCGGTCAGCAATTCAATTTAAAAGGGAAGATCAAAAATGAAATAAGGGCAGACCTTAACAGGCTGTGGTCAAATCCATTGGTACGGTTAGGGCGATGGATACAGCAAACATTGAGGGGACATAGTTCCTACCTCGTATTGAAAGAAACAATTGACGACTTTGAAATTGTACCGTTCGAAAATGAATATGAAAGCGACCAGCTAGGTTTACAAGGCCCATTTGTGTTGTTGGCAGTTGCCGAAAAACTATAAGTATACGTTGAAAATTGTTCATTGTTTGTTGCAGTACATGCCTGCTCACATGGCAGGTACAGAGGTGTACACCCACACAATAGCAACCCTTCAAAAAGAGCGGGGGCAACAGGTAGCAGTGGTTACGCCTCATATTGAATTCTACCGCCCAGGGCAAATAACTCCGCATTATCTATATGAAGGTATAGACGTTTATCAATTTCAGGAAGCAGGAGATCCAACAGACAAAGACTTTATTACCGGTAAAAAAATGTCACAAGGATTAAATAATTTTAAAAACCTGTTACTATCTTTAAATGCAGATATAATACACTTTCATGAATTGAATAGAAGCACCGGTCTTACTGTCCAGCACGTAAAGGTTGCAAAGCAACTAGGTTGTAAAGTTTTTATAACCATGCACCTTTCATTTTATACATGCAATACCAACATTCTTATAAAAAATAAACAGCTATGCAATGGTAAAATTGATACATACGATTGCACCAATTGTACCTACAACAGCATGTTTAAAATACCTGTCGTTGTTAGCGTCCCATTGGCTAAGGTGAGCCTTTTTTTAAATAAATTGAATATTGAGAAATTATTGCCGAAAGGAAAATTCACGACATTGATTTCCGTTCCTGCGAGCATTCAAAGAATAAAAAGTGAATTAACTGAATTGGCACAATATTCTGATCAGATTATTGCTTTAACCAATTGGTATAAAGATATCCTGTTATTAAACGGAGTACCAAAAAATAAAATAGCGGTAATTCCGCAAGCATTAGCACCTGGCGGCACTAAGGCCAGAAGAAGCGAACTGATTAACAGTTTAGCTTTTCCAATCAGGATAGTTTTTTTAGGAAGAATCCAACCCCAAAAAGCAGTGCACTTATTAATTGAAGCATGCAAAGGTTTTACTGCTGCAGCAATAACCCTGGATATTTATGGAAAGGAGGAGGATACCAGCTATTATAAAAATTGTAGAGTACAATCTGTTAACCAGGCAAATGTTTTTTGGAAGGGGCTTTTAGATAGAGACGAAGTGGTGGAAACACTTGCGCAATATGATATACTGTGTTTGCCCTCAATGTTTTCGGAAATGTCTCCGCTTGTTATACAAGAAGCATTTGCAGCAGGCATTCCTGTATTGGGCAGTTGTGTATATGGTAATATCGAGCATATTAGGGATGGGGAAAATGGCTTGTTGTTTGATTTTGGTTCGGCAGCAGATTTAAGAAAAAAAATTCGGGCACTAGTCGATGATCCCAATTTGATCAATCATTTGAAAAGTAATGTAAAATCACCCCGGCAATTTGATTCCGTAGCAGCAGCTTATGCTGAATTGTATGGCCGTTAACTTAACTAATAAGCAAATACTGCTGCTTACCAGCACCAACCTTACCTGTAATCCTCGTTGCCTGAAGGAAGTACAATTGTTAGTAGGCTTAGGTGCAGTGGTTACGGTAGTGGCTTTTAATTTGCACAATTGGTCAGACAGTCATGAAAAGACAATTAACAAAGAACTCCCAACTGTTCGGTTTCATTACCTGGAAAGCACCCGGAAAGATTTAATTCCTTGGGTAATTGCTTCTTTAGTGGAAAAATCAGCTCGAAACTTATTTCAATTTTTCCCCCGTAACATATATCTGGCAGCAATGGCTGTAAGTAAACGAAGTTGGTATTTGTTGCGATGGAGTAGGAGAAGTAAATTGAAGCCCGATTTAATTATTGCACATAACCCAGCGGCATTTTATCCGGCTTATACTTCCGCCAGGCTGCATACAATTCCATTTGCCATTGATGTGGAAGATTATCATCCGGGGGAATCAACTGAATCGGCTGTTAAAAATGCAGTTACTTTTTTAATGACTAAATTGTTGCCATTGGCAACTTATGTAAGTTATGCTTCACCATTAATAATGGAGTTCTCTAAAAAGATTGCAGAGGGCATCCACAAATCTGATATAGTAATTAATAATTTTTTTGCAGCACAAGACTTTGACGATGTGGTTACAATACCAAATGGAAAATTTAAAATGGTTTGGTTTTCGCAAAACATTGATTATGGTAGAGGGTTGGAAGAACTATTGAGCGTATTTGAATCATTTGATCAAATAATAGAACTTACGCTAATTGGTAATCCAAAAGAAAAGTTTTGTGAACAATATTTAAAAAATAAAAATGGCATTAAAATTTTATCCCCCATGCCATCTTCAGCACTACACAAGGAAATGGCAAACTACGATGTTGGTCTTGCAATTGAACCCGGTAAAGACATCAATAATTCCATTGCATTGTCCAATAAAATACTCACCTATTTTCAGGCAGGTCTATATATTTTGGCGTCCGATACTCCAGCACAAATAAAGTTTTTAGAGGCGCATCCAAATCATGGAATTGCTACATCCTTATCGAAATATCCGCTGAGTAATACAATCAATACGCTTTTGCAAAGTAAGAATCAAATAAGATATGAAAAAGAGAAGCGGTTTAAAAATACTGCAATGTATAATTGGGAAAATGAATCAAAACCTTTGGTAGCGCAATGGCAGGCAATGATAACATGAAAAAAATTCTCATTATTTCGCCACATTTCCCGCCATCCAATTTAGCAGCCGTTCATAGAAGTAGACTATTTGCACAACATTTGCCATCCTTTGGCTGGGAGCCCATTATTTTAACGGTACATGAAAAACATTATGAAGAAAAGCTAGATCACCATTTGGAAGCACTCCTGCCACCCAATTTACGTATTGAAAAAGTAAATGCATTCTTGATTACAAAACCCAGGCTAATAGGAGATATTGGGATTAGAGCTTTTTTTCAATTGTATAAAAAGGCAAGGCAGATCGTTATAAATGAAAAGATTGATTTTTTGTATATACCAATTCCTTCTTTTTATTGCGCCATACTCGGTCGTTGGCTTAATGACAGTACAAAGATAAAATATGGGATAGATTATATTGATCCATGGGTGCATAATTTTCCAGGTAGCGACAAACGGTTTTCCCGGCATTGGTTCAGCACAAAAATTGCGAGTTTTTTGGAACCCATTGCTGTTAAAAATGCTTCACTTATAACCGGGGTGGCAGAAGGATATTACCAAGGCGTTGCTGAGCGTAATCAATATTTATTAAAGCATGCTGTATTTGGTGCCATGCCTTATGGAGGCGAGGAAGAAGATCATAACGCAGTTGCAAAGCTCAATCTGCAACCTTATCTATTTAAACGAAAGCCCGGGAAAACCCAATTTATATATGCAGGTTCCATGCTGCCCAAAGCTTATTGCGTGTTAGAAAAAATATTTGAAGCGATAAAAAATAACCTCGAGGTATTTGAAAATGTTGAGTTCCATTTTATAGGCACAGGTAAATTAGCAAACAATGCAGAATCTTACAATATAAAACCAATAGCAGAAAAATACAACTTGTGGCAAACGGTAATATTTGAATATGCCCAACGCATCCCTTACCTTGATGTGCTGGTACATTTGAATATTGCCGATGGTTTTTTTATTTTGGGTAGTACCGAGCCTCACTATACACCATCAAAAACTTACCAGGGTGTACTGTCTGGCAAACCCATTTTAGCAGTATTACACCAACAGAGCACCGCCGTAAAAGTATTGCATCAATCCGGGGCCGGCATAGTTTTGACTTTTGATGGTGAAGATGATTTGAAAACATTAGCAAACAGTTTTAATCAAACTTTCAAAAATTTTATCCATTTTATAAAAGTGTACAATCCCGCAAACATTAATAAAGATTTATTTGCAAATTATTCTGCAAAAAATGTAACAAGGGTATTGGCAGATCTATTGGATAAAATTGTCTAAAATAAAATGCAGGATCAAAGTATTTTAAGAGAAGAAAGTAAAGAGAAAGTATATTCTAATTGGGGTAATATTGATGTACTTAATCTAATTCCTACAAATGTAAAGTATGTACTTGATATAGGATGTGGCGATGGTTCTAACGCAAGGTCGCTGGTTGAAAGAAATTGTATTGTTGATGGTATCACGCTTTCAGAAAGGGAAAAACTGGAAGCAGCAAAAATTATGCGACAGGTATTGGTACACAATGCTGAAAAAGGATTGCCTTTTGAAGGAAGCAACTTGTATGATGCAGTTATTTGTTCTCATGTGCTGGAACATATTTGTTATCCCCAGCATTTGATGAATGATATATATCGGGTGCTTAAACCAAAAGGAATACTTATAGTGGCGTTGCCGAATATAATGCACTACAGTTCAAGATGGTCATTGATGAAAGGTGATTTTAAATATGAAGATGCCGGGCTTTGGGATTATACCCACTTTAGATGGTATACTTTTAAAACGGGCAAGCAGTTATTGGAACAGCACCGTTTTAAAGTTGAAATTGCTACAGTAACAGGAGAGCTTCCGTTTAATAGTGTTTTTAAAAGAATATTTCCTGCATGGCTGAGTAAATTGATATTTTCTTTCCTAATGAAAATTTCAAAAGGCTTTTTTGGGTATCAGCTATTATACAAAGTGGAAAAATGAAATGGACTTACAAAAAAGTTCATTTTAGATCTGGCTGTTTTAATTATTTGGATTTGCAATAATTTTTGATGGTTTTATGAGAAGTCTTATTAAAAGTATAATTCCGTCTAATTCCGGACTGTTTAAATTTTTATCAAAAAGTTACAGGTCATTATTCAAAATCTGGCTTCCTGCTAACATGCCAGTAGATGACGTTTTAAAAAAATATGCCATTAAAAATCTGAGCGTTTTCTTTATTCAGATTGGCTCTAATGATGGAATTTCAAATGATCCCATTCATAAATATATTATTGATTACAAATGGAAAGGGATATTAGTAGAACCGGTAAAGTTTTTATTCGCTAAGTTAAAATCGAACTATATCAATAACCAAAGTCAATTGGTTTTTGAAAACGCAGCGATCTCTAACAAAGATGGGAAAGCTATTTTTTACAGTATCAGAGAAAGTGACGACCCCAATACTCCATTCTGGTACAGTCAGATTGGGTCTTTTAATAAAAATGTCTTATTGTCGCACAAAGACTCGGGTGATTTTGAAAATCTAATTATTGCAGAGGAAATAAATGCAATATCTTTTGCAACTCTGCTTGCTAAGCATAATGTAGATAAAGTTGATCTTGTGCATATTGATACTGAAGGATTCGATTTTGAAATTTTAAAACTCATTGATTTTAAAAAATTAAATTTGAATGTTGTGATTTATGAATATGTTCATCTGTCCTTAACTGATTTCATTAAATCTTTAAGGTTGATGAAGGCGAATGGATTTTATGTATTTGCTTCTAATCTTGATATTATTTGTATCAAAAGGACTTTAAAACTTTAAAAAAGAAAAGTAAAAAAAGCTGGAACCTTCAATGAAAATTTTGACTTTAGTTTGGTCCATTGGAATAGGGGGGACTGAAAGGGCTGCAGTTAATTATGCTATTGGCTACAAACAATTTGGAAATGACAGCAGGGTACTTGTTTTAGGTGAAGGACATGAAAGGCATGGTGACCTAATAAACGCAGGTGTTGATTGTGTGATAGTCAAAAACTCAACCCAAAAGGAAACTGATATTTTTAATAAGTTTAAAATCTGGAACCCTGATATTATCCATATTCATAATTATCATGATTCTCTTTTACCATTTATTGATTTAATTATAGGGGAGCATACCAGAGTAGTTGAAACCAATGTTTTTTCAAGACCCAACTTTAGTAAGAATTATAAAATAGTAGATTTGTCCTTGCAGTTATCAGGCTGGGGATATTGGAAATATACACGTTGGATGAAAGGTGCCGCTTATTCTCCTAACGTTGCAATCATACCTTACATTGTGGACAGTTCCAACTTTAATGCACCATCAGAAATTGAAAAAGAATCTTTTTTAAAAGCACAACAAATCCCAGCTTCAGCATATGTAATAGGTCGTCTTGGGCAGCCGCATCCATCTAAGTGGGATATTAAGTTGCTGGATGTAATAAAGCAAACCATAAAGCCTGAAAATAATATCTACTACCTTCTGGTTGGTTTACCGTCATACTTTAAGGATATCTGTGAACAGGAATCCGTGTTTTTTAAATCGAGAGTTATACAGATTGATAAAATCGAGGGAGACCAAAGTCTTTCTTTATATTATCATAGTTTAGATTGCTTTGCTCATCTTTCTAAAATTGGAGAAAGTTTCGGCTACGTGTTGGCTGAGGCATTATTGTGTAAAGTGCCGGTAATTACAATGCTTACCCCTCTTAAGGACAATGCCCAATTTGAAGTAGTAGGGCACGGTTATGGTGGTTTTTGTGTGACCAGCACAAAAGGGTTTGTTGAAGCTGTATTTAAATTGTACACTAACAAAAATCTGGTTTCATCTATAAGAATAAATCTTGCTGATTGGATACAAAGACGTTTTTCATATAATGCCGTTATACCCTCACAAATTGAAATGTACAGAACATTGTTGGATGGGAAGCAACTTGATACTACCAATGTAAATGAAATAATAAAGGGTAATATAACCCTATACAAAACAAAAGCTTTTCTTATGCTGCTCATTTTAAAATGTATAAATAGTTCCATTTTGTATAAAATAGGCAAGAGTTTTAAAAAGAACTAAAACATGCCTGACAGAATTAAATGAAGAAACTGGCTATTGTTACGTCTCATCCCATACAGTACAATGCTCCCTTGTTTGCACTGTTAAATAAATGCGGGAAAGTGATACCGAAAGTTTTTTATACCTGGCATCAATCTCAGGCAGGATTGAAATATGATCCCGGTTTTAAGAAAACAATACAGTGGGATTTGCCTTTATTGGAAGGCTATGATTTCACATTTGTTAGAAATATTTCAAAAGATCCGGGAACTCATCATTTTAAAGGATTAGTAAATCCTTCACTAAATGAGGAAATAGCCGCATGGGAACCAGATGCGGTATTAGTTTTTGGATGGAGTTTTACCAGCCATCTAAAATGTATACGTCACTTTCACAATAAAATTCCGGTATTGTTCCGAGGCGACTCCACTTTATTAGACGAAGCAAAAGGAGTTAAGACTTTTCTCAGGAGATTATTTTTAAAATGGGTTTATGCACACGTTAATCTTGCTTTGTATGTTGGCACTAATAACAAAGCATATTTTCTTAAACATGGATTGAAAGAGCATCAATTATAATACGCACCCCATGCTATTGATAATGATCGTTTCAGTGATTCTGGTGAAATATATCAACAGCAGGCAGTACAACTTAGAGAAAAGCTTGGAATAAATAGGGATGATATTGTGCTTTTGTTTGCAGGAAAATTTGAGCCAAAGAAGAATCCTTTTTTTTTAGTTCAGCTTTTAAAACGGCACAATAATCCAAGGCTAAAGGTTTTGTTTGTAGGGAATGGACTATTAGAAAATATTTTGAAAAATGAAGCCGTACTTGATGATAGAATAATGTTTATCGATTTTCAAAATCAACAACAAATGCCTGTTATATACAGAGTAGGAGATGTTTTTCTAATGCCATCTATTGGTCCCGGAGAAACATGGGGACTTGCATTGAATGAGGCGATGGCTTGCGGAAAACCTTTAATAGCCTCAGATAAAGCCGGAGGGGCCATTGATTTGATTGAAGATCAAAAAAATGGTATAATGATGAGTTTTAATACACTTGATCCTGTCGACGTGTTTTTAGAAAGAATACTGGGAGATGAATATTTATTACATAAAATGGGCAACCGATCAAAAGAAATCATCAAGCAATTTAATTATTTGAATACGGTTGACCAGATTGGAGCTATTATGGCTGCAATAAAATAAGCAGCAAGTAAATTTTGAATGTTTTTTTAATTAATAATAGAATGTATCCCATCTCAATAATATTACCAGTTTATAATGGAATTAAATATGTAGAACAATCAGTCAGATCTGTGTTGCTGCAGGAATATGTAAACTTCGAATTTCTTATTGTTGATGACTGCTCTACCGATGGTAGTTGGGAATACCTACAGTCATTATCCGATACGAGAATAAAACTTTATCAAAACAAAGAAAATAAAGGCTTATTTTTTAACCTTAATTTTTTAGTTAAAGCTTCCGGCGGAGTATTAATTAAACTATGGTCACAGGATGATGTGATGGAACTCAACTGCCTGAAAGAAGTAGTAGAATTTCACCAGCGGTATCCGCAGATTGGATTTAGTTATACAGACAGAAGTTTTATTGATTCCTCGGATAAGTATTTAGATATTGGGAAGATAGACAATACTCCAGAGCTTATAACCCCGGAATTACATGCCCGTATCGCTTTTATTACTGGTTCAATTGCTGGCAACATTGCCAATGTTACAGTCACCAAATCAATACTTGATAAAGTTGGTTTATTTAATGAAGAGATGAAAATAAGCGGTGATTTTGAGATGTGGGTAAGGTTGGCAAAAGATTATCCGGTTGGGTTTGTTAAACAACGCCTGATTCGTTTGCGTATTCATAAAGAACAACTAAGCGGCCAGGAGAAATATTTTATTTTTCATTTAAAAGAAGATATTCAAGCCTACAAAATTCTGTTAGGATATGTTTCGGAAAATCAGAGAAAAGAAGGCTGGCAATTATTACGAAAAGGAAAGCTATTGTTTTATTATACACTCATGATAAAAGCGTTTTTAAAGGGAAAGTGGAAAACTGCTTTTCATTTTTTTAGCTTACTTCATCAATTCAACAATGTGTTTTTATTAACTGGTTATTTTATTTGGTATAAAATGCTTTTAATAAGAAAAGATATACAATACAATTTTTGATTAGGCAATTAACGGATATTACAGTCAATTTATTAACAAACTTTAAGAAGGCTTGAGCAGAAACTGATTAATGAAAAGAATTAAGGTAGATGAACAATCGAGTTTTTTGTTGGGAGCAATTTGCATAAGTCTATTGATCTTTAACAATGGCTTTTATTTATTTTTCCCCGTGTTTATTATTTATATTTTGTTGTACCGGTTGCAACAGCCTTACAAGCCAGGGATATTCTCTTTGATTGCGATACAGCACTTTTTGCAAATTGCGGCAGCGGTATGGCTTTGTAATTTTTTAGAGAAAGATATTAATTACAATACTCCTTCAAGATCTACAGCTGTTATTGCCAGTAGTATTGGCTTATGTTTTTTATTATCTCCAATTATTTATTATCAAAATAAAATTCCACCCCAAACAATAGAAAGCCTTAAACAATGGGTTAATCAATTTTCAATAGAAAAAGTAATGTATGCTTATATCGTTTCATTTTTTGTAGCATCTTTTCTTGGGTCAATTGCTTTCGTATTCGGCGGCCTTTCACAGATTATAATAAGTCTCGTAAAAGTAAAGTGGGTACTTTTTTTACTATTTGGATATATGTGTTATTTGAAAAAAGAAAAATTTAATATATTTTATTTTTTTATTGTATTTGAATTTATTAATGGCTTTTTGGGCTTTTTCTCTGATTTTAAAACTGTCATTTATTTTTTAGTTGTTTTACTATTTAGTTTAGTTGAAAAGCTAAATTTTAAGCAAGTGTTTTCTGCAGTAATGATATCTGTTGTATTAGGTTTTTTTGCACTTGTATGGACTAATAT
Organism: Ferruginibacter sp.; assembly: GCA_041740215.1. GTDB lineage: Bacteria > Bacteroidota > Bacteroidia > Chitinophagales > Chitinophagaceae > Ferruginibacter. The sequence continues at coordinate 17,158 of JBGSMI010000199.1, forward strand.
AAAAGGAGATTATCGTTCTTTTTTAAATGGTGGAAAAAAATCGCAGGCTGTATTGGTTGAAAGGGGAGAGGCTTTCGATAAATTAGTTGATCTATCATTGAATGTAAACAATGAGGGGCTTAATGGCTCTATTGTAAATCTATTAGATAGGCTTCAATATACTTATCATTTTGCAAAAACTATAGATCGGATGCCATCCGTTTTACCTTTTGAAAATGGAGCTAATTGGTTACTTAGTTTAGAATTTACAACAACGCCAAGGATTTTAAATCCAGATAAACCAAATTATGATGCTACTGAAAAGACAAAAAAGTACACTGGGTTGAAGTACGCAGGCAGAAAACAAGGTGCATCTTTTAGTTTAGGATATTTTCCGGACTGTTTTATTGATTTTGGTATTTATGGTATGATGGTGATGCTTTTTGCTATTGGGGTTATGTACATGTATATCTATGCTTACCTGCTTCGTAAGTCTTCTAAAAATCTAGTTTTTAATTATGCTGTTGTTGGAGCTTTTTTTCTAGAATTCAATGCACTGGAAATGGACAGTACCTATTTGTTAGGAAGGCTTTTTTCATCTATTGTTACTTTCTTTGTTTTAGTCAAATTCTTCTTTCCATGGCTAATCAATTATCTATCTATTGGCGTAGAAAAAGTTGAAAAAAAAGTGCTTATGCCGGGCACCGATGGTGAGCTTGCCAGTGCCGCCACAGTAGAAACACCCACGACATCACCCAAGTAAAGACAGCAACGGGCAGATAAATCAACTTTATGTCCGTATCCCAATATGATCCCAATATGATCACTGTTAGTATCTGCATTGACTGGTTTCATCCAGCCTATAAAGCCGGTGGACCGGTGCAGTCCATTGCCAATCTGGTAAACCAGTACAGGCCCGTAGGATTAAGATATAAAATATTCTGTTCCAATGCAGACCTGGATGGAACGATTAATGCTGGAGTGACTTTTGACCAATGGGTACCTTACAATCAGTTTACTGAGGTTTGGTACGCTTCCAAAGCAAGTTTGTCTGCAAAGCTGGTTCATGCAACAATCAAGGCATGTAAGCCAGATATACTCCTTGTCATTGGTATATACTCCTTGTATTTTAACCTGTTGCCGCTGTTATTATGTAAAGTTCCGGTAAAGATTATTTCTGTTAGGGGTATGTTGCATGCCGGGGCATTGTCTCAAAAGTCACTAAAGAAAAAAATATACCTGGCTATCTGGAAGCTGGCGGGTATTCACCGGCGTTATTTTTTTCATGCTACGGATACTGTGGAAAAAGGATTTATACGACAGACTTTTGGTCAGCAGGCGAGGGTTTTTGTTGCAGGGAATATTCCCCGTGTATTCAGTTTTCAAAAAGCGGTCAATAAAATGGAAGGTACACTCCGGCTGGTTTCCATTGCCCTCATCAGCCCGATGAAAAACATTGCGCTGGTGTTGGAGGCGTTGCAACATTGTAAGCAAAAGATCAACTATTCGATTTACGGACCAGTAAAAGATGCGAGCTACTGGCAAGACTGCGAGGCAAAAATAAAATTGCTGCCTTCAAACATTGAAGTAGTGTATTATGGAGATTTGATACCGACCAAAATAGAAGATTCATTGAAGAACCAGGAAGTATTTATCCTGCCCAGTAAAAGTGAAAACTTTGGTCATGCCATTGCAGAGGCGCTCTCCGCAGGTAAGCCAGTCATTACGAGTCATCATACACCTTTTAATGAGCTGGAAGAAAACAGGGCAGGTAAAAATGTATCGGTAGACAATATTGCTGAACTAAGCGAAGCGATTGATTTTTTTGCTGCCATGCATGCCGATGAATTTGCCACATGGAACAAAGGAGCGCATGAATATGCAAACCAGCGGATGGATATGAATGCTTTGAATGCGCAGTATGATGCGATGTTTTTATAGCAACCGGTCGGCACCGCAGGTCAGACCGGGTTGTGCCAGTAAATAGCTATTGGCTCACTTGTACTTTTTCAGCTATGAGCAACAATAAATCGTACAGTACTACAAATAGCAAAAAGCAACATGGTTAAAGCTTCGGTTGTTGGTCGGGAGACACAACAACGGCTCACGAAATAGGAAGTATAACAGTGACGAACAGAAAAGAGATAACAAAACGAGGAAGCGGTTCGAAGACCTCCCCTTTAGGGGATGGGGGTAAAAGATAGCGCAGGTTAGACCGGTTGTGTCAGCAGATAGCTATCGGCTCATTGGTACTTTTTCAGCTATGAGCAACAAAAAAAATAGTACCGTATTACAAATAGCAAAAAGCAGGATGGTTAAAGCTTCGGTTGTTGGTCGGGAGACACAACAACGGCTCACGAAATAGGAAGTATAACAGTGACGAACA
>JBGSMI010000227.1:0-7378 GCA_041740215.1 Ferruginibacter sp.
AACCCACAGCACGAATAAGCCCGAAGGGCTTGAATATGAAATAACCGTGGGTGAAACCCATGGCTCGGGGTAAAACCCATGGCTCGGGGTGAAACCCATGCCTCGGGGCGAAACCCATGGCTCACAGTGATACCCCATACCTCACAATAAAACCCACAGCATGAATAAGCCCGAAGGGCTTGAATATTAATGGCTCGGGGTGAAACGAAAATGCCATTGTAATTCCACAATGCGCCGTCTTTCTTGGGCGAAACCCATGGCTCGGGGTAAAACCCATGGCTCAGAGTAAAACCCATAGCACGAATAAGCCCGAAGGGCTTGAATATGAATAACCGTGGGCGAACCCCATGGCTCGGGGCGAAACCCATGGATCGGGGTGAAACCCATGCCTCGGGGCGAAACCCATGGCTCACAGTGATACCCCATACCTCACAATAAAACCCACAGCACGAATAAGCCCGAAGGGCTTGAATATGAAATAACCGTGGGTGAAACCCATGGCTCGGGGTAAAACCCATGGCTCGGGGTGAAACCCATGGCTCGGGGTAAAACCCATGGCTCGGGGTAAAACCCATGGCTCGGGGTGAAACCCATGGCTCGGGGCGAAACCCATGGCTCGGGGTGAAACCCATGACTCGGGGCGAAACCCATGGCATCTCTAACACCCTGTTAATCACTTTCTATTATTCCATGATTCAACGCTTCCAGCTTTTGCTTCCAGTCTTCAAATTGACCGGTATCATCTGTCACCCATTTTTTATTTTTATACACATAGAAAGCCCACCTTGTTCTTGCTGCATCAATTGCAATGGCAAGCCTGTCTTTAGCCCTCGGTTTGTAATCAAAATCAAAACAGTGCCGTACATTTAAATTGGCCAATACTTTTTGATGAATGGCTTCGTCCTCCATGGTTAATTCCCAGGGAATACAAGACCCCATTACAATAAGATTGGGAAAGGCCGGATTGTAACGTTATAAAGTCCAGTAAGCTTTGTGTTGCGGGTTTACCAGGGTGTCGCCTTTTCTGATATCTGCATCCATATAACTGTGCAATATCATGTTCATTTTGCCGATGGCCCACGTGCCCAGATTTTTCTTTGTTCCTACAAAGCACTATTTACATTGTTGTCCACATTGCCATTGGGCAGCTCGACCACATACTTGGCAGATTCAATCAGCATACCCAACGAACCATCCGTAGGATCGTACACTTTATTTTTGGGCTGCGGTTTTATTAGTTGCACAATTGCTTTTACCACACCCCGGGCACTATAAAATTCGCCGCCCTTTTTACCGGCATTATCGGCAAACATTTTTATCAGATATTCCCAGGCACCACCCAGCAGGTCGGGTGTTTACAGGTCTTTATTTTTAAAAGAGTGTTGGTTAAAGTGGCGCAGCAAACGCTAAAGCACATCATCGCTAAGCTTTTCCTTGTCGCCAAATTTGATGGCCGTCATTACACCATCCAGCGAAGTATTGTCACGCTCAATGGCTGCAAAAGCTTTATCCAGCGCCACATCTATATTCTCCGTTTTGGATTTAATCAGTTACCATTTGGCTTCGGCAGGTATTTTAAAATAGGTTTCATCTTCTGCGTCTTCCTTTTTGATGCCATCTCTTTGCATGATGGTTTCCACCTCTTCGTCAAACACATCGTTGGCCCGCTTCAGGAGCAACAATCCAAATATGTAGTTTTTAAAATCCGAGCTGTCGATGCTGCAACGCAGTATGTTCGCAGCATCCCAGAGCCAGCTCTCCAATATACCAGGTTCAAGTTTTGCCATAGTGTATTAGTAAGGGCGATCACTCGATGGGCAGTAAATTAGTGGATTTGGGGGAAAGTGGACAGAGAAAGAATTGGTAAGGGGAACCATCGGCATCAACCGCGGAATACCTCTTTGCTCCCTTGTGCGCTTCACCTTCGGAAATCATTGCGGACGTCCAGTACAAAACACTTGCAATTCCTGAATAAGGGTAGAAAAAGACCAAAATCGTTATCCAAGCAGATACGAAGGAGAGACGAAAGAGAGACGAAGGAGGCATGAAGGGAAAAAAACGGCATTTCAAAAACACAAATAGCAAAGATTTTTTAACCAGCGATTAAAAAACTTTAGGGGCCGGGGCCAAATTAAACGCTCCGAAGAACTACCCATAAAAAAACAGAATCGCATGCTGCCTGACGATGACTTCTGCAACAAAGTATATTATAAAACAAAGCGTGCATACAGCGGACCCGCCTTGGAAACACGAGTGTCCGTAGGCAAAAAAAGCTTTACAAAAACACAAAAAGCAAGCTGGTTGTAGCTCTGGTTGTTGGGCGAGAGACGCAACAACGGCTCACTAAATAGCTAAATCTATTATGGTCTGGCAACAAAGTTTTTGCAAAAAAAGTTGAGAGTTTGTATAACTCCCCTTTAGGGGACGGGGGTAACTTCTGTTATCACCTTCCCTACACAACCATTCGGCATTTGTATTTGTAACATTGCGGCCAGTGTTGCTGCAATATCTGTCATGTAGGTTTCCCGATTGGTTTTGCCGTGCTTTACGTTCCATCCAAAAAACACCAATGGAATATGTGCATCATAGGGATTCCACAATCCGTGGGTAGTGCCTTTGGTGCCGCCGTCAAAATATCCGGGCTTAAAAGTAAACATGATATCGCCACTCCTTTTTGGATTGTAGCCATTGTCGAACATGCGCTTTTGTGGTTCGGGTAATCCGGCCGAAGCGATGTCTTCTGTCGAAACCGCATTTACAATATTGGGCTTTTTCTTCAGCATACGGATGACCAGCTTCGAAATGTCTTTCACTACTTTTTGCTGCTTTTCTATTTCATCCGTGTTTAAATATACCTGGTAGTTTTGTACCGACAACACGGCCTTTTTAATGTTGAATTGTTGCTCGATGTCCTGGTTCAGTTCCTTCATCAAATCAAAATCGCTGATGGTGCCGCCTGGTATTTTATGCTCGGCTAAAAATCCGGGTATATGCGCCACGCCATGATCAGCGGTTAAGAACGTGAGGTAATTGTCTTTGCCAAAAGTAGCATCCAGGTATTGTAAAAAATCGGCGATGTCTTGATCAAGACGCAGATATGCATCTTCTGATTCTATTGAATTGGGGCCAAAGCTATGCCCGATATAATCTGTAGAAGAAATACTAACAGCTAAAAAATCAGTAACTGAACCAGTGCCCATTTTTTCGTTTTTGATGGCAGCTTTTGCAAAATCAAAGGTGTAGGTAGCTGCATAAGGCGTGGTTCTAAATGCCTCATATTTCTCCGCATTGATCTGTGACGTTTTGTGGGGAAACGTGATTGTTTTTTCTCCACGGATAGGTGCTTCGTAGGCTACATCATCCGCAGTACTTAGATCATATTGTTCAATAGGTAGCAATGTATTCCAGTCTTTGCTCATGTATTTGCCCGGTAAATCTTTTGCATTTTCCTGGTTTACCCATTGCGGCAATTCGTTCATATAATGCGTGCTGGTGATCCATTTGCCATTATCATACCAGTAAGCGGCATTGGCACTATGGCCGGCAGGCAGAATGGAACCCCTGTCTTTTAATGCAATACCAATCACCTTGCTTTTAAAATTATTGCTCAGCCGCAGCTCGTCTGTAATGGTGGTAGTCCACATATTTTTAGGGCTCATTTTACCCGCATTGGAACTACTTCCAACAGTTTGCACGGTAGAATCATCGGTGCAATACACATTCGTATTAGCTGTTTTATCATACCAGTTATTCCCGATGATACCATTTATGGCGGGCACGCTCCCGGTATAAACACAAGCGTGGCCAGGGGCGGTATAAGTTGGCATGTAAGGGATAAAAGTATTTTCGCAACTAAAGCCATTTTTCAGCATCCGCTTAAACCCATTGGCTGTGTATAATTTATTAAACCGATACAAATAATCCCAACGCATCTGGTCTATCACTATACCCACTACCAGTTTGGGACCATGCTCCGCTGATACCTTTGCAGTTGTTGCTTTTTTAGATGCAACAGATATTTTTTTTTCAGATGTTTGTGCCGACAAACCAAGAGTAAACAGCATCAGACAACAGGTAATTCCATTAATTTTTCTACCCATAATTAAAAAATTTTTGCAAAGGTAATTGTATACAACCTGATATAAGTAATCGGCTGTCGATATGCGAATGATGTGCATTCGGCGGGGGTTTTAATTTTCGCAGGGTTTGTAAAATCTGGCAATGCTATGTTAAAAAGTGAAAATGCCCTACGCAGGTTTCCAGCTATAACCAGCCAAAAAGAAAAGCGCTAGCCGCTTCAACAGTCTAATAAAAAGTTTGGCAATCCCGCAAGACAATTTGAATACACTCTATTCATATTCGCCCTCAATGCCGTAAATTTGCTCATCCATTTACAGGCTGTTTAATGAAATCCAGTATATTAAGCTTATCCGGATGATATACATTATAAGTGCCTGTAATAACAAATCACAAACAACCCAATAATTTATGGCAGACGTTTTTGAAAAATTAGTAAAAGATGGCGGACCCCTGGGTCAGCACATGGACCGGGCACATGGTTATTTTGCATTTCCAAAACTGGAGGGAGAACTGGGGCCAAGAATGCAGTTTCGTGGTAAAGAAATGATCGTTTGGAGTCTTAATAATTATTTAGGATTGGTGAATGATCCGGAGGTAAGAAAAGTGGATACAGACGCCGCAGCCAAATACGGAATGGGGAATCCAATGGGTGCAAGGATGATGAGTGGCAACAGTGCCAAACACGAAGAACTGGAAAAAGTAATCAGCAAATTTGTAAACCGGGAAGACACTATGCTGCTTAACTTCGGCTACCAGGGCATTATGAGCTGCATAGATGCACTGGTAAACCGCAGGGATATCATTGTGTATGATGCAGAAGCACACGCCTGTATCATTGATGGTATTCGTTTACACATGGGTTATACCTACGCCTTCAAACACAACAATATTGAAGATTTTGAAAAGCAAATGCAACGTGCCGAAAAGATGATAGAAAAATCGGGCGGTGGCATTTTAGTAATAACAGAAGGCGTATTTGGAATGGATGGCGAGCAGGGCATTGTAAAAGAAATTGTGGCTGCCAAATCAAAATACCAATTCCGTTTACTGATTGATGACGCACATGGGTTTGGCTACATGGGCCCAACAGGTGCTGGTGCAGATGAGGCACAAGGTTGCCAGGCTGGCGTAGATCTTTACTTCAGCACGTTTGTAAAAAGCATGGGGAGTATTGGCGCTTTTATTGCCGGCCCAAAAGCAGTCATGAAATATTTACGTTACAATACCCGCTCTCAGATATTTGCCAAGAGTCTTCCATTGATGATTGTAGAAGGAATGTTGAAGCGAATGGAAATGGTAATTACCATGCCGGAACTGAGAGAAAAATTATGGCACAATGTAAGCCGTCTGCAAAATGGTTTGAAAGAAAGAGGTTTTGATATTGGTGACACCAACTCACCCGTTACACCGATTTACATGAAAGGCGATGTACCGGAAGCGACTCAAATGGTAATGGACCTGCGGGAAAACTATCATGTATTTTGTTCGATTGTTGTTTATCCGGTAATTCCAAAAGGGGATATTATTTACCGGCTCATTCCAACCGCAGTGCATAGCGACGAGGATATTGATATTACACTGGAGGCATTTGCCGCAACCAAGAAGAAATTGGATGCTGGTGAATACAAAGCGGTAGAGATCCCAGACATGGCGGATATAGCAGTTTAGCATAAAGACAATTATAATAAAAATCCCTGCTTCTATAGCGGGGATTTTTATTTGTACAATGCTAAGCATTTAATACAAGATGCACTATCCGGAAACAGGCTTTCGCAAACAAGCAACGAACATAATACTTATACCTGTTAATAAAATGAGCGCCGCAAACAATAGTAAAAGGTCTATTTGAGGTATGCTGGTGTAAGACATTCCACCTACACCCTGTGCCATCAGCAACAACTCGTTGATGACGATACCTGCAACAAATATAAAAACACCTGTAATTAAAACTTTGGTTACCGCTACCAATTCAAAAGAGATGATATAACCGATGATAAAGATGCTGGTAACGGCCAATAAAACAAGGTGCAGGTAACCAATGATGATGGGTCTGAATCCATAAGACAACTGGCTTAAGGCCGGATGTACCGACCCTGTTTGTAGCAACAGTTTGATTGAAAAAGCAATGCCTGAGAGCAACAAAAGCGTTTTTCCATATTTCGAAAAATTATAACTGATATATAAACGACACTTAATAAATTCTTTTACCATCAGCCACCAACCCGCCAGTTGCGCTACAACAGCAGCTACCACAATAAAATAAATGAACTGTGGAATAGGAAGCCACAAAGCAGACAAAAGATAAGCCGGTACACAGGCCACACAAAAAAACAGAAAAACCATTCGAAGCTTTTTAATGGACACATTGCTATATTCTAACTTAGCCACCAGCAAGCCCATGCCGGCAAACAGGAACCAACCGTTGTATTGAAAATGTAAAAAAAAATAAACGGCTGCCAGGTATAAGTTTTGAACTGCTATTTTATTGGCCATCATAAAGGCCAATCCAAATGCGCCGATGGAGGATACTACATTGAATACCAGCGCAGCTTTAAACCACAAATGGCTCACCCTTGTCTCATTTAACCGGGTGAGATCTTTCCAGTAAAAAACAGCAAAAATATAACTTACAAAAATTGATAAGGTAGAAAAACTGATAGAGAAGAATGCATATCCTTGCAATATAAAACTGACCAACATGCCATAAGCAGCAATGAGATTTGTGTAAAGCAACCAACGGTATGTTTTAAAGACAGACTCACCCTTTTTTAAAGCCAGGTAATGTATCAGCAATACCATCAGGGTTTGTGTAATCCAGCCGGAGAAAGCGAAATGGGAATGGCTGTGTAATACATGTTTTTGGTCGATGAATGGAAGGGAATAGGCAATTTTATATCGCATCAGCACGCCTAACATAGCTACCAGTAACAAATTAAAAAAGGAAATGGTGAGCCACTTACGAAGCAATTGATTCATGAAATTTTTCTCAAAATAAAATCAAAGCAGTTTAAGCTGTTATGACTTCAATCATATCGCTACAATACACTTTTCCTCTCGAAATTTTTAGCCCGCCCTTTTCGTGCATTACACGCATCGTCCTTATGACTGTTTCTACCCGTAGTCCGGTCATGTCCGCAATTTGTTGCCGGGTAAGTTTAAGCTGGTTGCATTTACTGCAAAAATTCTTGTTCTGTTCCTTAAGGTTATTCAGCAGGTTAGCAATAATTTTTTCGGGACAATGAGAACCAAAAGACTTGATAATTGAAAGTTTAAAGCGCAGTCTTTTTGATAACAATTG
>JBGSMI010000289.1:0-14202 GCA_041740215.1 Ferruginibacter sp.
CCTCCCCCTTTTTGGAGCATTCCCATTTTTTTGAGATGTGGCCGAATGCGAAGTGAACTTTTTTTAATACAAGCATTTATTGGTCGGTTGTCGCAACAAATTAGTCACTAGTCCCAATTGGTTCAGTCGATTAAAAAGAGCATCAGCATTCTATAAACATTAAAGGTTTTGCATTACGCAAAACCTTTAATGTTTTTAATAACAGCAGGATAACTTCAACTGCTTGTTTATTTTTGAATCAACAACTTGAAATTTTGGTTGTTACCATTCAATCCGCTTACTGACAAATTATATACCCCGGTTGGCATTGCAGTATTGCCCAATTCTATTACCTGGGTATTGTTGCCACCCATATTTTTGATCATTTTTTGATAAACCTGTTGACCTGCTGTGTTGGTAATTATTAATTGATAATTGCCAGCAGGCTGATCATTTAAGGCCAGGGTAAAACGCTGGTTTGTGATGACGGTTGGCATAACCTGTATTCCCTTTTTAGCATTCAATTGCACTGCTGCAATGCTACTGAAGGCATATTTACCATCTGCATCATTGCTACGAATGCGGTAATAATTATTTGCGGGCAATGGTTGGTTATCTGCAAATTGATAGCTTGTACCGTTGGCTGCATTGATGGCTGCTACTTCTCCTATTGTAGTAAAATGCGTACCGTCTGCACTTCTTTCTATGGAATAATTTTTAACTCCAAATTCGCTGCCGGTTGCCCAGCTTACCTGCACTTTGCTACCAATAAGACTTGCATTGATTTTTGTAAACGTGACTGGCAAAACGGTAACCGGTGCCATAACAATTAAAAAACGGTTCAGGTTGCTGCTGGCTACATTACTGGTAACCGAAAACGGATAGGTGACTACACCATCGTTCATATCCAATATTGTTTGTGTATTGGTGAAATTATCAATCAGCAAAGCTGTTTGGTTAATACCTGCAAACATAGTGCTGCTGATCGTGAAGGCATAGTCCCGGTTTTTCAAATTCCAAAAAGAAATAAACAAAGTATCTTTTTGTGTGGGGTAAGGACGGCTTTCGATGCTCATGTAACGTCCGTTTCTAACCAGGCTTAAGTTTTCGTTGAAGTTATTCATTTTGGCTGCATCATAGCTTTCGTTGGGCGAAACACTGTAAATATTGTTGTATCTACCTACTACACCATCTGCCTGCAAACCTACCGTACTGCCGGTAGCCTGAAAAAGTTTAATATCCAATCTGCTGACGCCTGTGCCTGCGGTACCTGTTGGACGAAACATGACTGGTGGTGCGGTAGTGGCTACTTTATTGCTTTCTTCAATGGTGATATCTCCGCCTGCTCCTTCCTTCTCTACAAAAAAAGCCTGACTTGAATTGACAACCAGAAAATCCGCGGCCACACCTCCTGCTATTGAGGTCATCGTATAATTCCCCATCCCATCACCGCTTAGCGTGCGATATGCGCCAGCTCCACCTATAGTTGCATCCCAAAGCCAGAAATTAGGTTTGATTACGGTGCTATTGCCACTGTTGTTGTAAAGCGCATCTAAATTTATTGGAGATGCATAAGGGTTACCCACAACGGTATAAGGTTCAGTAACTGATATCGCTATTGGCCCTTGTTGTAAAGCTCCCGTAGGCTTTAATACAGTGTAACCCTTAGCTGAATTAGAGGCTGCATCCCGGTCTCCTCTAACGTACAGCAAATAGCCTTGTTCATCAGGAGAAGCCGTAATATCCGGAGTGTTAGTAGCACTGCCCCAAACACTTGCGCTGGTGTAACGTCTAATTGAAGAAGTGGTTAAACTGCTTAAACCAGTGAACCAGTCAAAGCCTGCAGCAGTCGCTGCTGTACCAGTAGCGTAACCATGACCTGTGATTATGGTACCAGTGTTGTAATCAGGCACATCAATACCGGTGGAAGCATCTGCATTAGGAGCTGCACCACACCATGCATCCCTTATAGTTTGGCCCGTTACCGGAATTGTTAACAATCGCCATGCCCGTTTACCAGTAAACTCAATTCCGCAATCAATGTAACGTTCCACTGTTACATTCCCCGCTCCCGCTATAGTTCCCCCTTTGGTATCTCCAATATAAGCAGTTCCTGCTGCCCTGCTTTTTAACGTAACATGCATGCCTTGCAAATCTAAATTGTCTTTAGAACTGCTAAAGTTGATACTGCCATAGATAACAAGATCAGTTCCAAGTGTAGTGATTTTGCTTGAACTGTGGTTCAAAGTCAGGTTATTAAGAATTTCCCCTCCGGGATTAAAGTTCAAATTTTCGTTAAAACCCCCATTTAGAATAAGATTGCTTGATTGTGAGCCGCTTAAAGCCCCGAACGTTCCTGAAATTCCTGCATTTGCAACCAACGTATTTGAACCGATAGAAATGGTACCTCTTGTTAGCTGTATGGCGCCATTTACAGTTGTATTTCCTTTTAGATTCAATATAGAATTATTTGCTGACAGTGTAACAATTCCGCTAAAGCTAGAAGCTCCGGTTCCCATATTTACAGTTCCTGAAGTGATGGTTAGTTTACTGAAGGTAGTAATTGGATTTCCCAAAGTTAATATTCCAGTACTAGTTTTTATTTCGCCAGTTCCTGACAAACTCGTTACATCTAGTGAAGTGGTGACATTGAATGTTGTAACTCCCGAAATGCTAAGGGGACAAGAGATAGTAGATGTCCCGGAAATGTTTAACGTTCCACTTGCAATCGTTAATATGTTTGATCCTGAAATTGTTGTACCGCCTGACATTGTCAACGTTTTACAATAAGATGTAGCCGTTAAAATTGGATCATAGGCTACATTAGCACCCCCAACTAAAGTTCCGATTGCTGATATTGTTACGACAGAAGTTGATGTCGGTTTGCTCCCTCCACTCCAATTTGTTCCCAAATCCCAATCACTTGAAATACCCTTCCATGAGGTTGTTTGCGCAGTTAAACTGTTTATTCCAACAATTAGTAAAGCAATTAACACAATCACAGGTAACTTAAAGCGACGTGATAAATTTTTCATAAATAAGGATTTAAAGGATAACAGGGTAGATAAAAAAACAACATTGGTTGAGCAAATATCTTTAGATAATCGAGTGAGTGAATATGATTCATTTGCACCTTGGTTATAGGCATTTAAGGGTAGATTGTTTTGCATAAAATGGAAGTTTGGATATTGATTGAATATGGGTTAATGAGTGTTCTAAAGGCCGATAAATAGCTTTATAATCACATAACAAAAATATACCTCATTGTAATAATACATTATAGACCAATGCCCTACATTAGCATAGGAATTTTGAAAGCTTCGTTGTAGTCGAATTTCTATTTCACAAACTGCACACAATAATTTTCAAAACTCACAATTCGTTGTTGCAAAAAATGCCGCTCCCATTCAATTAGCAGCAACGGGGGCTAACGTGGGTCCTTTAGAATTCAACCCCATCAAGAGATATTAACAAATATGTGCATAACCAAATAAACGGCATCGGGTTACCTTTCCTACATTTGCGTATTAAACGTGGAAGTCTATTTAATTAAAAACAACAAAAAATGGTACAAAAAACATACTTTAAGACAAAAGATTATTGCAAAGTAAAATTCACAGTAACTGCTGAAAACGCTGAAACAATCGAAATTTTGGGCTTGAATAGTGATTGGGAAAATTCAATAGTAATGAGTAAGAAAAAAGACGGCAGTTTTACCTGCGATGTTTCATTACCTAAAGGTTCTCAACATGAGTTTAAATATAAAGTAAACGCTACAGAGTGGGTAAACGAACCAGAAGCTGATAGCCAGCAACCCAACCAATTTGGTGGAAGTAATAGCGTAATCGTTATTTAATTTTATCTTAAACAAATTTTCATAATCACAGCAACATCCATTGCAAGCATTTGTTTGTATTGAATGCTGCTTCCTGTTTTAGGTAGTGCCTGCTTCATTACAAAAATCAAAAAAGGTATTGCTTGTTTGCAGTCAGTAGAACACATTCTATCATTTCGCCTTATTATTTCTTTAAAAGTTTGAAGCGGGCGTGTAAATATCGACATAAAGTAAGTCGCTTGTTTTCCAGCCATTATTCAAGTTAAGAGCAGTTGGCATTTTTTTCTTTTTACCATATACAATCAGATCTTCACTTTCATTTGTACTTCAACCTCCAACCATCGAATAGCTGTCACCTCATTTCGCCCCACGGCCCTCTAAAGATTGTATTTACTGGCCCAGAGATAATGACAACGAAAAAATAGCTGTCACCTCATTTCGCCCCCCCGGCCCCCTAAAGATTGCATTGACTGGCCCAAAGATAATGACAGCGAAAAAATAGCTATCACCACATTTCGCCCCCCGGCCCCCTAAAGAGCGAGGAATTCTAACAGTGTTATCGAATTGCAAAAACATTGGTTTGTTTGAAAATGTTTCTCTGTTTTATTTTCTTTATTTATTGTTATTCTTTGTAATTTTTTGATATTTTTTTCTGATTTTCCAACTATTGAAGCCATCGTATTTCAATAATTAACCTTCAAATTCTTCAACCTTCAACCATCGTGCGTCAACCTTCAACCTTCCTCTGTATCTTCTCCCTAAAATTTAATCCCTACATTTGAACACAATTGTACATTTCAAAAATCTAAACCACCACGCTGGTATGAAAAACTTCGTTCTGTTATTAACCTGTTCTTTATCGGGCTTGTTCATGAATGCCCAAACAACTGCTACTAAAATATCCATCATTCCCGAGCCGGTTACCATGATCCAGCAGACAGGTTATTTTCAATTGCCTGAAAACATTTCTGTTGAAGCCCCTGCCCTGCCCGCATTACAGCCTGCCATCGAATTTATTAAAAAACGCCTGACCAGTCCAACGGGCTATTCCGTAACCGTTAGCGAAAAGGCTGCCACAGCTTCTATTCAACTGGTGCTTAATAAAACGGCTAACCCGGTTATTGGCAAAGAAGGATACCAGCTCAGCGTTTCACCAAAAGGAATTACCATCAGTGCCAATGAACCGGCTGGTTTGTTTTATGGCGTGCAAACGTTGATGCAGTTGTTGCCCCCTTCCATTGAAAGCGAAACACTTGTTGAAAACATCGCCTGGCAAATACCTGCTGTAGAAATTACCGATTATCCCCGTTTTGGATGGAGAGGTTTGATGTTTGATGTATCCCGCCACTTCTTTACCAAACAGGAAGTAAAGGATTTTATTGACCAAATGGCCCGTTATAAATTCAATTTGTTTCACTGGCATTTAACAGATGACGAAGGATGGAGGATAGAAATAAAGGAACTGCCCAACCTTACCACCAAAGGTGCCATGCGGGTGGATAAAACAGGTTACTTCGGAACTTTTTCTACACCCCTGCCGGACGAGCCCCTCAACTATGGCGGCTTTTATACACAGGATGATATTAAAGAAGTGATTGAATATGCCAAAGGCCGTTTTGTAAACATCTTGCCCGAAGTAGATGTACCAGGCCATAGTCTTGCTGCGATTGTGGCTTATCCCGATCTGGCTTGCACTTCCGGTGCAGACAAATACCGGGTACGGTCAGGCGAAAAAATTATGGACTGGCACAGCGACGGAACTTTTACGGCTTTGGTAGACAACAGCCTTTGCCCCGCTAATGAAGGAACCTATACATTTTTAGACAAGGTATTTACAGAAGTAGCCGCCCTTTTCCCTTTTGAATACATTCATGTGGGTGGTGATGAATGTGCCAAAAACTTCTGGGAAAAAAGTGCTGCCGTAAAAACACTGATGAAAAAAGAAGGCTTGAAAAACATGCATGAAGTGCAAAGCTATTTTGAAAAAAGGGTTGGAAAGATCATTTCATCCAAAGGAAAAAAGATGATGGGCTGGGATGAAATACTGGAAGGTGGACTAGAAGAAAATGCAGCCGTTATGAGCTGGCGTGGCGAAAAAGGTGGCATTGAAGCCGCCAAATTGAAACACAATGTTGTGATGAGTCCAACCACCTTTGCCTACCTCGATTATATGCAGGGCGATGTTATAATTGAGCCAAGAGTGTACGCCACTTTACGATTGAACAAAGCCTACCAATTTGAACCGGTACCGGCAGGCGTGGATGCCAAATACATTTTAGGTGGACAAGCCAATATCTGGACCGAACAAATGACCAATACCAGGCACCTCCAATACATGACCTGGCCTAGAGGACTTGCCATAGCAGAATCGGTATGGTCACCCAAAGAAAAAAAGAACTGGAATCATTTTGTGCAAAAAGTAGAGCAACAGTTTAAACGTTTTGATGTGACCAACATAAAATATGCACCCAGCATGTATGACCCCATCTTTACAGCAAAAAAAACAGGCAATCAATTGCTAATTGAATTGGCGACAGAAGTAGCAGGGCTGGATATTTATTATAGTTTCGACAATTCTTTTCCAGACAGGTTTTATCCAAAATATACCGCAGCACTTACTCCGCCAAAAGATGCGGTAATGCTAAAGGTGATTACTTACCGCGGATTGCAGCCAATCGGCAGAATGATTGCGATACCATTGGATGAGATGAATAAAAGAGCGGGGATTAAAAAATAAATATTGAAAAGAGTAGCGGCTGAGTACAGTTAGGCCTTAGTTTGATTTATGGTGGGGAGAGGTGCAACAACGGCGCCTGCGACAAATTAGGCGCAGGTGCTGATAAATGGCGGATCATGCGCTTTCTTTCCATGTCTCTTGGTGAGAGGGCGCCCGGCAACTTTAGACCAATGATGTCTTTGTAGGGCTTGGGGGTTTTGATTATTTATTTCACAGGGCTACACCCTGTGCTTTGTTATATCGCCCTTACAGGGCTTGATGGTTATTAATTAGTCATAGGGCGGTGCCCTATGTTATTATATTTCGCCCCTTAAGGGTTTGAATACAGCTATTCCAAAATAACTAAAATAGAATACCGCTATGCTCTATCCACCAAAAATACTCACCCTTTTTCTTGAGCGGTTTCCAGACCTCCCCTTTAGGGGCCGGGGGCAAAAATGGATTGTAGCGGGTTTGAATATTTCGCCCTTCCAGGGCTTGATGATCTATATTAATTATTCATAGGGCGTTGCCCTATGCTATAATATTTCGCCCTATCAGGGCTTGAATACCGCTATTCCAATATACCTAACCTGAACAATCCAGAACCAAATAGGCAACAGGCAACAGGCAAATGGCAATATGCAAATATTGAGTTTTTAATTTTTCCCCCCAGAGCTTATCCATGTTATGTTACAGCGTGTTGTGAAAAATATCTTGCCAAAACATAAGAAGATTTAAGGGGTTACATCCTAAGGACCTGTCCTCTCTTTTAACTAACTTTGCAACTATGGAAAGTAAAAAGCCCAAACCCGGTTATCTGTGGAGTGTATTTACGAGCAGGTGCCCAAGATGCAGACGTGGCCCAATGTTTAAACACCCCAATCCTTATAAAAAAATCAAGCTATCGCATATTTTCGATATGTACGACAACTGCCCGGAATGTGGGCAAAAGTATAGTCTGGAAAATGGATTCTGGTATGGAACGGGTTACGTGAGTTATGCCTTGGCCGTTGCCATATCTGTGGCTACTTTTGTTGCATGGCTGGTGTTGATCGGCGTTTCTACCGATGACAACCGTGTATTTTACTGGCTGGTATTCAATGGTGTTTTTTTGGTAATATTACAACCGTGGATGATGCGGCTTAGCAGGGTTATTTATTTATACTTTTTTGTAAGCTATGATGAAAATTACAAACAAACCAAGCCGGTAGAATTTGACCACAGGCAGTAATGAATGAGTGAGGAATGATGAATATTGAATACACTGCAATCTATTATTCACTTTTTTACTCATTACTCATAATTCATCACCCATTCATGAATCCTCCTTTTTAAAAATATCTTTAAAGATATTTCCGCCTGATAATTCTTCGATATCACTTAGTTGTAATTCGAGTGCTCTGGTGCTTTTATTGATTTCTACGAGCGATAAAAATATTGAGACTAAAAGCGTTAATAAACTAAACGCAAAAACCCAGTGGGCCAGTACAGTCATGTTGCGAAAGATCAGGTACATACAAATAACGCAACAAAGGAAACTTAACGCTCCGAAACTTTGCATGTATCGTATAAGATTTAATCGGGAGCGAATATTTTTTATCTGGTTCAAAATATTCTTTTCTTTCTCGCCACGGGTATACTCGCCGTGCAGCTTACGTATCAGTGTGGCCAGCGATAAAAACCGATTGGTATAAGCCAGCATCAATAAAGTAATGGCTGGAAAAAGAAGGGCTGGGGTGTTGATGGATAGTTCTAACATTTATTAAAATTACAACACAGTATTAGTTATTGTATCAAAAGAATTGATCAATCAGCCATATTAAAAATCCTGACAACTGGTGGAGCCTTTAGGCACCGGTCGTTCAATCTTACAAAGCAATAATATTCCCTTGTTGGAAGCAGCTTTGAGTGCAGTTCAAATTGTAGCCGACAGTTTTGTCCGGTGATGACACCGGACGGGGCTGCGCCGTGTTTGGTGTCTCCGCAAAATACTTGAAGCTGCGACAATTGGAAAGACATCCCTATGATTACTTTTAAAATGGCACCAAAGATGTTTGTAGATTTTTATCTGCTGATCGTTTTGCTAACCATTTTGATGCCTTTTGCGATAGCCATGCACTACCTGCTCCAAGAGCAGCACCTGCAAATACATCTGTTGGATAGTGCACGCCCTGGTAAATACGGGCATATCCTGCGGAAACTGCGTACAGGCTTGCAGGTACGATTATATACCATTTTGGAAAAAGTACACAAAGATAAGTGGAGGTATAAAAGGCAGACGAAGTATGACCAGACGGAAAGGAATATCCACCCGCTTCAACCCGCTGCACAATAAAAGGATAAGTAAGGTAAGGCCTGTTCCGTTTGATGATCCTTTTCATTCCCTGTGTAATAATCGTTGTTCCGATAAAACCTGCCATCATAAAGGCGCCATCTTTTTGAAGTTTTCTATCGTGCTTTAATAAGCCGGCAACAAAAATACCTGTGGGTGCAGCAAGGCTGTAAATCTTTACAGTATTGCTGACAGCTTTGGAGTAATCATCTTTAAAATCACTCCCCGGCTGATTGATTGATTTCAACAAATTAACATCAAAGTTTTGGGCATTTCCCAAAAATGGTATCAACGAAAACAGGCAGGCAATTACAAGCACTTTAAATTGGTTCATCGTCATCAAAACATTATTATTTAGGATTGCAAGTTAACGGCTTCAGGTATGTAAAAAGAAAAATCAGTCATATTGGGTGCAATTAAAATTGTCGGAAGGGTTGCCAACCTTGTGCTGGTTCTTTTCTGCTAAAAACACTTTAAAAAAGTTGGCAACCCTCTATTGACCTGCGACAATTTTAAATACGCCCGTCATATTTAAAAGCAGCAGCAATTGAAACCGGATTTGCAATGCCCTTTTGCATTTTACAATGTGACCGCCTTTTTAAAAGACCTACAGCTAAATTCGATATGTATCGAATTTGGTTTTAAATTTCGTTGCAGTAAGGACAATCAAATATTTCTTTAGTACACAAAAAAAGCGGAACAATGCCGATCCGCTTTTAGATATGATTTTCTGAATTTATTTGCGATTTACTTTCCAGGATAAAGGCACATTTAGTTTCACACTAAAATTTCTTCCCATATTAAATACGCCCGTTCTGCCGGTAGCCATATTTTCTGCTGAATATTTTAAACGGCTCAGGTGATTTTGGTAAGCCACATCGCCGAGGTTGGCTACAATAAAATTAAGACTAAACAGCGGTATACCGTTTTTTGAAACAATGTCGGCACCCAGGGCTGCATTCAATAAGGTATAAGCCGGTGTTTCAGTTTCAGTATTATAGGTTGCAAAAATATCCCGCTGTGCGAATGTATTGTCGATTTCAAATTTCACAAAAAAGTTGTGGAAGGCCTTTCCTGTATTGTCAAAATCGCCTCTAAACTCGGTGATCAATCGGGGAGCAGGAATGAACGGTAAAAATTTAGACAACTCAATAGCTTCTCTAAAACGACCAGCTACCAACGAAAATGTATTCTGAATGTGTAACCAATCCAGCGGATGCGGATGAAAATCAATCATCGCTTCCAGCCCTCGTAGTGTGGCCGTACGCTGGTCAAATTTAAATGCGGTAAAATCGGTTCCATCTACATTTACGGTAGAATCTGCACCTCCTGTGGCCTGCAACTTTCTGTAAAAAATAAAATTATTAAAACTATTGTTATAGGCGGAAAAGGACATTGAAATATGTTCTGAATTAAAATCAAGTGCCGCATCTAACTGGGTACTTTTTTCACTTTTCAAAGTAACATCACCATACTCATACCGGATGGTTCCTTCGTGTGCACCGTTAGAGGCCAATTCAGAAATAGTAGGCGCCCTGAATCCCCTGGCCACATTGAGTTTTAAAACCAGTTGATTGGTAATAGCTGCTGCCATCCCAACGCTCCCAGAAGAATTACCAAACGATTTATCAAACGACGCACCTTTTACAGTAGATCCATCCAACAAATCTTTTACATTGAGCGTGCGGTTATCATAACGGGCACCGCCACTGAGCGTTATTTTGTTGATTGTTTTTTTTGTGTACAAATAAGTACCAATATCAAATAAATCATAATCAGGTATTAGCTGTTCTATGCCCTTGTTAGTATTGTTCTGTTGCATACCGTTGATACCGACAGACGTATTCCAGCCATTCATTTCTTTTAGGTGTAGTTGAGCGGTATAAGTGATCGTTTTTAAATCGAAAAACAATGCACGTTCCTGTAGAACATCCACATTACCAAATTCTTCCCGCTGGTTTTGCTGGTAGCCTATGTTAAAGGTCAGGCGGTTTTTACCCAGCTTAATATTGTTATCCCAGGCCACTTTAAAATGGCGGATATGCTGATAAGGAATCTTTGGCGAGGTACTATTAAAATCTTCTTCCGTTGCCCTTGTTTCGCCGCCGCCTGCAACTGGTTTTATAAAATAACCCTGTGCATCTCTTTCGCCTTCTATTAAACCTGCTTTCAAATTAAAATTACTGAACAGCAAATGGCTATAGCCCCAGTTGCCATTGAAGCCGACATATCCTCCAAAATTTTTCTGATTAAATTTTGAATTAAAAACCAGTCCATCATATTTGTTCTGGTAATCTGCGGCAGCCACAGTTGAACCATATAAATTCCAGTTGACACCTTTTACATTTCCCGCTATGTTGGCATTGAGTGTTCTTGCCTTATTGTTAGTTTGATAATTGGTAAACACATTTGCCTTAATGGTATTATTTTCGACCGGCACATTGGTAATGATATTGATTACACCTGCCATTGCATCGCTGCCATAAATGAGCGATGCAGGTCCTTTCAATATTTCAACTTTATTTACACTTGATTCATCAATTTCAATTCCGTGCTCATCGCCCCATTGTTGCCCTTCCTGACGCACACCATCGTTGATGGTTAACACCCTGTTGTAGCCCAACCCACGGATAACAGGTTTTGAAATTGCAGGCCCGGTTGATAAACTTGAAACTCCCGGCTGCTTGGCCAATGCTTCAATGATATTGCTGGAAGCACTTTGCAACAAATCCTGCCGTCGCAATACCGATACCTGGAAGGGAACTTTTTTTAGTTGCGTGGCACCGCTTACCCCGGTTACAATAACGGTGTTGTTTTCCACTACTGATTCGGATAAAAAATAATCCTTTTTTGTTTCGCTTGCTATTTCAATTTGATCAGACAAAGTATTGTATCCAATATGAGAAATTTCTATCAGATGCTTGCCTTCAGGGATATTTTTAAACTCATAATTACCCAATGCATCGGTGTAAAGTCCAACTTTAATATCGGAAAAATAGATGGAAACTCCTTGTAATGGTTTGTTGGTTTTGGCATCTGCTACCTTACCCGAAAAACTCCCCTTCGGAGGATGAAACTCATTGCCTGCTGTAAATAAAATAGCGGCAGTGGATTGAGTAATATTGGATACAAATAGAAATGCAAACAGAAATACTAAATGAATTGATTTCATTAAAAATACTTTAGAAGTTGATAAAAGAAAATTACAGCATTGCATCTGTACGAATCAGCATGCAATTAATTTCAACTAACTAAAAGCAGGAGGGCCCCGAAGAGCAGGCTGGCAATGATGATCAACTGTATGAAAGTTGTAATGTGGATTTTTAAAATGAAGATAGCTAAACGAACTAATGATCAGTATGGACTGGGCATCATTCGTGAAGGGAGATTCAACAACAAAATGATCTGTCTGGCAATGAAAGCTGGATTGATAGACATTTGTAGGTTGAGTAGGTTCAACTATTCCATTCTTATAATCCACGTGACTTGCAAACAGATCATGCACCAATTGCTCAGGCGTATTACCCAAAACAAAAAGCAGTAAAAGAGCTAAAGCAGAAAATTGTTGTATGATTTTATTTTTATACAAATGGTACTAATTGAAACAATGATGCAAATTTAAGAGATATAGTATTAGTAACAAGTTTTATTAACATACTAATAATTTCAAAAAACTTTGATTAAATTTTTTAAGCAGAATATAAAGCTCCAGAATACGATGTACTACTGAAAACTATAGGCAAAGGGATGCTCATTTATATTAAAAATGATACATGAAGATGACCGGCCCATTCATTCTTTTTTTGGAATTTTACATTCCATAAAGGCAAAATAAAAGCAACAAGAAATAGATGGCATTTACTTGTAATTTCCAATCGACACCACTTCCTCACAAAAATTATATTCCTGCAGGTCGTTGCTACTAATGATGACCAGTTTGTTTTGGGTATTATTGGCAATTAGTTGTTGATACAAGGCAATACCATCGGCATCTAAATTGGTAGTTGGTTCATCCAGTAGTAAAATGGGCGTATCGCTAAAAAATGCCTGCGCCAATTTTAGGCGCTGTTTCATCCCGCTGCTATAATATCGTATCTGTTTGTTGGCTGCTCTTTCGAGGCTAATCCTATCAAGAATTTCATCTTTGGATGCTATCAATGATTTAAACTGGTGGTGGAAGGTAAGAAACTCATTTGCTGTCATTTCTTCAATCAACTCCAGGTAAGGAGCAGCTACTGATACATACCTGAAGCATCTTTCGTCTGTTATCAATTTACCGCCAACTGTCAAGTGTACCGATCCTTCATTGTGGGTAAGCGAGCCTGCTATCACCTGCAACAAGGTAGACTTTCCTGAACCATTTGGTCCAGTGATGGCATATTTCTTACCTGCTAAAAACTCATAGTCGAAGTGTCGAAATATCCATTCCCTGTTATATCGTTTGCCGGTATTTGTGAGCTTGAGCTGCATTTGAAATGCCATAGCCATATTTTTAGGTTAATGGCATCTGACTGGGTAGTAGTTGTGTTTAAATAATTCGCTTAAATATGCAATTGCTTTTACTTCTAATAATAAGCAGGATTGAATTTGTTACTCATCATCGGTACTTCCCTTTGTAAAACGTTTGATGATACCACGGCCACTTTCTCTAATAAAAGTTACAATTTCATCTCGCTCATCGGTTGCCGGCAATTCTTCTTCAATGAAATTCAGGGCCTGCGAAGTATTCATCGCTTTATTGTAAATGATCCGATAAATGTCCAATATCTGGTTGATGCTATCCAATGAAAATCCACGACGTTTTAACCCAACTGAGTTGACCCCTGCATAGCTAAGTGGGGTTCTGCCGGCTTTGATATAAGGCGGCACATCCTTACTAACAAGGCTACCGCCGCTTACAAAAGCATGCTGACCAATTTGTACAAACTGGTGAATGGCGCACATCCCACCCAATATCGAAAAATCGCCCACTTTCACATGGCCAGCCATTTGTGTATTATTGCTCATGATGCAACTATTGCCCACTTCACAATCATGTGCAATATGACAATATGCCATGATCAAACAATTGTTTCCTACCTTGGTGGTCCAGCGATCTTTACTGCCGCGATTAATGGTTACAAATTCACGAATGGTGGTGTTGTCACCAATTTGAACGGTTGTTACTTCGTTATCAAATTTAAGATCTTGCGGAATAGCTGCAATTACAGCTCCAGGAAAAATACGGCAGTTTTTACCGATTCTAGCGCCTTCCATGATGGTTACATTACTACCAATCCAGGTGCCTTCCCCAATTTCTACATTTGGGTGAATTACACTAAACGGATCAACTTTTAC
>JBGSMI010000301.1:0-21191 GCA_041740215.1 Ferruginibacter sp.
AGGATGGCACAAAGACGATCAAAACCAAAAGCCAGTCCGCCATGCGGTGGCGCTCCGTATTCAAATGCACCCAATAGGAAACCAAATTTGTGTTGTTGTTCTTCCGCATCCATTCCCAATGCAGCAAACATTTTTTCCTGCAAGGCCCTTTGAAAAATACGGATAGAACCACCACCAATTTCGTTGCCATTCAATACCATATCATAGGCATTGGCTTTAATGCCGGCGTATGGATGAGCAAGGTATTCAGCCGCATTTTCAATCACGGGGTTATTGTTGATCATGATGTCGATATGATCCGGCTTAGGCGATGTAAACGGATGGTGTCTTGCTACCCATCGGTTGTCATCTGCTGCATATTCAAACAATGGAAAATCCAATACCCATAATAATTTAAAATCATCAGCCCGGCGCAAACCAAGACGTTCGCCCATGTACATACGCAAATCGCTGGTGGCTTTTCTGGTCTTTTCTTCTGCGCCAGCTAATATTAAAACAAGATCGCCCGCTTTTGCATTGGCTGCATCTGCAATGGCTTTCAGTTTTTCAGGACTATAAAATTTATCAACACTGCTCTTGTAAGTACCATCAGCATTACACTTTATGAAAACCAATCCCTTCATACCAATCTGTGGACGTTTCACCCAATCCGTTAACTCATCCGTTTGCTTGCGGGTATATTCGCTGCAACCTGGAATGGCAATTGCCAAAACGGTTTCGGCATCATCAAATAAAGGAAAACCCCCATCCACTAAAGGAGAGTTATCGAGCGACTCTGCATTTTTTGGAAATGTATGTAAGGGAAATTTAAGATTGGCAATCTTCAAATTAAAGCGGATATCCGGCTTATCGTTTCCGTAAGTCCACATCGCTTCTTCCCAGGTCATGCGTTCCACGATATCGGTGTAGTCAATGTTTTTTACATCTTTAAAAATCCGTTTTACCAGCCCTTCAAACATATTCAGAATATCTTCCTGCTCTACAAAACTCATCTCACAATCTATCTGCGTAAATTCCGGCTGCCGGTCAGCACGCAAATCTTCATCTCTAAAACATTTCACAATCTGGTAGTAACGATCGTAACCACTCACCATCAGCAATTGCTTAAATGTTTGCGGACTTTGCGGCAATGCGTAGAACTGACCGGCATTCATCCTGGATGGCACTACAAAATCCCTTGCACCTTCCGGTGTAGATTTTATCAGGAAAGGCGTTTCAATATCCATGAAATTATTTTCATGCAAATAGTTGCGGGTGCTGCGGCCAACAGCATAGCGCAACTCCAGGTTCTTTTTTACAATGTTTCTGCGTAAATCCAAAAAACGAAATTTCATGCGCAGTTCATCGCCGCCATCGGTATCATCCTGTATGGAAAAAGGCGGTACAGCCGATTTATTTAAGATGGTAAATTCTGAAACTGCAATTTCAATTTCACCTGTCGGAATATTTGTGTTTTTGTTGCTGCGTTCATTCACCGTTCCTTTTACCTGCAGAACAAATTCACGTCCCAATGGATTCGCATCCAACTGTCCATTCAGGTTTTCGGAAAACAATAGTTGCGTGATGCCATAACGGTCACGAATATCCACAAAAGTGATGCTGCCAAACTTACGAATGGTTTGAACCCAACCACTCAGGGTTACTTCTTTTTTAATATCAGCGATTCTTAATTCGCCACAAGTATGAGAACGATACATGGAAAAATGTTTACCCTTTTCTAAAAAAGAAAAGGAAATTGACAATATTTTTTTAACCAGCAGAAGCACCTTGATTGAAAATCGTTGGGTCCGCCGGTGGCGGATCAAAGGCAGTACTACTATTTAGCTTTATTAAAGCGGCTGCAAATATACAAATAGAAACTGTAGGGGAATGATTGCTTTTTTTTACGAATGTCTGTTTAAGCACCTGTCGATTTTTTTATGTGGTATTTTTATCGGAGTACCCACGCAGCAAGTAAAACTTCCAAAGGGTGCAGGTATAACGAGCAGATACAGCAATGAAAAATATTCAATTGATATATGAAAATTGAACAAAGTTGATTGAATGAAAAACTTCGCTTATTTTATTGAACAAGCGAACGAACTTTGATGAAGCTTCATGCGATAGATCGGATGGTGATACTAATCCCGTCTTTAATCGGGACACTTCATTCAACAGTGAATCGCTATTGAACTTTAACCAATTAAGTTTGAAAAATTAGAAAGATTTGTGATGCTTCATATAAAATGACAAACCAATCGAAAACACCAGTCAGCATCATAAAGAAAGGCTTCTTTTAAAATTCTTTCCAATAGTATTACATCCCTTCCAAAGCTTCTTTATTTCTCGGGTGCCACCAGAGGTAGTAATAACCAAGTATCAAAATTCCTAATACGAATGGGATGATAGCTAAATGTTTGAATGTGTAATCGCCAAATAAAATCCAGGTATCAAAGTGCAAAAACTCGCTGATCATCCAATAACTGTTAGCAGAGATCCAAACTACAATGGCCAGGTTGTGGCACAATTCGCTCATGTATTGTCTTGTTCTAATAGAGATTATGATCGCAATTGCAAGGGTGGGAATAATCATCGCTATGCCCAGCGGGCGCCAAAACATGCACCAGGCAATGTCTTTAAATAACCAGAATACAATATGCAAATTCTCCATCCTGCGATACTTGAGTGGTATTGCATAAACTTCCTTACTCATGCGAATTAATTTTAGGTAAGCAAATATATACTATTGTATAAAACGAAAAACCGGATAGCGCAAGTGAGCTGGTTCATAATAGGGAGAATTTTTATAAATAAACCCGAGTTGCGAAGAAGCGTTGGAAGCAAATGCTGGATCTGCTTCTTTTTTGTCCTGTAATTTTTTTTGCAGAGCGGGAGTGTTTTTCAAAACTGTTGCTGCTACATCTTCCCAGCGGTAATCACTGTATCCTTCTTTTTGTTGCAGAATGGCATCAAAAAAATTCCAGGCAAAAAAGCTGTCATCGCCGGTAGGCTCCAGCATCTCGGTTATATACCGGTTGGCTGCCTGGTTCATTGGAATATAGAAATCCCCCTTTAAGAATTTTAAATGCTGTTTTTCAACCGAAACCTTTACGTTGTTATTCTTATGATGTTTTTCATAAGGCCTTACAGCAGATGTGTAATCATCAATGTGATATACTTCTACCTCAATGATCGAATCCTTTGCAAAAGCACTCATTTTTACACCATTTAACTGTAGCAAGTCAATAACAGCATACCATCCCTGCGGAATAATATAAGCGGTTGGTTTTTTAACAAAATTGGAGGGCGCAAACACGTTGAAGTATTTTACGTCTTTGGTAAAAGGCCTAGTGCGGTCGTAATACATTCTTTTTTGCCCTGTCGCATCACTTGTTTTAAAAGCTTGTTCGTACCCCATGAACCGGGCGGTTGAATATTGGGTAGTATCCACTCTCCAGCTCAAGCTAAAATCAGTTGCGCCAGTTACAGCAAGCCTTGCATTTTTACGATGTTCAATTAATTCACTGGCATACATACTGGCTTGTTCCATCATCGTCTGCATCAGCGCATAGGTCGATCGCACCCTGTCTTTGTAAGGCTTTAGCATATGCGTTTCTGGCATGAAAGCAATCGTTTGAAACAAGGCAGCATAACCTGAGGAATATCTGGGAGGATCGTAAAACATTTGCATACCGCTATCCGGATTGGCAGTTTCAAAATTTACATAAGGCACCATCTCCCAACCTCTTTTACGCATTCCGCTGTATAGTTGAGGTTCAAATATTTGCTTTAACCAATCACCTAACCCATAACCAAGTTTATCAAATTGAGTAGTAAGCAAGGTCATGGTGTGCTGATAATCGGCGCCATCACTTACATGGTTGTCCATAAAAATATCAGGATCCAGCAAATGAAAAATTGCAGCAAATGACTTTGCTTCTTTGGAGTCACTCTTCGTAAAATCCCTGTTCAGATCAAGATTTTGTGAATTGCCCCTGAATCCATATTCCAATGGTCCGTTTTGATTTACCCTCGAAAAAGATGTGCGGTTTAAGCTTCCTCCAATATTGTAAACCGGTATAAATGCCAACACCACATTTGAAGGCAATTTTATTTTTTTTGCAACAATGTCTCTTACCAGCATCATGCTGGCATCGATACCATCCGGCTCACCAGGATGAATCCCATTGTTGATAAGGATGACTGCTTTCTTTTGCTGGTGCCATTTCACCGGGTCAAATTGCTGATTGTTACTAACGAGCACCAAATGCAGCGGGTATCCTGCATCCGTATTACCCATTTGTTTAAGGGAGACCAACGGCGACATTTTATCCAATTGTTTGTACCATTCAATAGCTTCAAAATAAGTGGCGGTTTCTTCGCCACCCGTTTTTTCAAACCTGCATTGCTGCGAATAAACAGTTGAAATTGAAAAAAGAAATACAATGAAGAAGGATGTAACTAGAAGCTTCATTCGAATAAAAAATTTTTCACAAGCTACATTATTTTTTAGCACCGGCTTTTCCGCCTGTACAAAACAGAGTAACGAACAGCAAAGGGTGCATTTAAAATTGTCGGAGGGGTTGCCAACCTTGTGCAGGTTCGTTTCTGCTAAAAACAGTTTAAAAAAGGTTGGCAACCCTCTATTGAGCTGCGACAATTTTAAACACGCCCACAGCAATTGAGCATCGGAAATCCCGATTCGATATTGGAGTAAAACAATCAGGGAACTGGCTATGGAATCGTGGCGAGCGAAATTATTTACCCCATAACAAAAAACCCATTAGTTTAACCTAATGGGTTGTGATAATATTTTGAGGAGTAACGATGAATTACTTAGTCAGTGCATTAATTCTTTTAGCCAGTTTGCTTTTTAAATTAGAAGCTTTGTTTTTGTGGATAGTTCCACGCTTAGCTAATTTATCAATCATCGAGGCAACAAGTGGTTGCTTTTCGGTAGCACCTGCTTTTTCATCAATTGCTTTAATATCACGTATTGCGTTACGGGTTGTTTTTCCATAATAACGGTTACGTTCATTACGCTTGCTGCTCTGACGCACATCTTTCTTAGTTGCTGAATGGTTTGCCATTTAAATCTTATTTTTGGGCTGCAAAGATAGGGATTTGAAACAAGAAATAAACAATATCAAAAAAGGAATTTTCAAATTTACCTTATTCTCCCTTTAAAAAAACATTTCAACTATAAAATTGCCGGATGGAAAAGATTGTTCTTTTAGTATTGCACGTCGTTTCGTTGGTCTTGTTGTCTTTTGGTCTGGTAGTCGACCTGCTTAAAATAGATATTACCGCTAAGTTTTTTATTGACATCAATCTTTTTAATGAAAAAAAAAGTGTGTTGGGAACTTTGCACTCATTGTGGGAAAGTGCCAATTACCTCCCTTTTTTGCTCATTTTGGTTTTTGGAATTATTGTGCCTTTGGTGAAATCGGTCATCGTATTTTATATTCTGCTGGCTAAAAATGTTGCCCCAAAATGGCAGGAATATGTAAGTTTCATTAGTAAATGGGCGATGGCGGATGTATTTGCCATCAGTATTTTTATTGCTTTTCTGGGTGCAAAGGCGATGAAAAATACCATGGCTTCGCTTGAACCCGGATTTTATTATTTTACGGGATATGTTTTATTAAGTGCCATAATTGTTGGTTTTTTAACGAATAAGCGTAAAATCCCACTTTCATTTAATGGTTAAATCACCGATATTTGCAATCCTCAATTGAGGTACCATCATAAACAAATTGTCTATTTTAAAATGAAGGATTTTCAATACATCACCAACGCCCATCCGGCATATATCGAAAGCCTGTACAATGACTTTGTAAAAAATCCTTCCAGCATTGATGCAGAGTTGCGTAAATTTTTTGAAGGTTTTGATTTTGCAACCAGCAATTTTAATGGTAGCAGCAAAGAGGGTGTGCCAACTGACAGTGCAGCCTTGAGTACAGCACGGCTGAATAAGGAATTCAACGTTTACCAGTTGATATTGGCCTATCGCAGAAAAGGGCATCTGGTTGCGAAAACAAATCCCATCAGAGAAAGAAAAGATCGCAAGGCAAATCTTGCATTGGAAAATTTTGGTTTTACCGATGCTGATTTATCCGTAAGCTTTGAGGCTGGTAAATTTGTAGGGCTTGGTAACGCAACGCTTCAAAATATCGTAGATCACTTAAAAAAATGTTACACAACTCATCTCGGCGTAGAGTTCAGTTCGGTAAACAGCCGAAAGAAAAGAGATTGGCTGATCAATGCAGTGGAACAAACGATGCTAAAACCAGTGCCTATCAACCAGAAGAAAAGAATCCTGCAAAAGCTGAATGAGGGAGTGATGTTTGAGAAATTCCTTCATACAAAATACATTGGGCAAAAAAGATTTTCATTAGAAGGGGGCGAAACTACCATAGCCGCTCTGGATGCTATTATCAACACGGCTTCAGTGAGTGGAGTTCAGGAAGTGGTAATCGGAATGGCACACCGCGGAAGATTGAATATATTGGCAAATATTTTAGGTAAAACGTACGAACAGATATTTAGTGAGTTTGAAGGAACCGCAACCCCCGATACGACCATGGGTTCTGGAGATGTTAAATACCATCTTGGTTTTAGCAGTGATATAGAAACCAGCTCGGGTAATAAAATCAATTTAAAACTTTGTCCCAATCCCTCACACCTTGAGGCGGTAGATCCCGTGGTGGTAGGCTTTGCCCGCTGTAAGGCAGATGTATTGTACAATAGTGATTTCGATAAAATACTACCCATACTCATCCATGGAGATGCTTCGGTGGCGGGACAAGGTGTTGTGTATGAAGTATTGCAAATGTCAAATTTAAAAGGGTATTATACCGGTGGTACTATCCATTTTGTAATCAACAACCAGATTGGATTTACTACCGATTTTGATGATGACCGCAGTGCTGATTATTGTACATCAATAGCAGCTATGGTAAAGGCGCCTGTATTTCATGTAAACGGGGATGATCCGGAAGCTGTGGTTAAAGTAGTAGAAATTGCTACTCAGTATCGTCAGGAATTTAACAATGATATATTTGTTGATATGGTTTGCTATCGAAAGCATGGCCACAATGAAGGCG
Organism: Ferruginibacter sp.; assembly: GCA_041740215.1. Classification (GTDB taxonomy): domain Bacteria; phylum Bacteroidota; class Bacteroidia; order Chitinophagales; family Chitinophagaceae; genus Ferruginibacter. The sequence goes on from JBGSMI010000301.1 coordinate 7,086, forward strand.
ATGAGCCCAAGTTTACTCAGCCGCAATTATATGCCTTGATCGACAAGCATCCCAATCCTCGTGAGGTATATACGCAATACCTCATCGAAAATGGCGAACCGGAAGCAAGAGAGTTGGCAAAAGAAATGGAAAAACAATTTTTGGCCGACTTGCAGGAAAGATTAGACGAAGTAAAACAAAATCCGCTACCCTATACTTTTCAAAAACCAGAGCTTTGGTGGAAGAGTTTAAGGCGTGCCTTTACAAACGATTTTGAACATTCACCGATTACAGCCATTATTGAGCCGGACTTTACGTTGTTGTTTGAGGGGTTGATGAAATGGCCCGCAGATTTCAAGCCACTGCGCAAGGTGGAAAAATTGTTGCAGGATAAACTCAAGTTACATGCAGACGAACAAAAGGTAGATTGGGCCACTGGTGAGTTAATGGCCTATGGAAGTTTATTGATAGAAGGAAAGGATGTTAGGATGAGCGGGCAGGATGTAAAGAGAGGCACTTTTAGTCACCGTCATTCAGTTTTATACGATGAGAATACCAATGCTGAATATAATAGGTTGAATCATTTTACAGAGATGCAGGCTCCCTTCAGGATATATAATTCATTGTTGAGTGAATATGCGGTAGTAGGTTTTGAATATGGATATTCCATGGCAAATCCAAATGCACTGGTAATTTGGGAAGCACAATTCGGCGATTTTTGTAACGGTGCCCAAACGATGATCGACCAGTTTATTGCAGCGGCTGAAACCAAATGGCAACGCATGAATGCGTTGGTAATGTTATTGCCACATGGCTACGAAGGGCAAGGACCTGAGCATAGTAGTGCAAGGATGGAGCGTTTTTTACAAATGTGTGCAGAGTCAAATATGGTGATAACAAATGTAACAACTGCTGCTAATTTCTTTCATGTGTTGCGTAGGCAACTGGCATGGGCGTTTAGAAAACCATTGATTAATTTTTCACCAAAAGCAAATCTTCGTCACCCGGGTAGTTACAGTTTGGCCAGCGAATTTACATCTGGCGGGTTTAAAGAAGTAATTGATGATTCTTTTGTAAAAGATGCTGCTGCAGTAACGAAAGTAATCATGTGTAGTGGTAAAATGTATTTCGATCTGGCTGAAAGACAGGCAAAAGACAACAGAACGGATGTTGCATTGATCCGGCTTGAACAGATTCATCCATTGCCACAAACAAAACTGGATGAACTGTATCAAAAATATAACAAAGCCATCTGGCATTGGGTGCAGGAGGAGCCGCTGAATATGGGGGCAGCCACTTTCTTACGTATGAATTTAAGAAACATCAATTTTTTTATCACCAGTCGAACTCCGAGCGCTTCCACCGCAACAGGCTATTCAAAAATTCACGGAAAGGAACAGGCCGAAATTATTGATAAAGCATTCTCCCTTTAATCGCTTTAGAACGATTTGTGGTATAAAAAATGCCGGCAAACAGCCGGTATTTTTGTGTTTAAAATTTAGCCTTTACTAATACATGCGAAATAAATAATGTATGGAATGCCTGTGGCGAATTTTACTGAAATTAGGTTTGAAGAGTCTGAAACTGGAACATACAGTTTGCATTTTTTGAAATGAATTAATTAAAAATATAGCTGACCGGTATAAAAACAGAAGCCCTGCCAATCAAATGGCAGGGCTTCTGTTTTAAATATTTTTAGCGTACTAGTGCTGTGTGAACTTTAAATTTGAGCACTATTTATTCTACTATTCCAACTTTACAACTCTCATTGATACAGTCGTTAATTCTTAATTCGTGTAATTAGTGCCTAAAATTCGTGTTATCATTTTGAGATAGTAGGCTTTAAAGAACACTAGTTTGTTTTAACAACTGAGATAATTTCTGTTTCATTGGCTGTCCGAACTTTTAAAATATAACTGCCTGCTGCAAGCGATCCCATATTTATTTTTTTAATGTTTGGACCTTTAAAAAGCGCCATCTGTATGTTTTGTAGCTGTTTGCCAGACGCATCATTAATGGTGATGGTTGCATTGGAGTCTTGTTCGAGATAGATTGATAAATTAGCAAAATTTCTGATTGGGTTTGGATAAACCCCTATTGCAATTGCTTTGGAATCAAGGCGAAGGTTTTTTATCCCCGTGTAGACAAATTTGCCATCTTTATCAATCTGTTTAATACGATAAAAAATGACTCCGTTAGAACGAACCGTGGATAAATTGACATCAGTTAATTCATAACTGTTGGTAGAGCTGCCATTATTTTTGGGAGTAATGGTATTTATCTTTTGAAAATCAACCCCATTCAAACTTCTTTCCACTTCGTATCTATCGGTAATAGAACTTTCACTTTCAACCTGCCAGCTAATTAAACCATCATTACTTTTTTTGACAACATTGAAACCTAAAAACTTAACAGGTAAAACTACATTTGGAGCTGTTACATATGAATATTCTGCATTAGGTACACCAATATTTCCTGCTGCTGTTGCTCCATTTGATACACCCGTTCCATAGAAAAGGTTACCCCAATCTGAAATAACACCATCATTGACAGCAGCAAGGTTTGTTTCCACATAGAATAGTGCAAATTTATCTAGAAGTATACCGCCATCCAGATAATGGGCTAATCGTGCATTAAACGGTGCACCAGGCGCACCAATGAAATTAACTTGAAGCACATCTAACTCAGCTGCCGCCCATGCAGTAGCACCAGAATTACCAGCACCGGGCGCTACGCAATTGAATCCCCACGTATAAAAACCATCCCCCTGATCCATATCTAATTGTGTCCAGGTGGCGAATAGATTAGGTTGCAGATTTGAGAAGGTTACAGTCGGGCGTGCACCCACAGAAGCAGGTACTTGTACACACACTATTAGGTTTGAAATCAACGCATTAAAGGAAACAGTCGGTTTAATTGATACAATGATTTGATTGTTTGCAGGGATATTAGAATTTCTTATTGTACCCTGAACCCTTTGTGCTTTACACATACTCAATATTCCTGAGAATGCGATTATTAGTAAAATTAGCTTCTTCATATTTTTATTTTAGTTAAATTATCTAATGTTGTTTAATAAGTCAATTTAGTTTGGCAGAACTTGCACTTTAGAACCAGTGGATGAGCCTGCTAGAACTGTATTCAGGAGATATAATCTGTCATTTCCAAGAGCAGAGTAGTTAGCGATTTTATTCATATTTAAATCTCCAGCATTATAACCTGCCACGGAACTTGTAGATCCGCCTCCAAGAATTGTATTCAAAAGATACAACCTGTCATTTCCTAAGGCACTGTAGTTTATAAGTGAATTAAAATTTGCATTTCCTGCATACATCATATTAAACCCACCAACCTGTACATAATTTACATTGGCTGCACCTAAAACGTTTGTAGCCGGAGCAGTAAAATCAAGTGCAGGTGTAGAAGATGCAAGAGTTAAGTTCTTATAAAAAGCAGCGGTATTATTTGTCGAAATAGCCATATGGTTTCTATGACGAACTGTTATGGTATAATTGCCAGCATCTACATTCTTGAAATATAATGGACTCGTTCCATCTATGTCAACGATATCTCCATCCCTTTGTACAAAAGCTGATCGTGTCTGCAACAATGTACTTCCAGAAGTCACAGCATTCCTTAGTTCAAGAAACACCCAATCAACTATATTATTAAAAGATCCTAAATCATTAAATACTGATCCAATAGCAACTTCCCGAACTCCGCCATTTAAACTTACAAAATTATAAGGAGCAGCCCTATACGGTTCAGTAGTTGGTATCACGTTGGTACCAGTTCTTAATGCGTCGCTCATAACTCCACCTACAACGTTAGCTCCCTGCAGTAAAACTTTTGAATTCATCAAAACAAATCTATTCATGCCTGCAATTTGCCCTGAATTGGCAGCTAACTGTGCAGTTACAGTATTTGCTGAAACATTATTTGCCTGACCTGTTAAACTCCAATCCGTTCCATTAAAACTCATTCCCCGGATATCTGCTTCAGTACCCGTAAAACCTGGTGCTCCATCGGCGGGGTAAGTACCAGTTCCTGTAAACGTTCCACCGGTAACACCCGATGTTGAAACGGGCCAGTAAACATTGGTATAAGATTCCGTGCGTATATGGCTATTGGGACTTTTACCGGTTTTAGCTTGTGCACTCAACACTGCATTAGCGTATGTTCCACCAGCATGTGTAAGTGAAACCGGTGCGTAATTCGAACCTGCACCAACCGGAATAATCTGGTTAGATGCAGCAGCGTTTCCGATAGTCCTCTGGGCAAATCCGGTGCCATTGGTTTCTAAAAATTTATTGGTTGCTGCGCCAGTTACAGTTGTAGCAGAGGCAAGAACAAAATTAAAATTACCCAGTTGCACTTTACCATTTGTAAACAAAACGGAACTACCAACCCTGGTATTACCAGTAAGCACCACATTATTGGTATTGTCAATTTCCAGATTTGGAATATTAAACCCATTCATATTGACATTTTGCTGGGCCGTACCTTTCAATTGTAATAATCCGGTGCCCAATATATCAGCGTTGCTGGTAACATCGCCTTGCACAGTAACCGTGGCACCGGGCTGTATAAAAAACTGGGCATTGTCAATTACCAGTTGTGCGGATGCCAGATTGCTAAATACTGGGATAGCAAAAGCCCATATTATTGTGTGTAATTTTTTGCGCCTCATGAAATATATGTTTTAAAATAAAAAAAGTGTTCATTTTGATGCCGAAAGTATAGGATTATTTTCATCTGGTTTTGAATTGTTAGTGTACGGGTTTTATTAGTTATTAAACGGTTACGGAATACCCCGTTATTTAACAACAATAAAGATATATAAAGCATTTGTAATTACCATCCCCTAAATGGGTGAAATTCAAAATAGATTTAGTGGATTTCTTTTTGTAAAACGATTTTATTAATACTTTTATTTAACCGAAATTCGCCTAAATAAAAAAAATACCAATGGCATTAGAAATAAAAGTACCTTCTGTGGGCGAGAGTATAACTGAGGTTACACTGGTGAAATGGATAAAAAAAGCCGGTGATTGGGTGGAAAGAGACGAGGTAATTGCAGAATTGGAAAGCGAAAAAGCAACTTTTGAAATTAATGCGGAACAAGCCGGGATACTAAATACGATCGCAGCGGAAGGCGATACTTTAAAAATCGGCGATATAGCCTGTAGTATTGATACGGAAGCCGAACGACCTGCCGGAAAACAGGAAGAAGCGGAAGGCGTTAAAACTGCACCTGCTGAAGCGGCAGCCACCCCTTCGCCTAAACCTGTTCCGGCTGATGATATTAAGGCAACTCCGGTAGCTGCAGCCATCATTGCAGATAAGAAAATAGATGTAAAATCTGTAACTCCGAGCGGGAGTAATGGCCGAATCGTAAAGCAGGATGTACTGGAAGCAATCAATAATCCAGGTCGAATACCAGGTATTGAATTATTTAATCGCAATGAAAAAGCGCAAAAAATGACCAACCTGCGCAAAACGATTAGCCGTCGTTTGGTAGAAGCTAAGAATACAACCGCAATGCTCACTACTTTTAACGAAGTAGATATGAGTGCCATCATGGAGATTCGGGCGAAAAATAAAGAAAAATTTAAAGAAGCACATGGTGTAAATCTTGGCTTCATGAGTTTTTTTACTAAAGCCTGTTGCTTTGCCTTGCAGGATTGGCCATCTGTAAATGCCATGATTGATGGAGAGAATATAATCCTGCATGATTATGTGGACGTATCAATAGCCGTATCTGCTCCGAAAGGATTGGTAGTGCCGGTTATTAGAAATGCGGAAAGTTTAAGTATGGCGGAAATTGAGAAAAAAGTAGTAGAACTGGCAACAAAAGCCAAAGAAAATAAATTGACCATCGAGGAAATGAGCGGTGGAACATTCACCATTACCAATGGCGGTGTTTTTGGCAGTTTAATGAGTACGCCAATTATTAACATTCCGCAAAGCGCTATATTAGGAATGCATAAAATACAGGAAAGACCGATGGCAATTGGGGGGCAAGTGGTGATTAAGCCAATGATGTATCTGGCACTTAGTTATGATCACAGAATTGTTGATGGTAGAGAATCTGTAAGTTTTCTGGTTCGGGTGAAAGAATTACTCGAAAATCCTGCATTACTTTTATTTGGTAAAGACCCGGTAAAAAGTTTGCTGGAGCTTTAATTTTTTTAATGATATTTTTCACGGCTGGATTTTTCCAGCCGTTTTAATTTTTTTAAATGAGCCGTTACCACTCCTATATAAACTCCGCCCTCAATATTATTGAAACCTATAATGGTGAAAAACCTTTTGCAGTTTTTATAAAGCATTTTTTTGCAGCCGATAAAAAATATGGTTCTAAAGACAGAAAGCAAATTGCAGCCCTTTGTTACAACTACTTTAGGATAGGGTTTGCGGCCGGCAATCTAACTGCTGATCAAAAAATGCTGCTCGCTTCCTTCCTGTGCGAAACAGAACCGTCACCATTGTTGGAAAAGCTAAAACCGGAATGGAATAATTTAGTAACTGCATCCTTGCAAGAGAAAATTACGATTGTTCAAAACCAATTTTGTTTGTTGGATATTTTTCCGTTTGCGGATGAATTGGGTAAAGAAATTCAGATTGTTCCATTTATTGAATCCTTATTAAAACAGCCATACCTTTTCATGCGCATTCGTCCGAAGGCTAAGGCAATTGTTTTAAAAAAGCTGGAAAAATCAAAACTGCCATTTCAGTTAATCGATGAAGAATGTGTGCAATTTACCGTGCCTGTCAATTTGGAAGATTACTTTGATATTGATAAAGAAGTGGTGATTCAGGATTATAATTCACAAAAGGTATTGGATTACATCAGGGATAACCGTTTGCCTTTTGGTGAAACGATCGAAAAGCGGAATTCGAATTTATCTGTGTGGGATTGCTGTGCAGCAAGCGGCGGAAAATCAATCCTGCTAAGCGATATATTAAGTCAAAAATTTGAGCTGACTGTCTCAGATATCAGGGCGGGCATTATATTAAATTTGCATCAAAGGTTTAAAAAGGCGGGTATAAAAGAGTATAAATATTTCATTTCAGATATTAGCAATAGCAATGTAAAAGCACTGGCAACGGATGTTGATTTAATCATTTGTGATGCACCTTGCAGCGGTAGCGGCACCTGGAGCAGAACACCAGAACAATTGTGTTTTTTTAAAAAGCAATCGATACAGGACTATTGTACTCGTCAAAAAAAAATCGTTTCCAATATTTTACCACACCTGCGTAAAGGCGGTTTGTTTATATATATTACCTGCTCGGTTTTTAAACATGAAAATGAAAGTGTAGCAGAATTTATTGCCAGCGATTGTAGTGGCAAATTTCTGCATCAGGAACTTTTAGCCGGTTATGAGAAAAAAGCCGACAGTATGTTTGTAGCTGTTTTTGAGAAGCAATAATCCGTGTACGATATTTATCCGCTATTGACACCTAAATCAAATATTCCTTAGTTCCTGATAATTTTTTTTGTCAATACTTTTTTATCATTTAGATAGATGGTAACAAAATAGATGCCCCTGCTTATTTGTTTCATGGGAATGGAAACTATTTCTGAACCGCTTACCACTTGAGTCTTACTGTATATTTTTTGTCCTGTACCATTGTGGATAATGATGGATGCTCTTGCAATATTGTTTCTAGCAATTAAGATCGACAGTCTGTCTGTAACCGGGTTTGGACTGATGGTAATCTTTTCAACTATGGAAGTGCAAGCCTGTCTATAATTTACAGTTGCTGAATCCAGGTAAAAGCTGGTATCTGAAGCAATGTTCATTTTTAAGCGGTACCTGATATCAATTCCTCCGGAAACGCCTGCGAGTTCATCTATATAATTTACTGTGCCCGCTGCAAAATTACCCGTAAATTGAATGGTGGAAATTTCAACGTAGTTGATATCTGTCGGTAATTTTCTTTCAATTACCATACTCATACCATGTTCCTTTTTTATGGTAAAACTGATCCGTGTTTTACAATCTACTTCAAGATCTATTTGCCTTGTAAAAGATTTCCTTAGCAGTATTACAAATGCTTTTTTTGCATCTGGTATGCCATAGCCGGTGCGGTCGTCCGGATTATTGGCCCGGTCAGATGATTTACGCAAAACATCAATAATTGCCATATTGTTTTCTTCGGGAAATGCCTGCCAAAGACAACTGGCAACTCCAGCCATTATTGGACATGCATAGGAAGTGCCGTTGCTCAATATCGGTTCCCCCGTGTTTTGATCTGCTATTACAGCACCAAGGCCAATAGCTGCAACATCGGGTTTAATTTGTCCATCAGCAGAGGGGCCATAGCTACTAAAGTCAGCAACCCGTCTGGCTAAATCCACGGCACCTACAACCAATACACTATCCGCATCTCCCGGGGTAAGTATTTGTTTCCAGGTGCTGGTGCCTGCATTACCCGCTGCTACTACTACCAATAGTCCTTTTTTTGCTGCAAGGTCGGCAGCTTTTGCAATCAAAGTGGTATTTCCGTCCAGTTGGAAATAGTTATAATTGAAAACGCTATTATCGAAATTATTATAACCCAACGATACAGAAACTACATCTACGCCAAGGCTATCTGCTCTTTCTGCACCTACAGCCCAGTTAAATTCTTCAATGGGGTATTCGCTAAAAATATCTTCTGTTCGAAATAAATAAAATGAACTTTTTGGGGCAGTACCAACAAATGACCCCGGCAGATTGGCTGCGATAGTACTGAAAGCATTCATGCCATGCAGATGATCTTCATTTACCGATTCTTCGTTGGCTACAAAGTCCCAGGTGCCCAAAATTTGGTTGTTGATCCGTACACTGTCAAATGTGGGTAGGGTTTTATAATTATAAAATCCAGCATCCATAAGCGCCAGTTGCAATCCCTCACCTCTAAACCCAAGGTTATGCAAAAACTCAGCATTGTGTAAGTGAATCTGTGCATAGGCGTTTCCATAATCAAAGATATCAAAGGGATTTTGAGGCCTGGCAGGCGTTGTGGGACGGGCACTTATTGGAGGATCCAGTTGCTTATCAACCGGCACATTGATTGCTTGTGGCCTTGCAGCTATGGGCGATGATGCAATTACAAACGAGAAGGTATTTATTTTGGCCAACGCCGTAGCATCGGTTGTACGAATACTTACCTGATTAAGCCATTTACTGATATTAAGTATCGAAACATTTCCTGAAAGTTGAATGCTATCCAAGTATCGGGGTGTAACAGGCAGATCCGTTTGATCGATTTGGATATTGTGTCGTGCCTTTCTGCTGATAGCTCGCTGGGTTAAAAATTCTAGTGGTTTGTTGATGCTAAACGGTGTGCCAGCTTTGTCCTTTAACTGTATGATGTAACTTGAATATTGGGCAAAGGAATTTGTTGAACCTCCAAGAAGAAAAACAATGATCAATATTTTTTTCATACTGTAAGTTGATAACCATTTACGGAGCTGATCAAATTTAAGTAGAAAACTCAATAATTAGCCGCCGCTATTTAATTGGGCGTATTTAAAATTGTCGCAGCTCAATAAAGGGTTGCCAACCTTTTTTAAAGTGCTTTTAACAAAAAAGAACCTGCACAAAGTTAGCAACCCTTCCGACAATTTTAAATGACCCGTTTAATTGTGGTCGATCATGGTTAGTGTAATGCCGTAAGAGCCATCTACAAAATTACCAGGATTACCGGGAGTGGCAGGTTGAAATTCTGTGTGAAGAAATTTGCGGTACACCAGACCAATGCCTTTCCCATAAATCTCCATACCGAGGTTCTTTTCGCTATAAGAGTTTGGATCGGCAGGGTTTCCAATTACCTCATCCCTTTGATTTACCCGGATCGTGCTATCCAATTTAATGGTACCCAAAGTAAGTGGCTTATATACACTGTCGTAACTATAATCCCAATCGTCAAGATATCGTACTTTTGAGTTTAAAGAATACGTGTCGATATAAGAATTTCCTTTCCAGCTATAGCCTTCTCTAATTGGTAATTTTAGTTTCAAAAAGCGTTGGTTGTTTTCCACAAATTCAAGCGTACTACCTGTATTTACAGAAGTAAAACTATTATCCGGTACCCACGGATTTTGTGCTGTTTTGCGGATGTATCTTAAAATCCGGTAAGTTGGTCTGCCCAGATTATCCGTTACCAATGCATCCACTACATGTTTTACCTGATAGGTAATAGTGGTATCATCGAGGCTGAAAGGTAAATATTTAAAGGAATCTAACTGGTAGGTGATAAATTTACCTTCAATCAGCGGAGCAAAAGCTTCAATGGGCGCACTGATTATTTCTTCTGACAGCTTTTTACAGGCACTCAAAGCCAGCAGTACAACTACACCAGAGAATAAAATAATTCTTTTCATAATTCAAAAAGTTACAAAGTAGGACCTGAAATAATTATAAAAGGCTGCTTCTTTATGCTTTAATTCAGTCCGGATGTTAATGGGGCTAATTGGTGAAGCGTTGAATAATACCGCCACCAACCACATCATCTCCTTCATAAAAAACGGCACTCTGTCCCGGGGCAATTCCTTTTACATTATCATAAAAACGAACTTCTACACCATTTTCGTATGTAAACAGGTTACTAATTGCGCCTTTATCTTTATACCGGATTTTTGTATGCATTTCCATCCCTTCTATAAGCCCTTCGTATTTGATCCAGTTAATTTTTGCCACCTTCATTTCATTGCCTCTCAGATCCTCTTCTTCCCCCAATACGATTGTATTGGTTTCGGGATCAATACCGGTTACAAAGGCGGGCTTGCCCAATGCAATATCTAATCCCTTTCGTTGTCCGACAGTATAGAAAGGATACCCTTTATGCTGCCCCAGGATTTTTCCGGATTTATCTACAAAGTTGCCTCCCGCTACTTTTTCTTCCAGTCCGGCTACATTTCTCTTTAAAAATCCACGATAATCATTGTCTGGTACAAAACATATTTCGTAGCTCTCGGCTTTTTTGGCCAGTTCGGGATAGCCAAAGTCATGCGCCATCTGGCGGATTTCAGTTTTATGATACGTACCCAACGGCAGCAGGGTTCTGCTCAACAGATCTTGCTGAAGTCCCCATAATACATAACTCTGGTCTTTGGTTTCATCAATTCCTTTGCGAATAAAATAACGTCCATTGGTATGCTGGTGAATTTGTGCATAGTGGCCGGTGGCTATAAAATCGCAACCCAGGGCATCTGCTCGTTTGAGCAGGGCCCGCCATTTAATATGTGTATTGCACATTACGCATGGATTGGGGGTGCGGCCCGCCATATATTCTTCTACAAAATTGTCAATAACAAAATCACCAAATTCTTCTCTGATATCTAAAATAAAATGCGGAAAACCATGCTGTACAGCAGCTTGCCGGGCATCGTTAAAACTATCCAGGTTGCAACAGCCGGTTTCTTTTTTGCCGGTAGTGCCCACGCTGGTAGCATAATCCCATGTTTTCATTGTAATGCCAATTACGTCATATCCTTCTTTATGAAGCATGAGGGCTGCCACGGTACTGTCGATACCGCCGCTCATTGCCATCAATACTTTTCCTTTTTTATTCATATCGAAATTCTTCGATGCAAAGATACGTTTCGACATTAAATAAAAAACTGCCTGGGGGCAAACGGGTGCATTTATTATTGTTGGAAGGGTTGCCAACCTTGAGCAGGTTGTTTTCTACTAAAAAGCATTTTAAAAAAGGTTGGCAACCCTGTATTGAGCTGCAACAATTTTTAAATACGCCCTATCAAACGGCTATCTCGTTCTTAAATCCGTAAAAGGCAGGAAGAGACCAACTTAACGGGGAAATGGCTGAGATAAATAAATATGGAAAATGTAGTTTTCCCTGTGGTATTTTGCTATTTTTATTTTGTTTATTATTTTTTAATCTTTAAAATTCACAAAAATGTCAATCAAGAAATTGCTGAAAACCGCCTCATTGCTACTTGTTATTGCCTTTACGACGCCATTCACTTCAACCGCTACTGTAAAGGATGCAGCACTTACTGACAGCGCAGCCGATGCCCGCTATGCCCATCTGTTTACCCGGGTAACCGAGATACAAAATATGGATATAGCCAGTTTGTCGGCCACAGAGAAAAAGGAGTTAAAGAAGGAATTGCTGCAATTGAAAAAGGATGGCGACGGCTTAAACAAAAGGGTTTATCTTTCTGTAGGCGCAATTATCATCATACTATTGTTGCTGATCCTCATCCTGTAAAGACGGTTGGGCATCGTTTAAACGAGCAAGTTTTTGAATCCGGGGATCAAGTTTGTTCCCGGATTTTTTATGCATATTTCAGCAGGGATATCATTTCCCGGATAGCGAATCAATATACAACTCCTCCACTCGTTTGCGTGCCCAGTCTGTTTTACGTAAAAATTTTAAACTGGATTGAATACTCGGATTGTCATTAAAACATTTGATGCGGATAATGCTGCCCAACTCTTCCCATCCGTATTTTTCCAATAAATAATTAAGGATGTCCGACAATGTTTTCCCGTGAAGGGGATTGTTTTTTTGAGGTGTTGTCATTATTGTTTTGCGTTGGTGCTTTTATAAAACCTCTTCAAGATAGAAGAAAAATATTACAATTTTTAAACCTGTTACCCAATCAGCAATAAATGGAAGTTCTAGCTGAATTATATTTGGGTTAGAAAAAAAGGTTATGATAAAAGAAAATATTGAACTGCTTTTTGGGAGGGATTTAATAAGGCTTTAGCAGGAAATAGCAGCCTATGAAGATGAAACCCTGCTCTGGAAAACGGTGGATGGAATTGGTAATTCTGCCGGAAACCTTTGCCTGCATTTGATTGGCAATTTGAACACTTATATTGGCGCTACGCTGGGAAATACTGATTATATCCGGGATCGGGATTTGGAGTTTTCAGGCAAAAATATTTCGCGGGATTGGATGCTAGAAAATATTGACCAGGTATAGCTTATGATAAAAGAAACTTTTGAAAAGATTTCCGATGAGCAGTTACAACAGATGTATCCTTCAGAAGTTTTGGGGTATCCAATGACGACGCTTTATTTTTTACTGCATTTGCAAACGCATTTAAATTACCACCTCGGCCAAATAAATTACCATCGCCGGATATTAAGTGGTATTTAAAAGCTGGCGTCATTTAACAGCACATCAGCAATAAAACAGATTGACATGAACAAGCAACATCACTATACTTTAACAATAAAATGGACTGGTAACAAAGGAGAAGGAACCGCCAATTATAAAGCGTATGAAAGAAGTCATTTGATTGAAATTGAAAATAAAGCAAGCATCAATGGTTCGTCTGATCCTGCATTCAGGGGCGATGCAAACATGCACAATCCTGAGGAATTATTTTTGGCATCCATTTCAACCTGTCACATGCTTTGGTATCTGCACCTTTGTGCCGATGCTTTAGTAATTGTAACAGAATATACCGATAATGCCACTGGTACCATGACTGAAACTGCCAATGGTGGCGGACGATTTACAGAAGTGGTGTTGCATCCAACCGTTACAATTGCCAATGAGACGAAGCTTGCAAAAGCAACTGCTCTGCATCATAAAGCAAATGAACGTTGCTACATTGCCAACTCCTGTAATTTTCCGATTTTACATGAGCCGGTTTTTATTGTAAAGCAGATGTAGGGTTATTTATTGAAAAACGTTGCTATAAAACCTGCTATGTGTTTAAACAAATATTGTGGAGAAAGTTCAATATAGATTTTCAGTACAAGAGCCGATAGCTATCGGCTGCGACGCCACTGAAGTTTAATCAGGGTTCATCTGCCGGGTTCATCATTTTTTGCTTCCTCAAATAAAGTTGCAGACATAAAAAAGGGGCAACCAAAGTTGCCCCAATAATTATAAAAATAGTCAGCTTAGCTGATGTTCATTTTCTTTTGCAGGTTTTCATCAATTGCATCCAAAAATTCTTCGGTGTACAAATAATGATCGCCGTGGCTAACTTTATTGCCATGAATACAAACGGCTAAATCTTTGGTCATTTTTCCGCTTTCTACGGTTTCAATACAAACGGCTTCCAGTGCGAGGCAGAAATCTATCAACGCCTGGTTGTTGTCTAATTTACCACGGAATGCAAGACCTCTTGTCCAGGCAAAAATAGA
>JBGSMI010000110.1:0-2446 GCA_041740215.1 Ferruginibacter sp.
AATGTGGAAGAGATCGTTGTTGGAGTTTAGTGTAAGCAAAAGCAACAATATCAGCACTGCTAAAAAAAACACTTTTGATTACAATAAAGGCAGCGGCAAATACGACCAGCGGAATAGTTTTTTGAGCAACGATTTTGAAAACAGCTACGGTTTTACCAATACCGGTATCCGCATCCGTAAGCAGAAAAAAAGTTACAACTATTCCATTGGTGCCAACTGGCAGCAAGCGGAACTGGAAGGCAAAATCACCAGTGGCAATAAGGATTCGCTGATTCGTAAAACGTTTAAAAACGTCTTACCAAATGCACGCTTTCAATACAACTTTACCCGGTTTAAAAATGTTTCGCTCACTTACAACAGCAATACCAACCAGCCTTCCATCACCCAGTTACAGCCGGTGCCAGATATCAGCAACCCGCTAAATATAAAAGATGGCAACCCCGATTTGAAACAGGAGTTTAACCAAAATGTACAGGCACGTCTTACGTTTCTGAGTCCGTTCAGAAATAAAAATCTATTCTTGTTCCTGACGGTGCAAACCACTCAAAATAAAATCGTCAACTACGATTCGATCAACCAGTTTGGTATTAAAAGAAGCAAGCCGGTGAATGTGAATGGGGTGTATACCATCAACAGCAACATCAGTTACAGCATACCCTTACGGATTTTAAAAGGAACAATCGAACTGGGTACGAGTGCCGGCATTTTTAAAACCAAACAATTCATCAATACGGTGGGCAATGATATCAAAACTTTTTCGGCAGGGCCGGATATTCGCCTGGATTTAAACCCACACAGCAAACTAAATCTCGGCATCGGCACCGGATTGAATTATAATAAAACCAGTTACTCTTTACAAGCTGCGCTTAACACAAATTACTTTACGCAGGAGTACACTACTTCCATCGATTGGGAAATGCCCAAACGTTTCTTCTTCTCTACCGATTTTAACTATACTGTTAATAGCCAACGGGCAGCAGGCTTCAACCTTGAAGTGCCATTGTGGAATGCCAGCATCAGCAAACAAATGCTATTGTTCAACAGGGGTGAATTGAAACTAAGTGCCCGGGATTTACTGAATAAAAACATTGGCATCAGCCGCAATACCAACAATAATTACATCGAAGATTCAAGGGCATTAACACTCCGACGTTTCTTCTTACTCAGCTTCACTTATAGTTTGAGTAAAACAGGATTGAACAATTCTGGCAACGGTGGCGGAGGTATGCGAATGATTACGAGATAGGATTTTACAATTTCCAAACCTGCATTGTTGATTTGGGGCAGTAAATGGAAAGAGCCCCAGGAAAAATACACTTCATAAACTAATAACCGGATATTCAAAACAAACTGACCAAACAATGATAAAGCCCGAAAAGAATTCATTTTTTCAGGCTTTATTTATACTGTATATTCATCCAGCAATTGGCCATTACTCCTTTTTATATCCTTCTTTTGAAAAAGCCTTTGCACAGATTTCGCAGGCATCCTGAATGGCAGTAAGTACCAGTACATTGTCTTTTACCTGGTATTTGTAATTGCCAATTTCTTCGCTGCAGGGGCTTTGTCCATATATTTTCTGAAAAACAAGCGTGTGTCCTTTTCCCTGTAAGTCTTGAATTCAACCACTTCGCCCTCTATACTCAGCAAAGCAGTATCCTTTTTAAATTCCAACATGCCCGACATTGGCCATGCCACATTAAACGTACCATACCATTTGGTATTGGTTAATGTTTTGTTTGCAGTGGTGGAAGTTTGCCAAATGAAAATGGATGCTACGCACAATAGCTTTACAAATGTTGCCATACTACTATTTGTAAAAATGAAAGTAAGGATAAAACTTGAATCCGAAAATGTAGGCTTCTATTCGCTGCACTGTTTGCTTTACATAGCCAGTTAAGCTTGATTTTTTTTTGTTTCATCCAGGGGGTAGCCGAAGGGTTTTACCTGAAAAAAGAAAATAGAGTCTTTTAGAATTGAAAAACTTTTAACCGTAGACGACAAATTAAAATCTGAATGCTCACCCTCTTTCGCCCTATCTCTTCAATTTAAATGGGTTGCCTCACTTGCCAGTCACAATAAAAACAGGATAATTGAAACATTGGTGATGTTTGCTTGTTTCAAAAAGCAAACATCATCCTTTCCAAACCCCTAACAAAAAAGCCTCCCGAAATACCGGAAGGCTTGTAATAACTGCTAATAAAACTTCTAATTCATCTTAATTTTCATTCCTCCACCCTGAAAATTTTGCTGCATTTCTTTCATCATCTTTTCCCGCTCTATTTTAAACTCTTCCGGTGTATAATGTTTTTTACCTACAGGTGCTTTTATCGAAGCAAGGTCAGCTTTTTCACTAATGCCTGTGGCTACATAAGTTTGGATGCCGTCCTTGATGTTCATTTCTAAAATTAACCCCGGCAATTGCCCCTGGTATTCGCCCGGTCCG
>JBGSMI010000112.1:0-21888 GCA_041740215.1 Ferruginibacter sp.
TGTGCTTTACGAATATTATAAAGTATTTTTTCATTGTGCTTTGGGTTAAGGCTGCTCAGGAATTGAAATACCTCCTCCGAAAATATAATATCGAAAAGTTTATCCATTTAACAATTCATTACAGTGTAAATATAGGTAAAGGTTTCGTTTAAGGGAAACCTTTTTTCGCTATTGCCACGTCTTACGGGCAAATATGTTAATGCGCTGGCCCAGTGAATTTCTATCAATAAGTTACCTGCTTATCAATTGTTACTTAAGAATAAATTTAACACTGACTGTTGTTGAAACCCTTATTTTTTCAAATTCAATTTTTGGTAGTTCCTTATCTTCTTTGGCTTTTCCATAACCTCTGATCACTACACCGGCCACTCGTCCCTGCAAAGCAGTTCCTAAATTAGCCGGGTTTCATTGTCTGTTAAATAGATGGCTTGTCCAACAATTTGGTTTAAAGGTTTTGTCAATGCGGTTGCCTTCTGTTTGGCATTTTCAACAGCCTTGATTCGGGTAAGATTTTTAATGCTTTCAAATTCTGAATGCTCTACTCTATCGATAGAAGTATTGGAAATATCCAGATCTTCCAGCAGCATAAATACTTTACTGGCTGTAACGGCATCACCAACTTTTAAGAGGTACTGCTTTGTCTTCATTACATCTTTTTGTTTGAGCAGGTAAAAGCGATAGTTGCTTCCAAGATCGTTGGTACTTAAATCCTTCTCGGTATTTAATCCCAAAGCTTTTAATCCTTCCACCATTTTCAATTCGGATGTTTCAACCGGTACACGGTCCCTGGTGTCTTTCTCAGAAATATTGATCCTGATATAAATTTCGTTCGGAATAACCAATGAGTCAGCATAGCCGCTAACATCAATATAAGGCTGGTCGATATAATTTTTATTCTGGGCTTTTGCAGCAAGGTTTAACGTGAAAAATAGTAGCGTGCTGAGGATGATTCTGTTCATAGTTTTATAGTGTATATGATGGTGTGAGATTTACATTACTGCTTTTCGGATTTTTGAGTATTTAAAATTGTTAGCCCGAAGGCAAAACAAAAAAATATGACTATTCAATCAAAGGCATTTGATTTCGCACGAGTATGGCACTGCGTAATCCCAATCATTTGCGATTGGGATTCACTTGGCTACAATTGATTTCAGGTATTTCCTCAACTTCCTTTATTTCGTCTTCCGTTAATGCAAACATTTTAGCCTTCTCAAAATATTTACATGCTTGGGAACTGTCACCTTCCTTAAGTGCAATTGTGCCTTGCCATAAAATACAGTTACTCTTTTTAAAGTAATTATTTAATACTAATAAATCGAAATCGTCAAATGCACTTTTCAAGCTATCAAGGTAAAACTTTACCTGAGCTCTTTGATAAAAGGCATCATTGTATGGAACTTGTAATTGAGTTTCCTCATTTGTGAATGGAGTTTCCTGATTATAGGTAATTATAAAATCACCGTAAGTTTGCATCGACAACACTTTATTAAAATCATTGAAGGCCTTAAAGTTGTCTTTAATATGTCTATAGCACAAACCTCTATTATAGTAAGGAAGTTGCAGCTTTTTGTTATTTTTTATGACTGTAGAATAAATTTTAATTGCCTTCTGGTATTGATTTTTATTGCTTAATTCTATGGCTTCCTGAATCAATTGTTCATTTGTTTGTTTACACGAAGAAAGCAGCATTATGAATGCAACCAAGGCGAAAAAAATTTTAGCTTTCATGTTATTTTTATAATACCCTATAAACTAATTTATATGACTTAAACATAACACATTCTACAAATCTTCTCCTATTTATTATCGACCTTTATAAAAATAATTACCCATTTTAGTTGAAAAGTTAATTTGATCGAAAGTCTCATCTCAATAACCTGTGACACTGTTGCATCACTATCAAATACACAACCATTAATTAAAAGTCAAAATGTCTTTCGCTTTCAGGAATGCTTTCAAGTGCTGAAATATTCATCAATATCTTTTCGAGCGTTGCGTCCAAATCCTTTTTAGACGGTATTGTATCAAAAAAGATAATGGAAAGATTTGACCTGTTGAGTCTTTCAATTCTTTTTATTAATTGCTTTGCTTTTGAAAGATAGTCCGTTTCATTTTTACAGGACGAAGCCAATACTCCAAATTGAAGTGTTAGGTCATGATGAAATTTTTCGGCTTCGATGATGATTCCTTCATAGGCCTCGTTAGATAATTCATCTGTATCCATAATTTTTTTATTGATTATAGTGAGAAAATTAATAGTCCTTACATGTGGGTGAAAGGAATAACGAGTGTCAGCAAGTAAGTCACTTGGTTTCAGTATTTATTTCAGTATAAATTTAACACTGACATTTGTTGAAACCCTTATTTTTTCAAATTCAATTTTTGGTAGTTCCTTATCTTCTTTGGCTTTTCCATAAGCTCTGATCACTACACCGGCAACTCGGTCCTGCAAAGCAGTTCCTAAATTAGCCGGGGTTTCATTGTCTGTTGAATAGATGGCTTGTCCAACAATTTGGTTTAAAGGTTTTGTCAATGCGGTTGCCTTTTGTTTGGCATTTTCAACAGCCTTGATTCGGGTAAGATTTTCCAAAAAGATTGCATGCTGTTTTTTTACTTTTCAACAACGATTGTTTTTGCAACTAAATCACCTACTCGTTGGTTCAAATGATTTTTGGATGCTACAATTAGTCCAACAAGTCCCAGAAATGGTAAATAATCGATCACATCAAACAAATGCCTAACTGTTGCATTTCCAATAGATATTTTTGTTCCATCCTGTTTTAGTGTTTTAATTTTGAAAATCATTTTGCCGATGCTTTGTCCGGTAAGGCCCTCCAATACTGGCATCACAATAAACCAAAAGGCAAAGCAAATCAGGGCCGGAATTCCTTCAACACGAAAGCCTGTTGCCCCTTCTTCTGTAACATATTCTTTTCCAAAAAGACTTCCAATATAAAAAAAGATAAAAAAATAAATTAAATAGTCAATTAGCAATGCAAAGAACCGTTTTGTCTTTGAAGCCATGATAAATTCAGTTTCATCTTTGGTAAGTTAGTCGATCATTTTTTGTAAAGGGTTTGGTTCAAAAGATATTGCAAGTGTTGAATATGATCTCAAATCTTTTGCTGAAAGAATAAATAGAATGTAGTATATAATAGTTGTGAAAATGAGCAAGGATTGGAACTTTTTAAAAATACCCAAGTTGTATTGAGAGCTGCTCAATCCGGCATATCAACGGCTTTAATTTTTTTAATAACGCCGTTTTCAGAAAAAACAAATGTGCCGTCAATCTGGCGTTTGGATTTTAAGAGCTTTTTGAATGTCAAATCCAGTCCTTTCCTTATTTTTTCCCGGATCACTGTGTTGTCCTGAATATCCTTTTTCATTGCTTGTGTTTTTTATTTTTAGCCATGTTATTTCGTTATAAATCATCGTCTCTGTTGATTCGCTTCCCTCTGCAATAAATGTATGAAAGCTGCCTGAGTTATCAATGATTAGCCAGTAATCACATAAACTTACAAAAATGGTTGTTAGGTTTACAATTCCTTTTTGATAACGTCGTATAATGATGTCTTCAGGAATATTGTGACCACCTTCTTTTACCCGTGTTTTAACTCTTTCAATCGCAAGGGTTACATCATTTAACCAGAAAAACAGCAGGGTGATTTTATAATCTTTTGCCTTTGCCAACTCAATTGTTTTTTTATACGAAAGTGTAGTGAGCGTAGTTTCAAATGCGAACTCAGCACCCTGTTCTAACAATTCACTTATTCTTTCCAACATAATCCTGCCCGCATGAAATGAGACTGTTTCAGGCTGGAAAGGTGAAAGGCCTTTCGCAATTTCATCCGCATTCACAAACTCTTTACAACTTAAAATCTCCGGCAATAATGTATAGGAAGCTGTTGTTTTTCCAGCTCCATTGCACCCGGCGATTATGTAAAGGTTTGGCACTCTGTAAAATAATTAGGATTCAAAAATACAAATATTACTTGTGATGTCAGACTGTGTTTGCATGCTGCCTATTTTATTTAAACCATCGGGTTTTCTCAATCAGCCGTTTAAATATATTCGTATTAACCTTCCTTTCGAAACTATTTTAATCTTGTTCAACCTAAATCAAGCCCCCGCTGCCACAACATCAAACAATCACACCGATATCTCGTTATAACTACAATGAAGATTCTACTCACCGGAGTAACCGGTTATATTGCGCAACGATTGCTGCCTGTGTTGCTGCAAAACGGACACGAAGTGGTTTGCTGTGTACGGGATAAAAACCGGTTTAATGCGGTAAAGTATGATAGTGATCGGCTAACTGTAGTAGAGGGGGATTTCCTGGATAAGGTTTCGCTGGCTAATATCCCCAATGATATTGATGTAGCCTATTACCTCATACATTCCATGTCTACACAAACCGGCGACTTTGAAACCATGGAAAAGAAATGCGCCATCAACTTTCGTGAACGCATTGAAGAAACATCCGCAAAACAGGTGATTTATTTAAGTGGCATCATCAATGAGTCGGAGTTATCCAAACATTTAACTTCCCGCAAACAGGTGGAAGAAATACTGGCCGATGCAAGCTTTGCCTTAACTACTTTACGGGCCGGTATTATTGTTGGTTCGGGCAGTGCGTCATTCGAAATTATTCGTGACCTGGTGGAGAAACTGCCGGTGATGATTACCCCAAAATGGCTGAATACAAAATGCCAGCCGATTGCCATTCGAAATGTAGTTGAGTTTTTAAGTGGCGTAATTGCCAAAGAAGAAGTGATGAACAAAAGCTTTGATATTGGGGGTCCCGATATTTTGAGTTACAAAGAAATGTTGTTGCGCTTTGCTAAAATCCGCGGACTTAAAAGAACCATTTGGGTAGTGCCGGTGATGACACCGAGAATATCTTCTTACTGGTTGTACTTTGTTACCGCTACTTCCTATGCGCTGGCAAAAAATCTGGTGTTTAGTATGAAGGTAGAAGTAATTTGTAAGCCCAATGATTTATCGTCGTTGCTTAAGATTAGCCTGATCAATTATGATGAAGCGATCCGGCTGGCTTTTCAAAAAATTGAGCAGAATCAAATATTATCCAGTTGGCGGGATGCCCAAACCAGTGCTATCTTAAAAAATGGCATTTCAAAATACATTGAAGTGCCAGTAAATGGATGTTTTATTGATGTGAAAAAATTTCCCGTTGAAAACAGTGATTTGGTTTTGGAGCGAATCTGGTCGATCGGTGGCAAAACAGGCTGGTATTATGGCAACTGGCTTTGGGAGTTAAGAGGTTTTATGGACCAGCTTACCGGAGGCGTAGGCATGCGGCGTGGAAGAAGAAGTTTATCCGAAATTTCACCCGGTGATGCCCTTGATTTTTGGCGTGTTTTATTGGCCAGCAAAGAAGATAAAAGATTGCTACTATATGCTGAAATGAAACTACCCGGCGAGGCCTGGCTTGAGTTTAAAATTATTGAAAAAAATATCCTCGTTCAAACAGCAACCTTTCGTCCGCTCGGTGTTTGGGGTAGATTGTATTGGTATGCCGTATTGCCCTTTCACGGATTTATTTTTAGTGGCATGATTCGGAATATTGTAAAAGGCACATCACTGAAAGAAGATAAAATTGAGTAGTGTTAAGTTGAGTATTTATGATTAAACCATGATTTCATTCTTGCGATATCAACATTTTTATAGTGCGTTTATCTCAAAAGCATCATTGAATAAAACTGATCTTCAGCCTGTCAATTGCATTCCCGATATTTTTTTTCATCCTAACTGAAGTTGAAGTGTTGCTTCAATTGATACATTCCGCTCATTGCGGCGGCAAAAATAAAATAGTTTAAAACAGTTGCAGAAAAGCTCTGTCAATAATAACTTACGCTGTTTATAAATCGCTATTTTACCCTTTGCGAAATATAACAAATACCTCCAGCTTTATTTTCAGTAAAGGCTTAGGGTATGGTGAAAAATGAACTAAAATCAGTGATTCTGAAATGTGAAGGGAGCATCTTAAACATTGGGATAAAAAAAGAAAAAAGCTCTTGGATTTTGCACTATGGCGGGTAACTTAAAACGAAATAATTTATCCATGCGGAGCAGTTTTGATGAACAGCTAAACCGGAAAAAATATATTGACCGGCCGCACTGTTGATAACAAAAGCGTTGGTGTGCTGTATGAAGAGGATAATTATAAAATGATTCTATTTACGAGGGTTCTCACTAGTAAGTCATCTTCAAAATTTTCTGCCGATCTCATTCCCCGGTATTCGTTCCCCATAATTTTTTTATACGTATCCGGTTATTAAGTTGAGCCGTATTTTCCGGGGGTTGGTGCTCTTTTCTCTATTTTTCATAAAACTAAAAATATTTAGAATGAGCTGCCATCTGCTGATTTTCAGGCTTTTGCTGCTGTTGAGTTTTTGCTCTACGTCCTGCATTTTTTAGTTTCCACTTTACTACGATCCCTTAAAAAAATACCTACTAGTAGGTATTTTTTACAAATGCTCCTTCCATTAGCTTTGACGTTCTAAAGAATCGCTTAGATTTTATCCTGGGTGGTCAGGTTGCCTGCCGGAACAAATATTGGATAATGTCAAAAAAATATTTTAAACGGACGATATGATTTAATTGGAGATTAGAAAGCATCAGAAAAATGGATTGCAAGCATTCTCAATCCATAGAAGATTATGGTGATGTTGAAAAAGGGGAAAAATCCTGTTTTTTTAGTGATCAGAAAGAATCACTTTTGAAAGAGTCAATAATTATTTTTTCAACAATTTATCGCTGACTTATAAGTATCGTAAACAAAAGCAAACATTGTTAAATTAAAACAACTCTACATGAACTCAACTGGAATTCCACGATGGTTAAAAATGTCTTTTGAAAAGATTGGTCTCGTTTTTTTTCTGTTGCACTTAGCACAGGCAATATCCGCACAGGATTTTCCCGGCTACAGGGCAGGTAACTACACCGGAGTGAATGGCGTTTTTTTTAATCCGGCGAACATAGCGGATAGCCGATACCGCTGGGATTTTAATTTATTTTCTCTTAGTACAAGTGTGGGTAACAACCAGGCATCCTTTAACCTGAAAAATATTGCCGAAACGTTTAACGGCGATTCCCTTGTTAATAAGTTTATCGGAAAAAACGCAGGAGCAAGCAGCGGCAATGTAAGTGCTGCAATCCATGGACCATCCCTGCTTTTTAATGCGGGCAGGAAATCTGCTTTTTCTTTCACAAGCCGGGCCAGGGTAATGTTGAATGCCGTTGATATTGAAGGAAAGCTGGTAGATAAAATATTAAATGATGTTGCAAATGATCCGCAGTTACCATACACCATCAATTCTTCTGAAAATATGCGTGTTCTGGTAAATGGCTGGTCGGAGTTTGCTGTAAGTTATGCCCGGATTATAAAAGAAGAAGGAAAGCATTTTTTAAAGGGAGGTGTTTCTTTGAAATATCTTGCGGGTGTAGCAAACGGCTATGTTCAACTGGATCGGCTAAATACAACCATCAACGAAGATCCGATAAATTTCGATGGTTACTTTAGCAACAGCACCGGAAGATTGCAACTCGCTTTGGGAGGAATTGATATTTCAGATTTTGATGTGGACAAGTTAACTTCTTTTAAAAGTACTGGAATAGGCGCCGATATAGGATTTGTATATGAGTACAGACCGCATGTTGAAAAATATCAGCGGAATGATAGTAGTTGGCGGCGAGACTTAAACAAGTATAAATTCAGGATTGGTGTAGCATTGTTGGATATTGGTTCCAATAAATATACAAGAGATGCGCAGCGCAGCGGATCTTATGATATTAATATCACTGGATCAGAAAAGTTGTACGCCACGCAATTTAATGGATTGGAAATAGACAGCCTTAAAAGCTTCTTTGATAAAAATCCGCAATATTTTTCGCCGGCTGCAGGTAACAATGATGCGAACTATAAAGTTGGGTTGCCCACCACTTTGCAAATTGATGCAGACTATCATTTTCATCGTGGATTTTATTTGAGTATGGCAGGACAGTTAAGTCTGGCAAGCACCAAAAACAAACCTTACAATAGCCAATATTATTCTGCACTTTCAATAACTCCGCGGTACGAAGGAAATGGTTTCGGCTTGTATCTTCCGCTTAGTTATAACCAGCTTACCAGTTTTAATGCAGGTGTGTCGTTGCGCATGGGACCTTTTTTTATAGGATCGGGTAGTGTATTAACTGCTTTAATGGGAGATTCCAAACAGGCCGATGTACATCTTGGATTGAGATTTGGCAGTCTGCAAAAAAATAAAGAAAAAAGGAAGACGAAGCAGGAACGAAAGGCGGCAAAAAACGCAGCTTAGCCAGAATCGGTTTTACCTGTAAGCGATGGTTTTTAAAGTGAAATATGTTGTTAGGTCTCTGCTCGTGAACATTCATATACGCTTTACGGAATAACGTTGTTCCGTAAAGAAATTAAAGAAGAATAGAGGATGGAAAGAAATGCTTTTTGATGAATTGACGCAACCCACGGATAATCGGGAATTGGACAATTTATACACGTTGCATATTGTTATTGTTTAAAATATTATTTACCGGTATGAATCAAGTAAAAGTATCACGACCGCTTAAAAACAGCATGATACCCGCTGGGCAAATTATTAGGGTTGAAGCGCTTAGCAACTATAGTCGCATTCATTTTGCTGATGGCAATACGTTGGTGTTGGCCAAAGTGCTGCAATGGTTTCAGGATGTTTTGCCGGACGAAATGTTTATAAGAGTTCACCGCAGCCACCTTATAAACAAAAAATTTGTAACGGCCATTGAAGGAAGAAAAATAAAAACAATCTTATTGAACAATGGCGAAAATGTGGTGGTTAGCCGAAGGAGAAAGCGGATGGTGGATTTGCTGTAAAACAATGGATGCAGCCCTGTTAAGGATCATTTACAATAGCATATTTTCTTTTGCAAAGTTGATCAATCCGGCTACATTTTTTATTTCAAGTTTACGTAAAATATTACGGCGATGAGTGCTCACCGTTAGTTCGCTCAGGAATAAACTGTCGGCTATTTGCTTACTGCTCATTTCCTTGCATACCATCCGGATAATTCCTACTTCTCTTTTTGTAAGCTGATATTTTTTTAAAAAGTCATCAAAGAAATAGGAGTCGTCTGGTATTGTTTTTAATTCAGCAGCATCCGGAAAATATTTATGGCCCGAGAGTATAATTCCGATGGCTTCTTTCAACAAAGCAGCAGATGAATTTTTAACAAGAAAGCCATCAGCTTTCATTTTTATAACCTCATCTACTAATTCAGGTTGGTTATAATTGGTAAGTACTAAAATTTTTATTTCTGGATAATCTGCCTTAATTTTTTGAAGGCATTGCAGTCCGTCGTAACCAGGCATGTTTAAATCAAGTATCACCAGTTGTGGAGTATGCCGGGCAACAGCATACATCAAATCAACTCCGTTATTTACAGCAGCCACTATTTCCAATGATGGTATCTCGTTTAAAACAGTCATGATTCCTTCCAATAAAAACTGGTGATCATCTGCCAGTATAATTTTATTTATCATCATGCGTAAATGGTATTTCTATAGTTATCAAAAGGCCGTTGGGTTGAATGTTGTCGATGGCTATGCTACCCCTAAAATAAGCTACTTTAGATTGAATAGCCGTTATGCCAAAACTTTGTTTTTTTTCGATTTCGCCGGGTGCAATTCCTATCCCATCATCTTCTGCAATCAGCGAAAAACAATGCTCATTTTCTGCGAGCTGCAGTAAAACGTTTTTAGCGCCGGAATGTTTTACAATATTATTTAGCAACTCGTAAATGATACCGTACAAAGCTGTGTAATAGTTATTGTGAAAAGGGTTGTATTTTTCGAAGCCCATTACCAGCAATTGGATCTTAATTTTACCCGATGCATTGGCAATAGCAATCACTTTTTCTAGTGAAGTTTTAAGGCCTACTTTTTCCAGCATTACGGGGCTAAGGGCATGGCTTAGATTTCTAACCATATCTGATACAAGGCTTACCGCTTCCTCCGTTTTTTGCAGGTGAAAATTGGTTTGTTCATTGTAAGCCCAATCCTTTTCCAGCAGGCTCGACAGGTTGAGTTTGGCAGCCGATAATAAGGAGCCGGCAACATCATGCAACTGGTTGGCTACCTGGCTTCGTTCGGCTTCCTGCACTTCCATCATGATTCGGGTATTCGCCTGTTGGCGCTCATTCATTTCGATCAGGATTTTTTCTTTGTCTACCCGGTATTGATTAAAGCGATACACTAATCCTGCGGTTAAAATTATGGCCTCCATTATATACCCGATTGATAAACCGAAATTGCTGAAAAAATCTCCAAAGCCATTCAGACTTCCAAATGAAAATGAAACCTGCAATATGGCGGTAAACAATAAGGTTAACACCGCCACCAGATAAAATAGGGCGAGTTTGTTACCTCTTAAGGTAGCGGTTACCAATACGCCCAACGTTAAGAAAACATATAATAGCGAAACAAGTGGAATGATGTATTGAATGTACATCCACCATTTATTTTGATATCCTTCCTCACTAAAAGATAGTATGGAAATGATAGAAGCTGTCAGTAATACATTCATGATTTTTACTGCCAGGTACACTTTTTTATTTTTGATACTGCCAATGAACTGAATCAAAAAAAGCATGGAAAATAGCAATGGTGCCAGGGCGAATACCGGTCTGGCTTTGCTTGCAAACCAGGGTAGGTTGGGCCAAAGATATTGAAAGCCATAGCCGGCATTGGACAGTACCCAAAGCCAGCCCGAAGCAATGTAAAAAATATAGTAGATGTAAACACGTTCCCGTGAAATCAGAAAAAGGTAAATGCCGAAAATAATCAGTAATAATATCATCCCCGTAAACAAAGCCATGATGACTTTATTATTGCTTTCACCTGCAAGGGCATTGGTGTGTGAAATCACTTTAAAAGATAATTGCAGCGATTCATTGGTCTTGTCTATCTGGGCCAGGTAAATTCCCTTTTTATTTATCGGAAAATAAAATCCAGTGGTATTTACCGGTCGCTGGGCAAAGGGGAAGTAGTCGCCGGTAAGCCATTGTTGTTGGAGGCTATTGTCTGTTGCATAATAAAAATGTATCCGGTTGATATGGTGATGGCCAATATAAATCAGCAAAGAATTCGGAGGAACGTCAGCATCGTTTTGGTAAACCAACCAAAATAATGAACGGGTGAAACCGATATTGACTTCGTCGGTAGTTGTTTTTGTAAACCTGCCCTGTTTAAATAATTCGAGCGCCTGTTGTGGGGTTATGTTTTTTAAGCTGTCTTTGTATAGGTAAAAGTTTTGTGGATGGGCTTCTTGCGCAGATATTACTTGTCCGGCAAGTAAAAAGTAAATTACAATAAGTCGTCGAAATAGCTTTGGTAGAGGCATCCGTGGCTAAGGTAAATATATTTTCAGTGCATTGTTTCCATGGTTCGGTAATTTTTTAATCAGCCGATGCTATCGGGTTTTATAAACTGACGAAATACGATACCAAAACGATAAATGATACCAACAAAATAGTGAACCCCGTATGCCGAAAAATATAACAGGATAAAAAGCTAACAGGTTGTCGAAATTCGTTTTTATGTTGTGCATTGTGTGTGACAGGTCTTCAAGCTTTTACAAGAAAAAAGAATGCTAAACTATGGGGGGCACAACATCTTTTTTTTTATTTTCTAAGGCACGACAGGTTTACTTTTAAAACAGTTTCTTATTCGTAGCTTTATTGTTTATGAAATCGCACACAGAAATTGAACAGTGGCAGGCTTTTCAACAAGGAAATGAGGAAGCCTATACAGCTTTGTATCGGCAGCACGTGCAGGCTTTGTATCGCTATGGTATGAGTTTGGTGCCAGTTTCAGAAGCCTTTGTTTTTGATTGTATTCATGATGTTTTTACTGAAATATGGGCAAAGCGGGAGCGGTTATCTGTACCCGACAATGTGCGTTTTTATCTGCTGCATGCTTTGAAGATCAGGATTTTGCACCTGTTACAGCGAAAAGAACGCCCCACTGAAGCCATTTCTCAATTGGATTTTGATACCCTTTGGGCAGAACCCTCCGCCGAAGATGTTTTATTGATACGCGAAGAAAACACGCTTAAAGAGGTTTTAGTGAAAAAACTTATCAGCCAATTACCGCCACGGCAACAAGAGGCTTTGCGCCTCCGCTTTGTTGAATCCTTCGATTATACTGAAATTGCCGAAAATATGGAGATCAATAAGCAATCAGCTCAAAATTTAGTTTTTCGTGCCATTGAAAAGTTGAGAGAATGGTTGAAGTAGCCCCAATCAGTCAAGGTTTCAACTTGAATTAGCCTCTGCGCAATATTTTTTAAAAAATATTTCTCATTTAGTGAGTATGAAAAAGGAGTTTTTGTCTTCTTCTACAAATCCCCCTTTTCATGGATAAAAATAATTATGCGCTTTTTGGTATTACTGATTTTGTATGTGATGATGTTTTCCTCAATTATCATCTTTCGCCGACTGAAACAAACACTTGTTTTTGGGAGGAATGGCTGCAACAAAATCCTGGCAAACGTGGCGAATGGGAGCAAGCTGAGCAGCTTTTAGACGCCGTTAGGTTAGGCTTGTCGGATTATACCCGTACCTACCTTTCGCCTGAAGCGGAAGCGCATTTGCTGGAACGCATCCAGGCCACTATTGCTTTAATGGATGATCATGAAACACCAATAGTTCCGCTTTGGAAAAGAACCTGGGTTTTGCGAAGTGCCGCTGCCGCTTGTTTTCTGTTGGTCTTCAGTCTTTGGTATTTCAATCAATCTAGCCCCTCCGTATACCAGCAAAAAGTAGCCGCCTTGAAGGAGTACGCCATTGAGAAAACCAATCAGGGTGACAGCTCCATAGCTATTGTTCTACCGGATGGTTCAGAAGTCTTGTTGACGCCGAAAAGCCGCCTGGCTTACCCTATGAATTTTACCGGTGATACACGGACTGTTTACCTATCGGGCGAAGCGACTTTTAGTGTTGTTAAAGATTTTAAGAAGCCGTTTTATGTGCATGCTAACGAGATTGTAACAAAAGTTTTAGGAACAAAATTCGTTGTCAGGGCTTTTGAAAGCGATAAAGATGTGGTCGTTTCGGTACAATCTGGTCAGGTAAGTGTTTATAATCCAATTAAAAAAGGCACGGCAGTATCGGGTAATGAGAAAACAAGAGGCGTGCTTTTGTTGCCCAATCAACAAGCTGTTTTTGAAAGGTTGACGGAGCAGTTCAAAAAATCGCTGATTGCTCAGCCTGTTCCAATTGAAATACCCGGGCTGGAAGCCATTTCTTTTGATTTTAATGAAACGCCTGTTATTGAAGCGTTTCGACGGATTAAAAAGGCGTATGGGATTGATATTGTTTTTAATACAGAAGTTTTAAAAGGGTGTGAGGTAACAGCCTCACTCAATACCGAGTCCCTTTTTGAAAAGTTAGATGTACTAACGCAAACCATCAATGGCTCTTATGAAATGGTTGATGGGCAAATTGTTGTTACAACAAAAGGGTGTCAATAACAGACGTTTTACGTTTTTAATGACTCAAAATATAAAAAATAAGCCAATGGTTCTGGTAAACCATTGGCTGGAAGAAATTCCCCACAATGCGGTCAAACATGAAGGGGAGTGTGTTTGCATAAATCATCTTTAATAA
Source organism: Ferruginibacter sp. (assembly GCA_041740215.1). Taxonomy (GTDB): domain Bacteria; phylum Bacteroidota; class Bacteroidia; order Chitinophagales; family Chitinophagaceae; genus Ferruginibacter. The sequence continues at coordinate 13,684 of JBGSMI010000112.1, forward strand.
CTAAACAAACAGGTCAAATGTATGGAAAAACTTAAACTAACAGTGCTGAAGTGTATGAAAATTTCAATTATTCAAATGATAATGTCCTGCATTTTCGTTGGCGTATCACTGGCAAACGATGTTAAGGGGCAGGAAGTTCTTGAGCGCCGACTAAATCTTGACGTTGCAAATGAAAAAATCAAATCGATTTTAAGCACCATTGAGAAAAATGCCAATGTCAAATTCTCTTACAGCCCACAAGTAATCAAGGCGAATCGAAAGACGACTTTTACGGCTCAGGACACGCCTTTAGGGGAGGTGTTGAATAAATTATTATCCCAACTCGACATTGGTTATAGCGTGTCGGGCAATAACATCATTCTCAAACGAATAGAGAATGAGAGTAAAAGTTATCAGGAAATGTCTACGTTCCCGGGATTAAAAACAGATGAAGCAGCTACCATGCAGGCCGTTGCTTTTACAGTTACAGGAACCGTGGTTGACGAAAAAAATCAACCACTTGTTGGCGCAAACGTAGAACTCGGTGGAACTGCAAAGGGAACAATCACCGACGGGAGAGGCACGTATAGACTTGATTTAGACGAAGCCGACAAAAAAGGCAATCTCGTATTCAGTTTTGTGGGCTATGAAAAGCAAATGGTTGCTATTGCCGGGCAAAATGTGATCAATGTCATATTGAAAGAAGCAGGTTCAATGAAAGAGGTTGTTGTGGTCGGTTATGGGTCGGTAAGAAAAAGCGATCTTACAGGGGCTGTTGCCTCTGTTTCTTCTGAAGAAATTAAGAATCTGCCAGAAACGAATATTGCCAGCAGGCTGCAGGGTCGTGTAGCAGGACTAACAATTACGAATTCAGATGCCCGACCTGGTGAAAGTCCCAATATCTTAATCAGGGGTAAAAATTCAATAACTGCCAGCAGAAATCCGCTGATAATCCTTGATGGAATTCCTTACGAAGGTGGCCTTAACACGATAAACCCCAGCGATATATCAACAATGAATGTGCTGAAAGATGCTTCTTCCACGGCTATTTATGGTTCAAGAGGTTCTAATGGAGTAATAATAGTTACCACTAAGAAAGGTAAAAGTGGTAAACCAACAATTAGTTATACCGGTAACTATGGTATCAACAGCATATTGAAGAAAATTGACATGCTGGATGCAGATCAATATCTACAATTGAGGAAGGTAATTGGCGTTTTACAACCTTCGGAGCAAGCGAATTATAATAGTGGTAATATCACAGACTGGCAAAAAGAAGCTACGCAAAAAGCGATACAGAAAGATCATGCATTAGGTGTATCCGGCGACGGTGATAAGTATAATTATTATCTCGGACTTGGTCATTTAGACCAGGAGGGAATTGTAAAGGGGAGCGAATATGGACGTAGTTCCTTTAGGTTTAATGGAACTTATAAGGTAACCAATTGGTTAGAAATTGGAACTGCCAATCAAATGGTTCGGGAGAATTGGGGTACACAAGGTGACGTGAATATTACAGAGGCCCTTATAATGAGTCCATTATCAACGCCATATAATCCGGATGGAACTACAACCTTGTTTCCTTTACCCAATGATAGATTTTTTACCAATCCCCTTGATATTTTAAATACGCTCGACAAAAGGGTTAAAAGCACCTTAGTAAATAATATTTATGCTGAGGTGAAGTTTCCTTTTTTAAAAGGTCTATCGTATAAATTTAATTACGGAAGAACTGAAAGTAAAGAGTCAAGAGATATATACCAAAAATCTACAACCGCTGCCGGTTTTGGTGTTAATGGAAATGCAAGCAGAAATGATTTAACCGTAATCAATTATACAACTGAGAATATTTTGAATTTTGACCGAAGATTCGGAGATCATCATGTTGGATTTACAGGCCTTTATAGTTTTCAAAATTTGGTGAGTGATGGCAATATTGTGAATGGAAGTAACTTTATCAATGATAACCTGGAGCAGTATGGCATCGGTTCAGCAAGAGTACTTACTGTAACAACCCCATTTTCTGAATGGTCTTTAATATCACAAATGGCCCGTTTAAATTATGATTATAAGGGGAAATATTTTTTCACTTATACAACCAGAAGAGACGGTTATTCAGGGTTTGGTGCTAATAATAAGTTTGGTGTGTTTCCTTCTTTAGCTGTAGGTTGGAAGATTTCTGACGAAAATTTTTTGAAAGATATCAATTGGCTAAGTTTTCTTAAGCTTCGAAGTTCTTATGGCACAAACGGAAACCAAGCCATCCCGCCATACGGAACTTTAACACAAATCACTGGCGGTGTCGATAGAAATTATTATTTCGACAATACAGCACTCGGCTTTGCTCCATCATCTTTAGGTAACCCGAGTTTGGGATGGGAAAAAACCACTACCTTAAACTTTGGAGTAGATTTTTCTGTTTTTAATGGTAGAATTACTGGTAGTTTAGAATATTACAACAGTAAATCTAAAGATCTGTTGCTGAAGCGTCTCCTGAATTCTACTCAGGGATTTACTTCTATCCTGCAAAATATTGGACAAACATCCAACATTGGAACTGAAATTAATATTGAAGGCATTGCTATTCAAAAGTCTGATTTTAGTTGGAGTGTAGGCGCAAATTTCTTTAGAAATAAAAATACAATTGTACAACTATTCGATAAATCAACCGATGATCAGCTAAACGGATGGTTTATTGGCCAGGATATTGATGCCAACTACAATTTTGTAGCTGATGGTATTTTTTCAACTCAGGCACAAATTGCAGCATCTCACATGCCAAGAGCAAAACTTGGAGATCGTGTCTTGCGGGATGTGAATAAAAATGGAAGATTGGATGATGGCGACAGAACCATCCAGGGCAGAAATAATCCGGATTTCACACTTGGACTAAACAATACCTTTTCTTATAAAAATTTCAACCTAGCTTTTTTCATATACTCAGTTCAGGGCATTACAACAAATAATAGGGTGCTCGATCCGCTATCCTATATAGCTGACAGAACCAATTCTGTTAATGTCGATTATTGGACAGCATCTAATATAAATGCACAAAATCCACGTCCTGATTATGTTGATTTCGCAACTGCTTATTACCAGGACCGGAGTTTTGTAAGGCTTAAGAACGTTACCCTGAGTTATCAAATTGATTCTAAATTGATAAAAAAAGCAGGCATTTCCAATCTGGGAGTTTACCTGACAGGCAATAACCTTTGGACATCAACCAAATGGACAGGGTTTGATCCGGAAAGCCCGGCTCCCAGCAGAATCGAAACAGCTCCGGTTTATCCCTCTTTTAGGACAATATTGGTAGGCGTTAATTTGAGCTTTTAAAAATGAAGTTTCCAAAACTAAAAATTTTAAATAAATGAAAAATATATTTAGATTTCCAATCGTTATTTTACTTGTTATAATCCTTTTTTCTACTGGTTGTGATAAAAGCGAATTAGATGAAACGCCAAAAGGCACTTATTCACCCGAGAATTTGTATGTTAGTTCAAGCGGTTTTAATGCAGGCGTTAATGCCTTGTATGATGGCGTAAGAAAGGAGCGGAATTTTCAAAGAAGGCTACCTTCCATGCTGGTTGGAACTGATTTATGTTACGGTGCGCTTACACACCCGGATTGGACAGAATTAACCAACTACAGTGCATTATCTCCATCATTTCTTCCAGGTAATGATTGGTGGGCAGAATGTTATAAGACAATTGCATGGGCCAACCTCATTATTGAAAAGGCGCAAAATGAAAATGTAAAATGGACTACGCCCGAAGACAAAACCAGGTTCACTGCGGAAGCTCGGTTTTTCAGGGCTTATAACCACAACCTATTAACCTGTATTTTTAATGATATCCCGATTGTAAATAAATTTTATGCTGAACCAAAACTAGACTTTACCAGAAGCGCTCAAAAAGAAGTGTTGGCTTTTGTAAAAGAAGATTTGCTTTTTGCTGCAGCAAACCTGCCTTCCACCCCAGCAACAGTGGAAAGAGGGAGACTCACAAAATTTACCGCCTTACATCTTCTTGCGCAGGTTTACATTCATTTGGGAGAATACACTAATGCAATAAAAGCAGCCCAGGATGTGATTGATGGTCCTTTTCAACTAATGACAGCCCGATTTGGCCCACAGGCCAACAATCCAGGTGGAAACGTTTTTAATGATTTGTTTCTTGAAAAGAACGTGGACTATAAAGATGGAAACCGGGAAACAATCTGGGTAATGAAGCAGCAATATGGAGCGATTGGGGGAAGCACTGTTGGGCAATTTGCTTCACAAATGGGTGATTGGAGCAGAAGAGATTTGGTGGCATTTTATCAAAATGTGCCCGGGCTAAGGATTGCAGATTCACTAGGCGGAAGAGGTATTGGCAGAGTTGGCCCTACCGCGGCATTCCTGAATTTGTATGGACCGGGTGATATGAGAAACGAAAACAATAATATTAGAAGAAAATGGTATTACAATAATCCCACAACATTGCCCGCCGGGAAAAGACTTGGCGATTTAGTGACATTTGACCCTGCTGCTCCCAATTTTATAGCCATGACAACAATTAATATGTATCCAACGGTTACTAAATTTGATTTTGGTGTACAAGGTAGAGGAGGTCCAGACACTTACCTTGGGATGGATAAGGATAGAGCTCAATATCGCCTCGCTGAAACCTATCTGCTATTGGCAGAAGCCAAATTACTGAATAATGATAACGCTGGTGCAGCCATTGCATTAAATGCAGTTAGGTCAAGATCCAGGGCATTGCCTGTTTCAGGCGCAGAAGTAAATATGAACTTCATTTTAGATGAAAGAGCAAGGGAACTTTATGGCGAAGAATACAGAAGAATCACGTTGGCTAGAACCGGCATGTTTTTACAAAGAGTAAAGGCAATGAATCCTCAAGTAGCCGCTTCGGCAGATGACAAAAATAAATTCTTCCCAATACCACGAACTGTAATTGATGGAAATCCAGGCGCAAAATTTCCGCAGAATCCTGGATATTAATTGATTAAATAGAAAAGCAATAGAACATTTTATCAGGTGCATTTTTTCAATAAACAATTGCCTGCTGTGTGTGAAAGAACTAAACACACAGCAGGCAATTGTTACAGAAACCAATTTAATTTTTATAATATTTCTATTGAATTTTATCAATTTAAAGTATAGGCTATTGCCTTAGATATTTATTCAATAGCAGCCGTTGTTACTTACAAAAATGGACCTGTTTTGCGTGGGGTTTTGATCAACTTTCCCGGTGATTATAATGCAGTTTCCATTACTGTTTGCGTAAAGAGTATGTTACCCGCCGTGTTCCTTGATTACTACAGGTTTGTTAACGAGTTTCTGACCATGAATGCAGAAAAAAGCAAATTTTATAAAAATTTAAAAATAACAATCAATAAATTATAGCATGAAGCGCACACTAATTCTGACTGTATTTTTAGCAGCAGTGCTACTTTTTAGCAATTGTTCAACTCTAAAGAAATCCGACACTGATTTTATCGAAGAGAACATTCAATCTGCTATAGTTCAGGAAAAACTGCAAGTGGCCGACATTGAAAAGTCAGGAAAAATCCTAAACCCAAGAACAATCGATTCCGGGATAGTGAAATATATTCCGATGGAAGATTGGACCAGTGGCTTTTACCCCGGAACCATGTGGCTTATGTACGAATTATCAGGAGATTCACTCTGGAAAACCTATGCCCGAAAATACACGGAGGCCATCGACTCGGTTAAGTTTTTAACCTGGCACCATGATGTTGGTTTTATGATACAGTGCAGTTTTGGGAATGGATTTCGGTTGGGTGAAATAGCTTATAAAGACGTGATTGTTCAGGCGGCTAAGTCTTTATCTACCCGATTCCGTCCGGTTGCTGGTATTTTTCAGTCGTGGAACGTAGATCAAAACTGGCAAAGCCAGCGAGGCTGGGAATGCCCGGTAATTATCGACAACATGATGAACCTTGAATTGATGTTCAATGCTACAAAGCTTTCTGGCGATTCAACGTTTTATAAGATGGCAGTGAGTCATGCGGATCAAACCATTAAAAACCATTACCGTCCGGATTTCAGTTGTTACCATGTGGTTGATTACAGCATGAAAGATGGCGCAGTGAGAAGCAGACAAACTGCCCAGGGATTTGCCCACGAATCGGCATGGGCACGTGGACAGGCTTGGGGCATTTATGGCTTTACCGTTTGCTATCGGGAAACACACGACCCAAAGTATTTGCGTCAGGCAGAAAAAGCGTTTGACTATGTGATTCATCATAAGAATTTTCCGGCAGATTTTGTTCCATATTGGGACTTCAATGCACCAAAAATTCCAAATGAACCACGTGACGCTTCAGCCGCAGCCATCATGGCTTCTGCATTGTACGAAATGGCTACTTATGGCAATAAAGATTTCTACCTGGATTGGGCAAATAAAATCATGAACAGTCTTGCTGGTCCGGCTTACCGGGCAATATTGGGTACTAACGGCAATTTTTTATTAATGCATTCCGTAGGTAGCATTCCGCACAATCAGGAAATAGATGTTCCGCTCAATTATGCCGACTACTATTTTCTGGAAGCTTTACTTAGAAAAAAGAATAGCCTGAAGTAGGAAGGTGAAAACCTATTTCAAGGTTGAAATTTTAAGTAAATAATGATTACTACACTAACACAAAAAACATGAAATCAAAATCGATCAACATCAGCTTTCTACTATTAAAGTATTTCGTATGCCTGCTCGGGAGTTCAACACTTCAGGCGCAACGTGTAAATATTATTCCTCATCCAAAAGAAATCATTGAAGGACAGGAATCTTTTACAATAAATTCAAAAATCAGTATTCTAAATTCAGCAGAAAGTAACAGTACTGCAAAACTGTTACAAAGCCATATCAAGAAATTAGTTGGATATCAAATTGGAATACTTGCATCGGGTAAGCAGAGTCAGGGAACTATCAATTTTAAGCTCGATAAAAACTTTGCTAAAGAAGCTTACGAGTTGATTGTTACAAAGCAGGGAATCCAAATTATTGCATCCAATAATACAGGTTGGTATTATGGAGTACAGAGTCTAATCCAGTTGTTCCCTGCACATACAAGTTCTGTAGAAAAAATGTCTTCTATAATAGTTCCTGCAGTAACAATTAAGGATGCTCCCCGATTTTCGTGGAGAGCTTTTATGATAGATGAAGCCCGGCATTTTAAAGGTACTGTTCAAATAAAATTATTATTAGATGAAATGGCGGCTTTAAAAATGAATGTTTTTCATTGGCATTTGGTTGATGACCAGGGATGGAGAATTGAAATAAAAAAATATCCACTGTTAACTCAAATTGGTTCCAAAAGAAAAAGTACGCAAGTAGGTACCTGGGGAAGTCCTGTTCAAACCGGAGAACCGCATGCAGGCTTTTACACACAAACAGAAATTAAGGAGATTGTACAGTATGCAAAAGAAAGGCATATAACCGTTGTTCCAGAGATAGAAATGCCAGGTCACTCAAGTGCTGCCATAGCTGCTTATTCCTGGTTAGGCTCACAAAAAAAAGCAATAGAAGTACCCACTGTATTTGGCGTTTTAAATGATGTGTATGATGTTGCTGATCCCAAAGTTTACAGGTTTCTTACAGATGTACTGGATGAAGTGATGACCCTGTTTCCATCAAACGTTTTACATATTGGAGGCGATGAAGTTACCTACGATCAATGGAAAGCATCAGCAACTGTGCAGGCTTATATGAAACAGAAAAATATCAATACACCCGCCGAATTGCAAGTATATTTTACCAATAGCATTGCTGAATATTTACAATCAAAGGGAAAACGAATGATGGGATGGAATGAAGTATTGGGGCATAGTGTACACGACTATCAACAAGTAACTGAAACTAACTCGGATCAAAAATTATCTAAAGGAACCGTAGTGCAATTTTGGGTTGGCGAAGAAAAATTAATTACCGAGGCAGTAAGCAATGGTTATGACGTTGTAAATTCTCTCAGTAGCAGCACCTATCTCGATTTTGATTACAATCGTACCCCACTTTCAAAGGCTTATGCATTCGATCCAATTCCAGAAAACCTGCCTGCACAATATCACAACAAAGTATTGGGTACAGGGTGCCAAATGTGGTCAGAATGGATTCCTACTAACGGACAAATGCATTTTATGGTTTTTCCACGAATAGCTGCTTATGCAGAAGTTGGATGGACAGAAAAGAGGAATAAAAATTTTGAAAC
>JBGSMI010000351.1:0-4775 GCA_041740215.1 Ferruginibacter sp.
TATTTATGCGCTGGCCAATTTCAGAAAGCAATCTTCTGCAATCACAACCGGCAAAATGATGCAGTTTGTTCCGGAGGATGGTGTGTATGTTTATTTTAGATATGATGCCAGGCAAACAGTGATGGTGGTGATGAATACTTCCAAAACTGACAAGACTATTTCATTTGATAAATATGCAGAAAGAACCAGTGGATTTACAAAATCAATGAACGTCCTTACCAACGAAAATGTAGCCATGAAAGATTTTACACTCGGCTCGTATAAAACAGTTGTATATGAACTTTTAAAATAAATTGTTTAAAACAACAAAGCCTCTGGTGATTCAATCTGCACATGCTTTGTTGACTTGATGGCTTATGGTATCAAGTCATTACAATAGCGCATTCCACATAAACCGATGAATCACACTTTTATCATCTTTATAATAATTCTCCCAATCTTTTGTACGGTCGGCTATCAAATTCTTAAACTCTTTGTTAAGTAGAGGCTTTTTTGAAGCAGAAGGTTTGATGGTGCTTTCGTTGATGGTTGTAATATTCACTTTGGTTGCCACCCATGAAGTAAACAAACGTGGAATGGTCATTGCCATGATCATTCCGGGTAATCCACTTATACTGCATGGGCCACCGCTAATCATAATCTCATCCGTATAAAAAGCAAATACATACACACTATCAAAAATTTTGCCTGTTGCTTTCCGGCAGTTAAATCCGGCAATTACCATACTTTCATTTGTTAGCCTCCATTCTATTGTGGGCAAATTGTCTTTAACGAATATCGGGGAGCCCATCACTAACTTTTTCATGTCGATCATATTGTTGTTTTGATCAACATACCATTCGTTCTCTTCATCATCTCTTTTCATGTAGTCCGGAAGCTTTGCCTTTTCATCAAAGTGATCCAGTTTATAAAGGCTCTTATTATTTGAAAAGGAATATTTGAAATAGGCAATTTTAAATGTAGGTAGATTTTCCTTCATCATTTCATCCCATGAATTACTGCCCATTGATTTTTTAATGCTGGTTTTTACTTCAAATTCTATATTTGCCTTTTCTATAAACTGTTGTGCATGCATTGTATGCAGACTTAAAAAAACGAGTATTGTGCTGATAGTTTCCTTCATAGTAAATTATTTTGCTGCTGTAGCTTTGTTTTTAAAATCCCACCTGAATCCAAGCATCCAATATCTTTGAAGGCGGTCGTTTCTTATTTCAGTTAATGTATTTCCATTAAGATTTCTGTCAATTCCTATGTTTTGATTGAGTATATCACGTACCCTAAAGAAGGCTGTATATTCATCCTTGTGGAATGATTTTTCCAATTGTCCGTTCCACAAATTATTATTTACGTTACTAGAAAAATCATCAGTTTTTTGCCTGTAATTGTATTCGTAATCAGAACTGATTTTCCATGTTTTCTTGATATAATAAGCTCCATTTATACTTACAGTATTGGTGTTGTATTTTACTCTCCTGCTAAAAGCAGTGGAATTATTCACATTGTATCCGAAATCATTGCCAATACTGAATTCATAAACTTTATCCTTCACTTTACGAATGTTGACTCCAATGGAAGCACCGGTATTTTCACTTTTGTTGATGATAGCATTAATGATATCATTAAAACGACTATAGTTAAAATCAACGTTTAGGCCAAGATCAAGGTCTAACTTCTTCAATTTTTTACCAAATCCCATCCAGCCATTTGCAGATATATTGCCGTTTGTGTTCACTGGTTTGGTAATTCTTTTGCCATTTGATTCAATCACTACACTATTCGTAATGGCATCTTCTGTTACATTTAAACTCAATGACTGGTACATCCACAAATCTTTTAAAAAATTGTAAGAATTATGTCCTATTCTCGCATTGTGTCGAAAGGATTGTTGGAGCAACGGGTTTCCGATATATTCGCTCAGCGGATTATTGTTATTACGCAGTTGCTGCAACTGGTCAATGGTTGGTTGAACGGTTCTGCCATTGTAATTAAAACTCAAAGAGTGATTGGCTTTATATTGGTATTGGAAATTACCAGCAGGGAAAAAGTTGGTAAAGTTTCTCTGATAGTTTTTTCCCTGCGTAACATCTTCCAGATCAAAGCTTGCAAAGGCTGCCGCACCACCAACACTGTACTTTATTTTTTTATGTTTATAACTAATTTTAAAACCAGTTTCGTTGGTTACTATTTTCTGGTCAAATTCGTTACTCAAAGAATCTACCGGCTCATCATATTTGCCGAGCGTACCTAATTTTTTGCTAAGGGTTTCAAGGTTATTGGCAGCTTTGCCAGACGATAACTTATAGTCCAATTCCAATGAGTATTTTTTGGAAAGCGGCTCTGTATATACAGCTTTGGCAGACAAATTCTGGTTAAGATTGTCATTATTTTTTCTTTGGTCAATACTATCTGTTCTATCTAATACACTTCTGGTATAGTAGTTATTGATCGCTGTTAAAAACCCAACATTGTTTGAACTAAGTGAATTGAAATCTGCATTTAGTGAAAAAGTTCTTCGATCTTTTTTAAATTTATGTTTAAAAAGAATGCTGTTGCTAAAGGCCGTTTTGTCCGTATTATTATCGGTAAAATTTGAGCTGTTGTTATTTAATAAACCTTCAATATCCGTATTTTCGGATTGCCTGAAAATTTTACTTTGCGTATTATAGATATTTAATTTTGTTATGATTTTTATAGAGTTGGCAGAGTCTATTTTAAAATCATAGGTAAGGTTGTTTTTGATACTCCGCTTGTTTACAAAACTGTTTTCAGCAGCGTTGTCATTAAAAGCAACATCCGGACTCAACTGAAAACGGGAAAAAGTATATTTGTCATTATTGTACTGCTGCCGGTTAAATTTTGGAGATAAATTAAGCGTATGTTTATCATCCCATTTGTTGCTGTATTGTAAACCCGCATTTAGGTTTTCGAAGAAGCCATTTCTGGTATCTATATAGGGATCTTCGTCGCTACCTCTTGAAAACATTACAAAACTTCCACCATCATCGTCCATGCCCATCGTCATTTCATCATCCCCGCCAAAATTTTCCCGGTCACGCCAGTTTAATCCATCCTGACCAGTGTTGCCTTGCAATAAATAGCCGGCAATTTTTCTTTTACCCTTAAATGCATTGAAAAGAAAATTGTTATTATATCGGTCGTCAATTTTATTTTGCAATCCTCCGGAAGCTTCTATTTTACCAAAATATCCTTTTTTCTTATCGTCTTTCAGTTTTAAATTAATGGTTTTTTTCGACTGCCCATCATCTATACCGGTAAACTCGGCCTGGTCGCTTTTTTTATCAAATACCTGAACTTCTTTAACAGCATCGGCACGCAAATTTTTAACTGCCATACCTGGGTCGTCGCCAAAAAATTCTTCCCCATCTACCAACACTTTTTCAACGGTTTCACCCATTGCTTTTATCTGTCCGTTTTTATCCACCTGTATGCCAGGAAGTTTTCTAAGTAACTCCTCCACATTCGCATTCGCACTCACTTTAAAGCTATCTGCAGTGTAAGAAACAGTATCCCCTTTAATCTTAATCGGCGATCCACTCTTTACAATCACTTCCTGTAAGATCTGGCTTTTGGACTTGAATGTAATCTGGCTCAAGTCCAGATCAGTTTCACTAACGGTAATATCATCTACATAGTTGGCGTAGTACGGATGCGTAATTAGTAAAACGTATGTACCCGCCTTTACATTTTTCAAAACAAATTTCCCTTCAGTAGTTGTACGGGTAAACTTATAAAGAATCGAGTCGCTCTTAGTGAGCAATGCCACCACTGCATTGCCAATATCATTGTTGGAAGCTGTGTCAGAAATTTTACCGGTGATCGTTTGTGCAGATGAAAAAAGAAAAGATAATTGCAAAAAAATAATGAGGCTCGGAAATTTTTTAAGTTGCATCGTAGGGGTTTTGGTAATGACTTTCTTTGTTTGGATAGATAAATGTCAAATAAATATTTAAGAACTAATAACGACAATTATTAATTTTAAGTTAAACAATGTTACGCTTCGCTATTCGATTACCTAAATATTTTACACCAGCGGCGGCTAAAAGCAATTCACTGGCAGTAATACCTGATTGATGATAATATAATTTGAGATATGTGGTAATATAAACCAGCAATTTGTAACATTTTCCGATTTGAGTTTATATGCTAATATGCAGCATTTGCGAAATTCCATATCACGGTTTTGGATATTCAAAATTTATTACAACGTAAGCTGCAACTGTGGTAGATATTTTTAATGGGATTTTAAAAGATGCCTGGCCAATCACCTTGTAAGATAAGTTCTGTTAAAACCAATTCAGTCAAGTTATTTTTTTTGTATAAATTGTTTAGCCATTAAGCTGGAAACATACCAAACATTAGAACAATTTTCACCAAAAAATATTTGATTAACAACATAAACCAAATTGTTTCTTAAGATATGTATGATCAACAAATAGGATCATTTGATTTTGTGGATAATTATCAGGACCGTAAGTAATAAAATACCCGTTTTACTCGTTCAAAGCATGTTATTCTTTTAAACTGGAATAATTATTGAATAAAACCTACTATGAAAAATACCATCCTCGTCATCGTTGGCATCATTGCCGTGAATTCACTTTTTTCTCAAAATGCAGATAGTGCCAATTTCTACTTTCAGAAAGCTATGGAAGAGAAACGTGCCAGTCATTTAATGGTAGCATCAAAATATTTTGATAATGCCATTCAATTTAATCCGCAAATGAAGGAAGCTTATTTGCAAAAGGGTTATACCA
>JBGSMI010000373.1:0-2818 GCA_041740215.1 Ferruginibacter sp.
AAATTGGATCCATTACGCCATAACAATCAACTACAACTGCATGTTCAGTGGCATAAAATTTATCATTGGCGTAATTGACATTTCCACATAAAGCTCCCTGTCGCCCAATCAATGCATAGTTTCCTTCTCTATTAAAATTCTTCACATATCCTCTTAGTCCATTTCCTCCGTAGCAAGGATATTTAAATACCTCCGATTGATTATCGAAAATATCAGCAGCAGTAATGTTTTTACCTGCCTGCAAGTTGAAAATTTCACCAATTCTCACCCATTTCCAATTCTCCGGTACCTCAAAAGAAATTTCATCTTCTGTAATGGGCGTCAATGGTTTTTCTTTTTTCATCTTACTTTCTGCTATCAGCCGGGCTCTTTCGGCCTGGATCTGCTGATAGAGAGCTTCGGCATGTCCTTCTTCCGGCTGCTGTTCCACCAGCTTACCTTGGATAGCGTATTGGAGAATGGCTTTCTGCAGATCTATTGGGAATTTCTGATTGAGTTTTTCCAACTGCGCCTGGGCTTGGGGTACGGCAGGCACGGTAAGAGCGGAGCGGCCACAGTGCCAAGACCTGACGAACGTAAAACCATCCCAAAAAGTAAGTCTTGAGCAATTTCTTCATTTCTAAAATTGCTGGGGCTTACTTTGACGCTGCCTTTGAAACCATTTCTAATTTGAAAGATGCTTTTGTTGTTTTATCTGCAAAATTTTAAATAAGATCGTTCAACTTCTGCAAATGGCCCTTAGCAGAAGTTGAATATAACCTGCATTCCCGGTAAATTATAACAAGGAACCCGCAAAGCCTTATAAATAAATGCTTACAGTGTATTTTAAAATTTTAATAGGTATAAATATTTATAACAAGGTCATCAAAAAATGTGAGTGTTTATGCGGTTTTCAAACCCTTGTTATAAAAATCCGGGAATTCAGGATGTATCTCTATTTGTAAGAGTAACCCTTGGGACAATAAAAATATCCTTTATTCTGCAAATTTTCTATTGCTTGTAATGCCTGCTTTCGACTTCTTGCGCCGTTCCCAAACAAAGCTTTCTTGTTCATTTCAACAATCTTTTGTAATCTAGTTAACTCCTCCCAATAGCTATACATAAATATTCGGCTTCCCTCGTTTACTACACTTTTCGGAGCATTCACTACTTTTAATCTACTACAATCAGAAAATGCTTGATTACCTATACTGGTGACCCCTTCTGGTATCGTGATTTTTTCTAAACTGCTGCAATTAGAAAATGCACCTTCCCCTATACTTGTAACTCCTTCTGGTATTGTGATTTCTGTTAAACTACTGCACCTTATAAATGCAGACCCCCCTATACTTGTAACGCCTTCTGGTATCGTGATTTTTTCTAAACTGCTGCAATCAGAAAATGCACCTTCCCCTATACTTGTAACGCCTTCTGGTATCGTGATTTCTGTTAAACTGCTGCATCTAAAAAATGCTTGATCTCCTATAGTGGTGACCCCTTTAGGTATTGTGATTTCTGTTAAACTACAATCACTAAATGCATGATTACCTATACTGGTGACTCCTTCTGGTATCGTGATTTCCTTTAAACTGCTGCATCCAAAAAATGCTTGATCTCCTATAGTGGTGACCCCTTTAGGTATTGTGATTTCTGTTAAACTACTACAACCACTAAATGCATGATTACCTATACTGGTGACCCCTTCTGGTATTGTGATTTCTGTTAAACTTTTACACCTCATAAATGCACCATTATCTATACTGATGACCCCTTCCGGTATCGTGATTTTTTCTAAGCTGTGGCATTCACAAAATGCATAATCTTCGATACTGATGACCCCTTCTGGTATTGTGATTTCTGTTATATAATAACAATTTTGAAATAGTCTACTTCCGATACTTGAAACACCAAATGGAATATTAACCTTAGTTGATCTTTTTAAATCATCTAAAAATTTCACCAACACGCCATTCTCACTAATTTGAAAATTTTTAACTTCTTTAAGCTCTTTATATCTTCTATTCGTATCAGGTTCATTTGGTCTTGCCTGAAATAATTTATCCAGCATTTCCTCAGCCTTGCAAAAATCAAATACTTTTAAATAAGCATCATACGCTGCTTTCCAATTGGTCACATCATCTTCCGACCCGGTTACATTGATAATATTCTGACTGAGCTCTTGTTTTACATCAATCTGACGCCCACAGTAAAGACAAAAACCACTTTGTCTTTCATCATCCAACTGAATTTCTTCGCCACAATTCGGACATTTTGTTGTTACTAAAGCCATCTTCCTTCTTCCTCCTTAAAGATATGATTTTTATTTGAGTAATTTCCTGCATTCCCGGAAAATTATAACAAGGAACCCACAAAGCCTTATAAATAAAGGCTTTCAGCGTATTTTGAAATTTCCATAGGTATAAATATTTATAATAAGGGTATTTTTGCCCGTCCCCCCTAAAAGGAGGATTAGGCACTATTTGAAAAAATTTACGTTTTGAGAAGGTAGATTTTTGTGCTTTCATGTGTCATAAATACTACTTTTTTATTCTTGACGTGTTTCAATGGGTTTTTATACGTTTTTAAAGATAGAACTATTTAAACATCTCAAATCAACTCAATTGTAGTTAGTTCTATGTCTAGTACCAAATAACTATTCACTTATTCCACCTTTTAGGGGGGATAGCCAAAACGCCCTACCCATTAGCCCAGTAAAATCAAGGGTTAATAAGCTTTTTGCGAATGTAACAGAAGCCATTTGTTTTACATTCGATATTAAGATTTTACGTGCTAACTCACTATTGAACTTTTGGACGATATATGTAAACAACCCCAATTA
>JBGSMI010000426.1:0-4106 GCA_041740215.1 Ferruginibacter sp.
CCTGATGGCACCTATAGCGTATCGCCTGTTTATTATGGCGATCCGGCAGCTTTAAATCTTGCCGTTACATTTATCATAACCCCGGTAAAATTAAACCACCAGTTTAATTTTGATACACTGCGAAAGAATCTGTCTCAGGTAACGCCCCAGCAGGTAAACGTTGATTTTATCGATAATACTGTGTTTGGTATTACTGGTAAAACTTATCAGGAATGTGCGGATTGTCTCGACTTTCAAAACAATGTGGCAACCCTTACCTGTGCGTTAGACAGTGTGGAAATGTATCGGGACAATTCCTATTTCACCAAAACCGGCCAGATAAGTTCCGGTGGTGATTATGGAATGTATGCAGCATCCGTAACCGATCCGGATACGTATAAAATTGAACCCCGGTTCAAGAACCATGTTTTCAACCCGGTATTCAACAATGTGGTCGTTACAGACAATGTGGCGAATGTCAACTTTAAGGATATCACTACACGGACTATTTCGGGCTACCTGCGGGCCGGTTGCAATGATTATATTGGCACGGCGGTGCTAGAATTTACCGACATCATTCCCAATGATGCCAATGGCGATCCACGAACATCCTGTTTTAGAAAACGGGTGACCACTAATTCAGGTAGCGGCTATTATTCCATTACCCTGCCTGCCAGAAAATATAGGATATCGGTCATAAGCTTCACCCCGAAAAACGCTGGCAACGTTGCTTCTCCCGACTTGGTAGATTTTGTAAACAACAAGATTCCCAAAGATTCTCTGGTGAGTGATATCACCACCACAAACGATACGCTCGACCTTATTTATAATCGTCCGCCGGTGATACAACTAACAGGTATAGACGATGTTTGCCTTGCGCTTCCCGCAGCCTCCAAATCCTTTGCTGTAATGCAACAAGGGGTAGAGAAAATATTTTCCATCCACGTGTTCCAGGGCCCTGTGGTAAATGGTACCGGTTGTCCGGTGAAGGATACCATTGTTAAAATGTTTAGCAATATACAGGTAGACGATATCAATGAAACACTCATTGATACGCTGGTAAATGGTACGGTACAGATAAAGTTAAAAGGCGGTATCCCAAACATTGTGGCACCTTATTATAAAACCCTGAATGTGCAGTTTACGGATGTATATGGCAGAATGGTTAGCTTTAGTAAAAATGTAGTGGTGACCGGTGTAAAGACCAATATAGGTACGTTTACAACTGTGTCGCCCGAAGTGCCGCTGATGGTTTTGCATGATCCGCCCGGCGACAATAGCTCCAGCTTCTGGAGCAGCAGCAAAACTGCTGAAACAGCTCTTCGTTTCTTTACGGCACAAACCAATAATGTCAACATTTGGGGCGAGGTAAAGATAGGCGCCAAATTTTCTGCCGGCCTGGGTATATCCACCGAAAATTCTGTTTGGGGTTCCATCCGTGGCAGTATCGATATTGGTACCCGGAAAAGTACCGATGCCGAAACGATTCTAACCGCCACCACTACTCAAACCTTTTCTACCGCTAATAACAGCGATGTAGTAGGCTCACAGGGCGATGTATTTATCGGCGCCGCTTTAAACCTTTTATACAGCATTGCCAATGAAGTAAAATACACATCTCCCTGTACGATAGAGGTGGTACAGAAACTCATCATTGCCAACAATGGGTTTGCTACCCAATATGTTTATTCGGAGGACCATATACGGAATACCATCTTACCTACGCTGCGAAATTTCATTACCATACCTGGCGTTACGCAGTTGCAAGCAAACAGTTATCGAAACCAGATTTCTGTTTGGGAGCAGGTGCTTGCCAATAATGAAACGAATAAAAGGAATGCCATTTTTGATAAGAATTTTTCCTTTGATGGAAGCGCAGGTCCCATTAGCTCTACCACTACTACCCGTAGCAGTAAAGCCAACACCATTGCTTTTAATATGGAACTGGGAATTGACATTGCAACCGAACTTGGACTTGAAGTAGCAGGAAGTGGCGTAAGTGGAGGTGTTACCGTTGGATTTAAAATGGAAATGGGCGCCAGTATCAATAACACCCTGATTAATGAAACCACCACCGGCTATACGCTGGATGATGATGACAACGGCGATTATTTTTCAGTGAATATTAAAAAAGATCCTGTTTACAATACACCGGTATTTGAGCTGGTGGCGGCAACCGCCAGTTGCCCGCCCGAACAGGGGGCGCAACCAAGGGATGAAATGCAGCTCATCGTACCGGTACCCTCTCAGTCGGGTATAGCCGCTGATGGTGAAGCGGAATTTATTTTAAAGCTCAGCAATACCAGCCAAAGTCAGGAAACCCGGACGTATAAACTACAATTTATTCAGGCCAGCAATCCCAATGGAGCGGTGGTAACTATTGGCGGTAGCCCGGCAATTATCCCGATTACTTATTCCATTGGTTACCTGGGTGAGGTGCTGGTGGTGGTAAAGGTAAAACGTGGCTCAGCAAGTGTTTTTTCATATGAAGGATTGCAGTTTACCCTGTCTGATAATTGTGATGGCAGCATCCTTAAAACAGCCGCTATCTCGGCATTTTTTGTAAGCGCCTGTAGCAATATTTCACTCTTCACGCCTGGCGATAACTGGGTGGTAAGCAATTATGATAATAACGTTTTACCCATCCTGTTTAAAAATTACAATTTGGCCACGCTCGACCAGGTGACGCTTGAGTACATGAAAACAGGTTCGGGTAACTGGCTTACCGGCTTTACGAGAATAGCAGCACAAATCAACAACAGTGCAAATGGAACACAGGTCAACTGGAATGTTGCAGGTCTTGATGATGGTGCCTATAGCTTGCGGATGAAATTGACCTGCCCGCAGGGAACGGTTTATTCCGAAAGGGTGTCTGGTATAATTGACAGGCAGGGCCCGGCGCTATTTGGTAAACCGCAGCCTACGGATGATGAATATGTATCCGGCGATATTATCTCTGTTAGTTATAATGAAAAGATAGCTGTATTTAATTTGAGCAGTAATAAGGTACTAATTAAACGATTGTCCAATAACCAGGTAATAGATGCCACCGTGAGCGGATTTGATAACCAGTTGGTAATTATTCCATCCCAGCCACTTACAAATTTTCCAGGCGATAGCATACGGATAGTTATAAAAAATATCACCGACCAATTTGGTAACGTAAAGTCCACACCAGATTCTTTTCGCTTTACCATTGGCAGCCCGGTTATTCCAACTGCACCCCTCCAGATGAATGTTCGTATCGTAAATCCGATAATGCAGGAAAATGTAATAGGTACCATTGATGTACACTTCGAACTTCCTTCCAATGCAACCAATGATGTGCGGGTGAATTATTCTATATCGGGCAACGCATTTTATGCGGATGATTATACGGTATCATACAATAGCCCGCAGCCATTGGTTGCTTCATTTAACGGAGCACAGGGAACCATTGTTATCCAAAAAAATACCAGCAGTGCCATCCTCAAAATTGATCCAAAAGGCAATAGCCAGTTAGAGCCCGATAAAAAGATTAAAATTAGTTTAAATGAGGGAGGCGATTATTACCTGGGGGCAGCATCTTCCGTTAGCGGACCCATTTTGAATGATGACACCTCCACTGTTTACCACTTTACCGGGAATGGAAATTTCAATTCGCCTGGCAACTGGCAAGATGGAAAAGTTCCACCATCTGTATTACTTGAAGGAGATGAGATCATCATTGATCCAGGCGGCACGGGCACCTGCATACTAAACGTTCCGCTCACTGTAAAACCCGGCGCCAAATTAACGGTAATGGCCAACAAAGTATTGATCATAGCAGGTAATCTGAAACAAAAAAACGATGTGCAATAAGGTGGGTTTTCTTATAAAGTTTATATCTTTTTATGAAGATGTAAACTTTATAAAAAAAACAGCAAATGCCCACAATATTAAGGCTACCGGGATAAATAAACCATACCTGTTTTCATCTCTTGCCGTGCAGAAAAATAAATTGATAACAATATCAAAAATAACAAACATGATACAAGCAGCAGATCACTTCAGCATTCAAATAAAAGAAATACCCGTAAGCAAACTAAGGTTGGTGCCACCGGGTAAAATAAATAACTTCCGGAAGCTGGCATTGCCGGGCATGGAGG
>JBGSMI010000435.1:0-14576 GCA_041740215.1 Ferruginibacter sp.
CCCCATCCAAAAATGACGGGTCTTCTACTGCAATTTCAACCGTATCAAATCCCCAATGCTCAAACTTTTGAAACCATGTAATACTTTGGTTGGTAAAAGGTGAGTCAAATAAAAAAGTATTAATTCCTATGGGATACATCATTTGGATATTTTATTAAAAAATTCTATAAAGTGAAATAGGTGATGAATTAAGATTTGGTTTTTCTTTATTTTCACCTGAGTTGTTCTTACTGTTTCATCAGCTTTTTCAGCCTTTTCTCGCATTCCATCATTGAGCGCCCGGAGTGATAGGCTACCTTCCACTCGTTACCAATGCTACCATCTATTACCCGGCCATCACGTTTCAGTAATCGCCCCCATTCGCCTGCTTCATGGTTAATCATATTTTTATCAACAAAGAGCCATATAGTTTTAAATGCCTGATAATATTGTTCATCGTTAAAAAGTTCGTAGCCTTCTAAAAAACCTACAAGTGCTTCTGTGTGTTGCCACCACTCTTTTTCAGTTACCAGTGCCCCACCTTTGCGCAAACCATCGCGGTATATACCACCATACTTATTATCAATACCGTACTTAACAGCATTATCTAAAAGTAATTTAAAAATTGGCTTGTACTTTTCTTTTGATTCGTTGACTGCATCCAAGGCACGTACCATGAGCCAAACCAACTCGGTGTTATGACCATACGATGTAGTTTCTGTTGGGTCAGCCGGTTTTTCTCCTTCTCTTTCAGCATTCCAGGTTCGCTTAATATTGATTGCTGGTATTGGATTCCAAGCCAGGTCGAACTGGTTGAGTCCAGAACCGGCCACGTGATCAACCATTTTGTCGCTTATCAACTGAATAATTTCCAGCAGTTTTCTTTTATGTATTTCTCTACCTGAAGCCAGATACAAAGAGGTAAATGCTTCCATAAGGTGCATGTGGGTGTCGAGCCCTTTACGGTCTCCACCGCTAAACCCATTGGCAGCGGGAGTCCAATTGCTTTCAAGATTTTCATAATAACCCCCATAATAGGTGTCAGCGCAATTTTTTTGTAAAAGGTCGAAGGTTTTTTCTGCATATTCCAATCCACGCTTGTCACCCGTTGAACGATAGTAATCGGAAAGCGCATAAATAGCAAAACTCTGACCATACACAACTTTACCATCATCTAGTGACGATCCGTTGCGTTGAACCTTCCAACGCCACCCATCGTTTTCATTATCCCAAAGGTATTTAATCAGGAAATCGACACCCTGTCTGGCTTTAGCTGCATTGCCTTCCGAGGGGTTAAACATATTCAATTGCGAAAACCACCAAATCATACGGCATTGAGTATTCAAGTACTTTTCGGGCATTTCCAAAACTTTACCCTCTGCATCAAAGTTTGTCATAAAACCTCCAAAGGTTTCATCTACTGCCCGCTTCTCCCAAAAGGGAATTAATTCATTATTAAGATGTTTATTTATTGAGTTGTAAACTGACTGAATGTTCATATTTGGATTATTTTGTGATTGTAAACTCCCGAAACATAACAGCACCAAAATGAAAATCGAAAGTATTTTTTTCATCAGATGCATTGTGTTGATTAAACCTTTTTTTTGTTCTTGTTTTCTTAATTTTAATCTCCTTATCAAAATTATATTGAATGCCATTTTTTTTATTTTACAGGTTAGTAAATGTTGAAATTGTATTATTGCCATTAGCTTTCTGATACCAACTCAAAATAATCGCCCCACTGACAGAAAAAGCACTTCAGCCGGTTTTAACCTAATGTTAAACTCATTGGCTTGCCCGAAATCTTTGGTATTTTTTTTGTCAGTTAACTTAACTGATTGTTTGCATCTAACGGTAGTTTCCTGATAGGTATCCGAATGATTGAGCAAAATGATCATTTCCTGCTTTTCATTTTTTTTGTGAAAAAGCTCCACGTATTTTGAATCGATGTCAATTTCCTGTTCAGGTTTTAGCACGGAATAAAACTTGTAGGATGCATCTTTTTCCCAGGGATTGTAAGTGTCGCAAAGTGATTCTTCAAGATTTACCCCGCTGTAAAAAAAGCTTCCCTTTCCTACAGGTGTCCGGGAATAAGCAATTTCGCCATTCTCAAGAATGCTGCGGTTGTTACCACTTTCGGTTAGTCGGAACAATACTTCAAATCCGCTACTATAACTCATCTGGGAAATTTTTACGTGACCTGCCAACGGAAATTTTTCCAGAAGGTCCATATCGGCAATGTGTTTGGTAGCAACCAATTCTACCGGTTCCTTCGGAGATGAAAAATTGATGGTACTGGCATAAATTTTTGGAGCAAAATCATTGTAAAATGATTGATAAACTTTACCGCCGCTTTCCAGGTATTGTTGGATAAATTGCCGGCTTTTGGGCTGCACCGAGAACCCGGGAATCACTACAAAAGCGGCATCATCGGGAACCATGCTGCTTTCTTTTAAAAACCTGACTTCAAGATGATTCTGTTTTGCTAAAACGTATGCATTTACAATTTTCCGGAAATAATCGTTCAACGAAATATCCTGAGGTGCCAGAATGTAGCATACCGGTAGTTGGTTTACCCAATCCAGACCCAGGGTTTTGGTAAAATCTACACATTTTTTAAATGCAGTTGCAGCAGGAAACTTGTTATTGTGTTCATCCAAAAGCCCCATCTGGTATTCCAAAGGGTCGAATTTTCCGTCTTTAACAAAGGCTCTGCCATCGGGGGCAGGCTTCACCCTAAAAGCGGTGTCGATGTTATGCGAGCACCACCAAACGAATCCGGCAGCGCCATCAGCCCAGCAACTGAAGTATTCCAGCTCGAGGTATCTGGCCCGTTTTGCCTGACTTACCCAATCGCCTGAGATGCCGGTTTCCTGCATCAATACTGGTTTTCCTTCCATTTTCGCCCAGGCAATCATCATGTTGGTGCCGTATGTTGTACGAAGGCCAAACCAAGGATCGTCGAGCAATGTAGCATGAAAATACGGATAAGAGTGTGCCGACATGTAATCGCATGAAGGAGCAATACTTCCGACAGGGAAACTTGCATCATAACCTGTGCCAATGCCATTGGTTACCAGTCTTTCAGGGTCGCCTTCTTTAAAAGCCCGGTAAATGATTTTCATCCAACTATTGATTTGTTCAGGACTAGCCTGGAAACCACCTGCGCCCTTCAGGGCATTGATTTCGTTTCCAAAATCATAACTGTGTATGTATGGATTTTTACTCAGCATTTTGGAAAATTTCTTCACCATCGCCACAGTAGCAGCGATCTGCTTTTGGTCGGTAAACAGGTTCTTATCAACCCATGATGGGGTAAAGATTCCACCATCGAGCCAACCGGTTACCAGCGCAGGTTGTACCATGATACCCCGTGCCCCGGCGATATTTACCAGTTCGTTAAAGCGGTCGAATATTTGCTGGTCGAAACGGTTTATTTCTGGCTGGGTTAAGTACCATAGCGGCATAGTGCGGATAAAACTTACGCCAATACTGTGTAGCGAATCCATATCCTTTTCAATTGACTTAGCATTCCAATTATCCAGCATCTGAAACCAACCTGTAGAGGGTGAATAATTTACTCCAGTAATGAAGAAAGGTTTGCCATCAACACCCAGATAATTTTTACTTATTTGAAAATTCTTTTGTGCTAATAAAGTACTACAAAGACTGAAAAAAATCAGTGCAGACAACGTAATCTGTTTTATTCGTTTCATGCTATTTTTTTTATCATTAATTTTTCTTTCCATTTACAACTGGCAGCTTTTTTACCATTTCCCTCACAAATGGATTCTTATCTGTTGAGAGCAAGGTCAATGAATTAATCAGGTCTTTATCGTTCCAATCCGTTGGCCGTGTGGTTTCGAAAACCGACTTCAGCATTCCTGCATCTAGCTGTCCTTTTATGTATGCGTTTATAAAATTTAAAAAGGCACCGTTATCTATATTGCTCATTTTTGAAAGTCTTTGAACAAGTTCGAGCTGGTAATTCCGGGGAAATAGTTCAACCCGGCTTGTAAGCTTTTGCTGAATTTCTGGCACTTCAATCTGCTTATGCAAAAAATAATCAAAAGCCTTTCTGGAAATAGTTTGGTTTGCAGCGTTGACCAGATTGAGAATTGAATCACAAAAAGAAGCCTGAAAATCGGCGTGCCTGTCAATAAAGCTGATTCCCCAAAGTGTTTTATTGGATTCATTGGTTTGCAAAACCTTTTTGAGAAAATTTGCATCGGCCATTTGGTCAAGAAAACTCAAGATACTATCTCGGGTGACCCCATAAGTGGTATGCCACAAAGTATAACATGTATAAGCCGCATCAGGAACCAGGTATTGTGTAAAAGATGGGCGTGTTGGCTTTGTAACTGCATCGACCTGTCTATTATCTTCATTTTTAACAATCAGTTCATCCATTTTTAAATCCTTCAAAATTGAGCCCGTATCGGCCAGTATCATATTAAGCTTTTGGTAATCAGCCAGGGTAAACTGTGAATGGTCAGTTTTAGTTAACGGTTCATTTTCAATTAACTGAAACTTGTTGTAATTTCCAGCTCCATCCCAGTAGATGCGTAATCTGGCCATCTTACACGTACTATCGGTACATACCTGCTTGAAGAAATCTCTGTAAAACCAAACCGGAACTCCATTTTCATCCCGCTGTTCAATAATTTCATCAGATGAGAGAGGGTCATTTTCATCCGATATTTTATGAATGATGGTGTTTACTTCCCGTAGTTGCGAACGGAAAGCTAAATTGATACCCATGGGATTAATCATAGACAGCAATACAAAAATCATCAAGCGTATCATATCAAATCCTGCTTTAATAAATGAAAGTTTCTCACCCGGTTTAGCTTTTAATTATTTGATAGCATCAGCCATCAATTCGCTCTGCAAGTGGCTGCGGTTTAAAACCTACTACATTAGATTGTATCCATTTTTTCCATTCAGTTTGGTTCTTGCCAAAATCTTTTCCTGTAATTTTTATAAGTGTAGAGTTGGCAAAGCCAGCCAGCACGGCTCTCACATCGTCTAGGTATTCCACCAATATCTCCAAACCTTCTACACTGCCGCTACGAGCCAGGGCACGTCCTAAAATCAGTTCAAGTAAAGCCTGCCTTTCCATGATAAAGTTTTCTTCTATGCCCATTTTCAATGAACGTTTGTTCAAAAATTTGTTGGTATGAAGTTTTTTGAGTGGTTCAATGGCTTCAGTACTCCCAAGCAATTGAGCTCCATAAGATACTGCATCTATGTAATGAAATAATCCGAACTGGTTGGTGTAAAATTCTCCAATTTCAGTAGGATTAAAAATTTCTGCTACCCGTTTCAGAACAGGAATTAGTAATTTGCTACGGGTCATACCCAGTGAATAAATGAGGTTTCCACATGGCGGAATGGCTGCCTGGTCAGGTGGTGTTTTCTTGAGGTCGCTCCATTTTACGCTTACCAGTAATTCCGGCAACTTGTTGCCTTGCAGTTGACTCATTATTTCGTTGTGAAGGGTTTGGGCTGCGCTTTCGCTACCGAGCATAGCCAATGCCTGTGCTATTCTTACAGCCATTTTACCTGATGATTCTTTTAACGCTTTTTCGAGCGCCGGAATGGCTAACGCTGGTGGTGACGTGCAAACTTCAACCAGTGGAATACGTTCTGTCCAGTATTCCCCCAATTCCATATCGGAATAGGAATGAAGGCTTTTTTCCGGGTTGAATTTTTTGATGAGCTGTTCCAGTTCCTCACTGCTGTAAGTTTTTGACTTTATATTTCGTTCCAAAACGGATGATGGTAACAAATCTTTTTGCACCAGCAATTTCTGCAAAGCAGCTACATTAATTTTCCGCACAGAAACGCCTGTATCCAAAGCGAATACCACAGCCAGTGCAGCAATGCCTCCAAGGTTTTCCAAATCAGGCTGCATACGAACCGTAGCGCTCGATTCGTGATTTGCAGAGAACGCCTTGCCCACCACTATCAAATTCTCGACTGTTTTTGGAACCAGCGCACGGTATGGGATTTCAATTTCAACATTCGGTGGGATCAAACCCATCCGCAGCCAGTCGGAGGAATGATATCCTTTGATGTCGCAATTACCATAATGTATATTGATAACGTCTTCCCATTCCCGCATTACAAGGTGGTCAGTCATGGTTACCACTACATCGCCCAAAATATGCCGTGACTCCCTTGGAGCAAGATATGGATAATGGTCGTGCTTTTGTTTTCCGCTTCGCAGCCCCACCATTACTGCCCGGGTATAATCGTGAATATTGCTGACATCAACAGTGCTCTGAAAAGCTGTTTCGGTAATTCCGGGAGGGCTTGTTTTGCAAAGGGCGCACCACATCGGCACATTGTCTGACGAGGAGCCAAAAACAAAGGGAGCGCCTGCAAATGCAGCAACGTCTCCATCGCCGGTAGCATCAATTACCACTTTGGCCTTTACCGCTACTATGCCCTGCGGGGTAGCGACTACCGCTCCGGTAACTTTGTTTCCATCCATTATATTACCAATGACGATGGAATTCCAAACCACCTGTGCACCGGCTTTTTCAATTTCGTCTAAAAGCATAAACATTTTACCCTGCACATTCCAGGTTACAAATGGCCTCACCCATTCGATATACCGATTAGCGCAATTTTGAACATACCCGTGAATTTTGTCCATATTTTTAATGTGCCTGGCTACAAAACCTTTGTAATTTCCATGGCCCCAGTAATCAAATACACCGCCGTAGGTGCCGGTACCCCCAAATCCCGGGTTCATATCGACTACCATAGTTTTTTTTCCCGACTCAGCGGCAACAATTGCAGCAGTGGCACCACTTGTACCGCCACCAACCACCAGTATGTCCACTTCGTTTAAAAAAGGGATTTCCTGGGCCGAAACCTCCATCTGCTCATAAGCCCTTCCTTTTTGCGGACTCACCTGTTCCTGTATTTTTGAGTTGTTATCTCTTTTTACACGAATAGATAATCCCTGAGTTTTGGGCAGTCCGGATGCTGCTAATAAATCCCAGTTATTTACAAGGTATTGAGACAGTGCTTCTGCAACAGAGCAGGCTCCCTGCGGGCTGAGCAGCATTTTGACAGTTTCGGGTGAGACTCTTGCCGCCTCGTTAATACACCAAAGATTTTTATATGTTGAAGCAAACGAACGAACTGAAACCGGATCCGATTCATTCAGCTTCAATTGCCCTTCAGGTAAAGCAAGAAGCAACCCATTGTCCGGCTTATTCATCTGGGCACAATAAATACCGGCCAGCGAATAAGAAGAACTGGCCAGCAGGGCATCGTTGAATTCGGGAACATTTTCAAACAAATGTTTTGTTACGGCCATGCTTCTTTTCCATGCTTCCTTTTCCCGGTCAATGGTCGATTCAACTTCAAAACCAGCAGCGCTAAAATCCATGGTACAATCCACGTAATAATGATTTTGTCCAAGGTATCCCTGCTGGATTAAAACCCGGTTATCTTTCATTTTTAATTCAACCGGAACAGCTAGCGAACGGTTTGAAAGAGGCTTTATCTGGATAAATTCAAGCGTTCGGGTGAAAGCTGACAACCCCGGCATTGGTCTTTGAAAACCGATATTTGATAATCTTAAAACCGATGCTGTTTCTGTACAATCAACAATCATTTTGGAAAGAATAGCCTGACGGCCGGATTTATTTCCTATGACCAGCCCTTGCAATTTTTCTTTTTGGGCAATCAGTTGTATAGGGTAACTGGCATAAATAATTTCAACACCAAGGTTAACTAGCTCATCTTCAAGCGCAAGTTTTACATGGTTAAATCTAAGCAGGGTCTGCTCGTTGCCGGGTTGTTCAATAGTAGATTCAATGCAGGATTGAATGGCTTCGGGCAATTTTTCTCTTGAAAGCCCGTCATGATTGATCCATGGCCGGCAGGTTGCTGTAACTTCCCTGCCCAGGAAGATCCGACGTTCGATGAGTACAACCGATGCGCCTGATTTGGCAAACGTCTTCGCTGCTGTTACGCCGGCAAATCCGCCACCCACAATAAGAACATCGCATTTGTTGAGAACCGGGAGCGTTTGTTCCAGAAATTTAACTTTCCCAACTGCTTCCTGGCTGCCGATAGCAGCAACTACTGTCTCGGGTAAAACAAGTGCAGCGATTGAAGTTAATCCCGATATTTTTATAAAATCACGCCGGGAAAAACCATTCTTACTATTATTATGAGGTGTCAAATTTATTATTTTTATCAATGAAAAATTCGAAGGCAAATCTTCTATACCCCAATAATGTGGCAGATCAACCATGCGCCATGAGGCATCGTTGAAGTTTTGTTTTTAAGCTCCTGCCGAACCGTCTTTAAAAAACTCCAAGCCCTCATTCAAAAAAATATTTCTTTAAAAAGGTTCCTGGCTAAATACACCATTAAAATGGAGGAAGGCAAGGCAAATTTTTATTAATGTGTTTCGCATATTTCTTAGTATTTTACAACCGTTTTTGTAATAATCGCTTATCATCATTTAATACTTCCGGATCAATTATACGTGCCGGTTACTATGCAAACCATTTTGTAGTTTTCCGATATCAGTAAGCACGGTTGTACAACATGCAATCACAGAAAAGTTGACGCTACCTACTTTTTCATTCAGATCGAATTCCAAATCACCCCCACTCAATTGTTTAAACATACCATCCGCTTCCTTAATAATCAACCATGGGGCTGCTATATCCCATATCTTAGTTTGAAAATTAATTGTTGCTCCCAACCTTCCATCAGCAACCATCATAAAATCAACCAACGAATTTGTACAACGAATATTCCTTGCATGCTGTATTAAAGTTTGATACAAATTCATTCCTTGTTTTATCAAAAAGTTATCATTAGAATAGTCCATTGCAAACCCAACTAATGATTCTTTTAATGCAACATTTCTAATCTGCAGCTTTTGATTGTTCAACGAGGCACCCTTTCCGTTTTCAGCAAAATAGAGTGCATCTTCCATTGGCAAATAAGCACCAGCCATGATGGGCTGATTATTTTCAAACAGTGCAATTAACACCCCAAACCAGGGGATTTTAGCTGCGAAATTAGAAGTGCCATCCAATGGATCAATCACCCAAGTATATGTTGAACCTTTCCCGGTGAACCCGCTTTCTTCTGAAAGTATATTATGATCGGGATATTCCTTTAAAATAATTTCGAAAATAACTTTTTCGCAAAGCAGATCCACCTCTGTTACAATACTGCTAATTGATTCTTTTTCGTCAACCTTATGAACTTTGTTGTAATTATCTTTTTGAATTCTACCGGCTTCTTTGAGAGCATTAATTAGTGTTTTTTTCATCTATTTTTTCTATTGCTGATATTTAAATAAATTTCTATTCTTCAAGCATAGAGGTTAAGAAATAATATTTTCCATTTTAATACTAATAATTAGGGTTAGTGCATACTTTTTGGACAGCTATATTATTCAGCGTCTATAGTACTTATTGTAAATATGCTACGCTCAGGAACTATTGCAGTTATCATCCCATCCCTGATAATAGATTCGGAACTTTTGATACAGTTTTTTTGACGGTCAGTAATATAAGTATATACTTTTTGTCCATCAATCAAATGAAGGTTTTTCAACGATACATTTAACTTAACATCAGATTCAACCAGGTTCATACCAGTAATAGAAATACTTTTTCCATCGGGCGATTTGAATGCATAGATTTTTATATTTTTAAGGTCGCTGTGCCATGTTGCAAACACATCATATTTTTTCTGCGGGGGCGCTTCAATATTAATTCGAATAAACCCTGGTTTTACAAATCTGAATATTTGTTTTAGTGCATAAAATCTGGCTTTGGGGGTATATTTCCAATTTATTGTATCTGTTTGTAGAAGCCCAAAATTTGTCCATGCAGTATCATGTTTATGAAAATTATCATTGGCATCCCAAAACTGCCCGGCATTCACTCCACTGCGCAATTCAAGCAGCAAACGACGAACGGTTCGCCATGCAAATTCGAAATCAATCTCATTGGTTTGATCTAAATCTCCAAATTCGTTAATCCATACATGAGCATTGCGATAAGGGGTATTTTGTATAAGTTTTTTAACGTCACCTAATTGACTATCGCCCCAATACCAACCACCTTCGCCCTCATCACCATTGCCATACGTATGGCCACTAAAAGCAGTAATGTGATTGACAAAAGAAGTATCAGCTAAGAACGGTTCCAATTTGCTATTGCTGTTGGCTGCATCAGAAAAAACGATCAACTTAATATCGGAAAGATTATGTTCGGTTAGTTTTTTAATGATTGAAGCTACCGCCTTTATTCTGTTCTGTGCCGGTACCGCAGGTCCTTCCCGTGTTCCATCAAAATCTGTTTCATTGAAGGGATCGAGGTGAGTAAATTTTAATTTTTCTTTGTTCCTTGCCCAATCAAGCATGGTTGCAATCATTTCAGCATACGCATCAAAATCAGCAAGTATAGTGGTTCCAGTTTCGTTCCATTGGATAGAAACAACGCCACTAATATTTAAATAAGGAACAATGTTTTTTGAATTGAGGTATTTAAAAGAAGCCCAGGCATCTTTCCATGTTGGAGATGAATAAACTGAATCCATATATTCCTGGGTCCAGCGTCCATCAGCTTGTCTGCGTTTGGGATCCAGCCAGTTGGCACGGCCGTAACAATCGAAACGAAACTGGTTAGCACCAAGATTGTCAACTAAGAGATCGATGGCCTGTTTTTGTTGACCATTATTCCATTGATCCGGATTGAAATTTACTCCAAATCCGTCGATGGTTTGATAATTAATGGAAGCGTCAACCACAGCATGTTTTAGGATGACTGGCTTTTGATCGCATGATTCGAAAATGCAAATTGCAATCAACAGGATTGATA
Source organism: Ferruginibacter sp. (assembly GCA_041740215.1). Classification (GTDB taxonomy): domain Bacteria; phylum Bacteroidota; class Bacteroidia; order Chitinophagales; family Chitinophagaceae; genus Ferruginibacter. The sequence goes on from JBGSMI010000435.1 coordinate 10,857, forward strand.
AAAATTGATACTTTTTCATACTTTAATAACGTGTACAATTTAGTTTATACCGAAAAAAATTATTCTTGCAGATGGCTCCTCAGAATCCACCTTTATTATTGCCCTTTTTATTTTTCATAAGTAACATTAACTTCTTTCTTAGTCCAGAAGGTGGAGTCAACAACTACTTTACTAATATAGGTACAGCTTAATTTTTTGCTTGATAAGGCTTTTACAGTGTTATGAAGAAACATTGACCATAGCACTTTGTGCATTTATTGTAATTTAGGCCCAAAATATGGACGTTAATAGGAAAGCCATAAAAAATATTGGCTTAATCCAAATTTCAATAGATCGCCTTATTTTTAATCGGGTGTTTACATACTTTATAAAGAATTTTGTTCCCATTATTCTAAAGATATTCCTGATTTATTCGGCTTCAATTTTTTAATATTATTGAGTTGAAAGAGTTTGGTTTTAGCTCTATTGAAATAAAATTACTTTCTACTTTAATTGTTATTTTAGAAGCTTGGCCGGTTTCATTTTGGGCAACCATTACAATTGATTTATCAGGATTTATAAATGCCAGCACATTTTTAAAACCACCTGTTGTTTCAAGCATTTTTGCTCCCGGTTTTATATAGTGGCTAAAATGTTTCATCAGGTAATACTCATGATTGAATTGAAATGTTTTGTTTTCCTTATCTACTGTTACCAATGAATTTTGCTGCCAGCCCCAGCGGCTATACCCGCCTTTGTCGAGCGAAATATTCCAATACATATAAGCACTTGCGCCACTTTCAAAATAGTGTTTCATCAACGTCCAGGTGTATTTGCAATATGCCCAATCATTTTTGCCATCGCCACATTCCTGCTCCGATTGATACAGTTGTAAGGTTGGATATCTTTTGTGGATACCCGCAATAGCACCTTTGCCAGCCCATTGAAACCCAATGCCTTTAATGTATTTACCTGCATACTTATCAAGCAATGCAGTATCTGCCAACGCTTCATTGGCACGTTCCATAGTGCCAAACATAATATCAACCTGTTGCTTTCTCATTTGAGGGCCGAGGTATTTGCCAACAAAATTGGTAAGTGCAGAGGCCGTCCAGGTGCAGCTTGGAAATATCTGGCAGGAATTAAATTCATTCTGCGGCATCACCATTCCAATCTTAATACCCTGCTTACGGTAAGCATCAATAAATTTTGAGAAATACAAGGCATAAGCACTAAGGTATTTTTTCTCTTGTATAAACATATTGGTCCCTTCTTTGCCTTGACTGTCTGGAGTTAAGTTGTTGTCAAAGTTTTTTGCTAAACTGCCATCCGGCACAGCGCATGCATAATGTTTATTCCATTTCATCCATGATGGCGGACTCCATGGTGAAGCCCAAATTTTTAATGCAGGATTAAACACTAAAGCCTTTTTTATAAAGGGCACCAATGTTTGCAGGTCGTTGGAAATGCTAAATTTTGTCATTGCAAAATCTCCTTCCGTTTCATTGTAAGAGTACCAATCTCTCGAAAAATCATTGGCACCAACAGGCATACGGCAAATAGTAAAGTTTGCACCAAAGTTTGGCTGAAACAATTCTTTTAAAATGCTGTTTTTATCCTTTGCTGGCAGTGCATTCAACGATGTCCAACCAAGTTCATTAAAACAGGCACCAAAACCTTCAATTGATTGTAACCTGGAATTTACCAGCAATTCTACATCAGGGTTACTGACTATTTGCTTTGATGTGGCAATCTTCTGCATTTTCCATGGAGCGGTTTCAGTGGTAGCAACCCATTCGATTGTTGGGTTTTGTGTATATGCAGTTGATAAAATCAAGATGCTAAAAAACGAGCCAATTATTGCTTTCATAATTTTAAATGTCATTTTTTCAGAAGGTAGTCCGATAAATAAACATACACACCTGCTGTCCACCCCATCATGGCAGGCATGTCGTATTCGTTGTTTACATTGGTAGTAGTGCCATCTGTGATATTGTATTTCTCCCACAGGTTGTTTGTCTTCTCAAAATTCACGGCGACGGTACTTACATATTTATAAGCTATTCTGCCAGCCGCTTCATCAAAGCCGTAATTATGCAATCCTTTCATTGCTAAAAATTGCAGGCATGGCCATCCATTTGGATAATCCCATTGATAGTTATATTGTCTTTTACCGGGAGTACATGCTGCTATGCCGTAATTAAATTCCAATTTAGATAAACTGTCATTTACTGTTTGTGCCTGTTGCTTTGTTGCTATATTAGACCATAGAGCGCTGAAAACACCAGCGGAATAAATAGTAGATAGTTTGTTGTTCACAAAATCATAATCATAAAAAAGTCCATCACCGGGATTGAATAAATATTTATTCATTAATGCTTTTCGACTCCCAGCCAATGCAGTCCATTTTGCGGTATCTCTATTTTGTAGTTGACTATAAAAGAAGGCGAAGTTATTCTCATACATGTATAAATTGCTATTCAAATCAATGGGGCAAAAATCTTCGCAGCGGCGCTCAAAACGTGGATTAAAATCCCAGCCGGATTCACATTCGGCCAAAAAATGAGAACCGGCTGTAATCTTTTCTGCTGCTGTTTTATAAATAGCAGTATCATAATTTTCGCCCAATCGCTTGCCTAATCCATACATCGATTCTTCCTTCTCGGATGCAGTGGCAAAATTTGAAAAACGATTCAACCCGATGGGGGTTATCCGTTTAGTCATCCAAAAATTATACTCCTTTTCCAAAACAGGCAGAGACTTGCTTAACCAATTGGTATCTTTTGTTTTTTCAAACACATCTCTAATCATCATGCTCAAATAAGGCGGCTGCGATCTGTTTAAATAAAATGTCCGGTTGCCATTGGGCATAAACCCATATATATAAACCAGGAACATCATATCATCGCAATTGTTTTTTGCTTGCTCCACATTACCATCCAAAATAAGCCCAAGGTTAGTAAAATAAGTATCCCAATAATACATTTCCTGGAACATTCCTTTAATACTTGGAACCGTATATGGCTTTGGTAATCCAATCAAATCAGCAGAATCATTTCTGTGTGTACGGATGGTGTTTACCCAATTAGCCTTGATGAATTCGTTAACCTTGCTAAAAGATTTTCTTTCGGGATCAGGTAAAGTTTTTTTCTCTTTTGAAGCAAAATTACAGGCGAAAAAAAACGGGATCATAAGAAGTAAGCAATACTGTAGTTTCTTCATTGTGGATTTATTAATTTTTATTTACGAAACTTTTCAACTCATGTGTTGAAAAGTTGATTACCCGTTTCCTATTCCACTACACCATTCAGATAAGTAACTTTTGGTTTAGCATTCAGCACATCTGTTCCCCTGTAAACAAAACGGTATTCAGATGTGTACTCCGGCTTTCCATCTACCTGCACTACCAACTTAAATAAACTACTTTTCATTTTAGGCAATACTACCCTTGCTGTAGGACCGGTTATATTTTTACTATCTTCCGTACCGGGATATTGCCAGGTTAAAAATTCCAACTCCTTCTTATCATCATAAACCAGTTTTACTTTCATTTTACCAGTAGATAATTTATCGTAAGTATCATTTAATAAAAACAGTTCACAGGAAAATGTTTCACCTTCATCCCATCTAAATTTTGGCACCCTTGCGCTTGCCAATACTGGACGCAGCGATTTACCTACATGGTAAAAAGCAGGCTTTGGTGAGTTGGGATAATTAATCAAACTATTGTTGGCAGCACAG
>JBGSMI010000063.1:0-49827 GCA_041740215.1 Ferruginibacter sp.
GTTGATGGTTCATGGTTCGTGGTTGATGGTTCATGGTTCGTGGTTGATGGTTCATGGTTCGTGGTTGATGGTTCATGGTTCGTGGTTGATGGTTTATGGTTCGTGGTTGATGGTTTATGGTTAAAGGTTCTAAGGAATGGAAGCATTTTTAAGTTTAATCAAAACCATCAACTATCAACTTTCAACATTCAACTATAAACTATCAACTTTCAACTATCAACTATCAACATTCAACTTTCAACATTCAACTATCAACATTCAACTATCAACATTCAACTATCAACCATCAACTATCAACATTCAACCATCAACATTCAACTATCAACATTCAACTTTCAACATTCAACTATCAACATTCAACTATCAACCATCAACTATCAACATTCAACCATCAACATTCAACCATCAACTATCAACATTCAACCATCAACATTCAACCATCAATCATTGACCATCAACCTGCTTTTCACATACCCCACCTAATCTTCCCCAACGAAATTTGATGTTCAATAATTAGTCGGATTTCATCGGGTCGTTTGGTTCCGATCAACAGCAAACTACCATCTTTAAATTCAAGTTGTAATCCTGTATTGCAGGAAGCAGAGGTATTGATTGCCCGGTTAGTTTTGGCTGAACCCACCCGGATACCATACCCGCCAAATTCATAGAATGAATTGTACTCCCGCATGTAGGCATCACTCAATTCGTTCCATTCAATGGTTGTCATCTTTTTTTGAAATGGATAAAACCGGTAAAAAATGCCTTCTTCACTGATGGAAGTTTTTAACCGAATCGAAAACAAGAAATATAGAAAGCTAAGGGCTGCAAATTCCATAAGAACCAATCCCAGATTGCTTGCAGGCCTCGAGCCAAATGGAATCCCTACAATCACTTGTTGAATAAGGGCATAAAGAAATAAAATGTTCAATGCCCCAATTGCTGCCCAGGCATACCAAATTCGAAAACCTTGCACCTCTTTAAATACGGCTTTATTCATGTCAATTATTTTAAGTAACAGCGGTTACAATGATTTATTCAATACCGATTGGATAATGGAACTCAATTTTTGCGCCCACTTGAAATACTCTTTGCCGGATGGATGCAACTGGTCATGAGCTAAAAACTCGCCGTTGTTTCCATCCAGCCGCTGCGAAGTTGTAATGTCAATAAAATGTGTTTGAAAATATTCGGCCTCTGCCTGGCAAATAAAATTATACAATTCAATTTCGGAACGAATTTTTTCAGTTGATTTATTTACGGCAAAAGGCGTTACACCCCAGTCGGGAATACTTAGTACAATTACATGATTGGCTTCTCCGCCTGCCTTTACTAATGCCTTCTCCAGCAATACCCTAAAATGCCCCCTGAATTCATCTACGCTCCTGCCCTGGTATTGATTATTTACTCCAATCAATAAACTAACAAAATCATACAATGGCAGTAAATTGGCTTCATCAATTGCCTGGTTTAATTCATCCGTTCGCCAGCCGGTTGTAGCTATTATTTCCGGTGCATAAAAGGGCAGATTGGCTTTTCGCAATAATTGAATTGTTTGGTAAGGAAAGCTGTGGTGAATACCAACTTGTTCTCCAATGGTATAACTATCGCCCAATGCCAGATAAGAATATTTCATACCTAAATGTAACTAAAAAAGCTGCTTCATCTGACACAGCTTTTTATTCATGTTGCTGATCGATTAATACTTCATCGCCAGCTTTAATATACCCCACAACTCGTTGTCAAAACTGCTCGGGCCCAGGGCGGTTGCTCCTGCGCTATCGCCTAATCTTACTACCACCACATCCAGGCTTGGAACTACATATATTTTTTTATCATCCTTGCCTAAAGCAGAAACCATATCGGCTGGCGCATTCGGAGCCAATGAAACAGGAAATACCACCTGGCTTCCGGGCACCATCGAAGAAGCTTTTCCATTTAACCACCATAGGTAACCATAACTAAGATTATAAGTTTGCGAAGTTTTGACCATCGCATTAAAATAGGTTGAATCGGATAACAAAGCTTTGCCATTCCATTTACCCCTGCTTAAAATTAAAGATCCAAATCTTGCAGCCTCTTTTGTAGTGCAATACATGACGTAATTAAGCCAAAAAGCATTGGGCATTCCAATTTTATCAAATAATTTTTCTTTGCTGTATTGATTAAAATTTTTACCACTGGCATTGCCCAAAACTGTTTGCAGCAGACGATAAGGCGCATTGTGGTAAGCCCATCTTGTGCCGGCATCTGCTTTATAAACCAGGCAAGCTGGAGTAGTACAATCTGCATCGGACACACCATCATCCAAACCAGTCGACATACTTAACTGATTTTTCACCGTTATTAAATCCTCTTTTGCAAGTGGCAACGAAGTCCAGCCGTTACCTAAATATTGCGATGTTTTATTATTGATATTGATAATACCATCCTGCTGAGCCATTCCCGCAATAAATGCTACCACACTTTTGCCGGCACTGGCGATATAATATTTTGTGTCTTTTGTCCAGTTATTCCAATATTGTTCTTTTACAATTTTGCCATGATGCAAAACAATTAATCCGTAAGACTTTTTTGTACCTGCATAATCAAATGCAGCCTGCAATTGAGCTTCATCCCAGTTGAGAGAAGTGGCAGTTTTGGTATCCCAAACATCGCCGGTTAATGGTGGGTAATAATAAGGTTCAGTGGGCACAGGGTCAATTGCGATTGCGCCCTGCTCCTTTTTACAACTGAAAAAAGTGCCAACAACGACCAATAAAAATAAATAGTTCATAGAGAAATTTTTAGCATGGACTGATTACAAACCCAAACGTTTAAGCGGCTGGAATATTTTTACTAAAAAGAAAAATAAACACTTTTGTAAGCGCATTAGGTAGCATCCATTTCATCAAATCCAGAGACAATAACCCATACTTTTACATCAATTTCATATTTACATAAAATTGTAAAAACAGTTTTTTTTCGGCTGTAAGGCAGTAAAATCAAGACTATTTAATGAGGATAGCAGCAGAAAAACTTCCCGTAGCGACTGTCCGACAGGAATGAATTTCATAAGCCAATCTCCCGGAGGCAATGGCAGGATCAGTTATTAGTAGTTTTTCAAGATCTTCTTTTGTTTTGCAACCGGCAACCTAAATCAACAATAAAAAATCCCTTACCATTTACCATCGTCACAAAAAGGTCCGGCTACCTTTAATTTACCTTCATAATAAAGGCAATTGAAATTTGCCACTTGCCCTTCCTGAATTTTAGCTGCGGTAACAGAATCCTGCTTAGGATTCTTGCCTTCTGTAAGCAACACAAACAAGTACTGCTTAATTTTATTTTCAAGCTTAGGCTTTACCTGCTGCTGCTGTTGTTTATGGGCTAAAAAGCAGGCTTAAACTGATCAATGGTAGGGCGGATTAGCAGATGTAGATGTTTAATAATTGTATATTTTATTGAAAATACTTTTTGTTCTACAATTCCACAACAAGTAATACATAAAAGCCAGATGCTTTATATTTGTAACCGTTGCCATTGTAGACTACGATAAAAGTTCAAGAAAGTTCTAAAAGTACAAGGGAGCCGATAGCTATCGGCTGACACAACAATGATGACCAAAGAAATTTAGCTGGTAAAAAAAATGTCAGCTAATTTCTGAAATTTCAGGTACCATTATACAATACACGGCTACTTTCATCAACATTGCCGAAACAAAAACAATAAACAATAAACAATACATTTTTATGGCCGCTAAGACAGACAATTTTCAATCGCCCGATTATTTTAATGTGGATGAATTATTAACCGAAGAGCATATCATGATCCGGGAAAGTGTTCGCAGTTATGTTAAGAGAGAGATTTCACCCATTATTGAAGATTATGCGCAAAGGGCAGAATTTCCGCAACAGATTGTAAAACAACTAGGCGACCTCGGCTGCTTTGGCCCAACAGTGCCGGAGCAATACGGTGGCGGCGGATTAGATTATATCAGCTACGGTTTGATGATGCAGGAGCTGGAACGTGGTGATAGTGGTGTTCGCTCAACAGCAAGTGTGCAAGGTAGCCTGGTGATGTTCCCGATTTATCAATATGGGAGCGAGGAGCAGCGCAATAAATTTTTACCCAAACTGGCTAGTGGCGAATGGCTGGGTTGTTTTGGATTAACAGAACCTAACCATGGCAGTGATCCTGCTGGCATGCTCACCAATATTAAAGAAGATGGCGACCATGTTATTTTGAATGGCGCCAAAATGTGGATCAGTAATGCGCCCTTTGCGCAGGTGGCCGTGGTTTGGGCAAAGGACGAAGCGGGCGATGTTCGTGGGGTAATTGTAGAGAGAGGTATGGAAGGATTTAGTACGCCGACTACGCACAATAAATGGAGCTTAAGGGCAAGTGCAACCGGGGAGTTGGTGTTTGATAATGTAAAGGTTCCCAAAGAAAATATTTTGCCCAATGTGAAGGGATTGAAAGGTCCGCTGGGTTGCTTAACGAAGGCCCGCTTTGGTATTGCCTGGGGAGCTATTGGAGCGGCCATGGATTGTTATGATATTGCGTTGAACTATGCAAAAGAAAGGGTTCAGTTTGGGAGACCGATTGCAGGGTTTCAATTGCAACAAAAAAAGCTGGCCGAAATGGTGACCGAAATTACCAAGGCTCAATTATTAAACTGGCGTCTTGGGGTTTTGATGAGCGAAGGAAAAGTAACGCCTCAACAAGTGAGCATGGCCAAAAGAAATGCCTGCGAAGTGGCTACTAACATTGCAAGGGATGCACGGCAGATGCTGGGCGGAATGGGCATTACAGGCGAATACCCGATCATGCGACACATAATGAATCTGGAAAGTGTGATCACCTACGAAGGAACACACGATATTCATTTGTTGATAACAGGGATGGATGTTACGGGGTTGAATGCGTTTAAATAAAAGCCCCCTGTTCCCCGAAGGGGGAACTTAGGACGGGGTCAGTATTATCAACCCGCATTAGCCTTTAAATCAGAACTTGGCTAATCCGGAATATAATTTCAATTTACAAATATCACAACCGCCGTATAATGAACAGCACTACAAATTTGAATACTACAAAGAATCCCCTTCGGGGGGCGGGAGGGCCTGTTGCTGTAATCGGTGCAGGCACCATGGGCAACGGCATTGCCCATGTATTTGCGCAAGCTGGATTTGCTGTTACGCTCATTGATGTAAGTGCTGCTCAATTGGAAAAAGCATTGGTTACGATTGGTAAAAATTTAGACCGGCAGGTTTCAAAAGGCAGCGTTACGGTAGAACAAAAAACTGTTGCGCTGAATAACATTACCACCACTACTGATATTACAACTGGCGTAAAAAATGCCACACTGGTTGTTGAAGCAGCTACAGAAAACATTGAACTGAAACTATCGATCTTTAAACAAATAGATGCGGCAGCACCGGCTGATTGCATTTTGGCTTCTAATACTTCGTCTATTTCCATTACAAAAATTGCAGCAGTTACCAAACGGCCGGAGTTGGTGATTGGTATGCACTTTATGAACCCGGTGCCGGTAATGAAGCTGGTGGAAATTATCAATGGTTATGCTACAAAAAAAGAAGTAACGGATTCTATTGTTGAGTTAAGCAAACAATTGGGAAAGATACCCTGTGTGGTAAATGATTATCCGGGCTTTATTGCCAATCGTATTTTAATGCCGATGATTAACGAAGCGATCTACAGTTTATACGAAGGAGTAGCTGGTGTAGGAGCGATTGACACAGTAATGAAACTTGGTATGGCTCATCCGATGGGCCCTTTGCAGTTAGCCGATTTTATTGGCCTGGATGTTTGCCTCAGCATTCTAAAAGTATTGCAGGATGGCTTTGGAAATCCCAAATATGCACCATGTCCGTTGTTGGTAAACATGGTGATGGCGGGTAAACTTGGCGTTAAAAGCGGGGAGGGATTTTATGTTTATACTACCGGAAGTAAAGAGTTAGTGCTGAGCAAAAGATTCAGTTAAAAGATGGCAACTTTAATTAAATGAACGTAACAACAAAACCATACGATAATAACCGCATTCTTTGGGATGTGGACACAGAAAAATTAGACTTTGAAAAAAAAGCTGCTTTCATAATTGAAAGAGTTTTTGAAAGAGGCGATGTGCAAGACATCCGTATGTGTCGGAGATTTTATGGGGATGAGAAGATTGGTGAAGTGCTTTTAAATGCGAGGTGGCTTCCCTTACGAAAGCTTTATTTAGCAAGTGCTATTTTAGATAAACCCTTAACTGCTTTCAAATGCTACATACTAAGACAGTCGAATCCCGAACTTTATCCTTACTAAAAAAATTAATGTCTATAAATGAATTAAAGGGTTTTTATTTGGTTGGGGGAACTGCATTGGCTTTACAATACGGGCACCGTCTTTCAATAGACTTAGATTTATTCACAACAACGGGTTATTCTTACCGGGCAGTTGTTGACTTTTTGAAAAAGGCTTTTGGAAACGAATTTTAATATGAAGAAAAAGAATACAATTTTGGCATTTTTTGCTTTATAAACAATGTAAAAGTTGACTTGATAAATTACAAACACCAGCAAATTGATGAAGGGATTTTTGAAGAAGGGATAAGGCAGTATTCTTCGAAAGATATAGCCGCAATGAAAATACAAGCGATATTAGGAAAGGCGAAAAAAAAGATTTTTTGGGATCTGGCGCAGTTACTTGAAAGATATTCCGTTTCCGAAATCATTTCCTATTACTAAAAAAAATTTCCTTCACAGCAATTGCTTATTTCAATTCCTCAGGCGATGATTTATTTTGATGAAGCTGAAGAAAGCGAAGACCCAATCAGCCTCAAAGGCCAAACCTGGAAATCAGTGAAAAAAATAATTCAGCAAAAAGTAAATGATTATTTGAAGTAGCGTTTATCTCAAAGACTTACTTTTTTCAAAATCGAATTTTTATTAGAGTACAAAATACTGATGGCTGCTAAAGAAGCAACTGATGTTCATATTGTTAAATCTGCTGGTCTTGCCTGGCCCATTTTAAATTATCTAAGAAAAATGTCTCATAAAGCCTGTCCGCAGGTAGGCCAGAAAATAAATTGGAGCTCTCCGCATTTTTACTATCAAGGTTAGATGATGTTTATTATAGCTATCACTACAGTAACGAGAATAAAAATGCCAACTTTTATTGAAATTGCTAGTTGCAGGAAAGAGCAGAAACTGGAAACAATGTATGCCCCTTACCACTTAAAGCCAGGCATCACAAAATAAAAAATACTCCACCAGCCGTCTTCTAATTGAAGGTATAATTTGTAGGGGCCCTGGTAATGGATGATTTCACCATTTTCTAAAACTGCATCATATTTCAACGTTCCTTCTGCAAAACCCATCCCCCTATCAACATCTCCCTGAAGTTCAAAACTGATATTATTGATATTGTAACCATCATCTTTAAATTGATCAAAGGCTTCAAAAAAGATATTCATTTTACCAATTACTCCTTCTCTTGTTAACTGAATACCTTCATCTGTAATGCAATGCCAGCTAAGCTCTGTGCAATATTCCGTAAATTTTCGTCCAAACCAGTTGAATAAAAATGAGTGCGTACGTTTTATGATATCAGCTTTATGGTTGGGATGAAACTCTTCGTATGTGAAATTACAGGTCATGCCGGCAAGGGGTTTCGATTCCACCTTTATAGAAAACAACTCCTCAGTTATAAACCGGTAGATTACTTTATCATCATAAGGCCCATCCAAAATCTCAAGTTTTATATCATTGTTCTGCAGTAATTTTAAAAAGCGCTTAATAGAATTACTTAATTCTACTTTGTCCAATTCGTCGACACACTTAAAATCAGGAGAACCCAATCTTTCAAAAACCGTTACATATTCCGCATTTGCATATTCATCTTCAAATGCCATCATACTTTTTAAAAATTGGTTTTCAATTTCAAGTGGCATATCCTCACTAATTCCCATTTGAAAAGAATCGCCATACTGCGCTTTCAATTTTATTTTTAAAAACTCATTTTCTATTCGGAGATTTTCCTGCAAATCATCCGAAAATTTTTCTTCCTGTTCCATCAATTGATTGGTTTAAAATACGATATGCTAAATATCCTTAATCTAATTCAAACAACCATAAAATAAATTAAAAATGGTTAGGTAAATAAATTAGAAGATCATTGTTTAAACTTTCCAACCAATCTGTAAGATTCATCCACCATCTGAAGTAGCTGTTTGTTAGATAATGTTCCATCAACAATAATCGTATTCCAATGTTTTTTATTCATGTGATAACCAGGCAGAACGGTATCTGGATATTCCTCTCTCAACTCAATGGCTCTTTCCGGATCGCTCTTTACGTTAAACTGTAGAGGATTTGTATCAAGTGGCACCATTAAAAAGACTTTGTCATATACTTTAAAAACAATCACGGTATCACCAAAAGGAAAACCTTCCGATACGAATGGCTTTTGGATAACATAGTCCCTTAATATTTCGATGTTCATCTCTGTTAGTTTTGTATTATTTTTTTGCTTCCTGCATTTTCTTATCCAATTGGCCGGTCAATACATGCCGGAACATTACAAAATCACTCCCAAAACTATACAGCGGATAGGTGAAAGTAGCAGGTCGGTTTTTTTGAATAAAAAAATGGCCAACCCACGCAAAACCATAGCCGCAAAATGGAATGGCTGGCATGAGCCACCAGTTTTGCAAGGCAATTCCGAAAATAAAAAAATTGATGATTAAACCGGTACCGATAAAATGCAATAACCGGTTATTGGTATCACTATGTTCCGTCAAATAATAGCTATAAAAACTCCAAAAACTTTTGTATTTTTTTTCTGCAGGCATCGCAATTGTTTTTAGGAAATTACAAAAAGCAACCGGATCAGGCAATTTTTTTTATCTCTACATTTTGTAATTCCTTCAGTCTATATAAAACTTCCGTTAAACGACTTTTAGGTATCCCTGCGGTAATATTGCAAAACAATTGCATCTCTTGTGAAATAACGGTACAGTTGCACTGTTTCATCAACATCATCACCTCATTCATCTGGGTATAATCAAAATGAATGATGTATTTCACTTCTATCTGTTTTGGCACTATGGGAGTTACCTGAAAAACCAGACTGGTAACGGTTTTATAGGCATTGATTAAACCCGGAACGCCCAACAAGCTACCGCCAAAATAGCGCACCACAATAACTGCTACATTGGTCACTTCTTTACTGTCTATCTGACCAAGCATCGGCTTACCTGCAGAACCTGAAGGTTCTCCATCATCACTTACCCGAAAGTTATTCCCATCCGTGCCGATGCGATATGCAAAGCAATGATGCACCGCTTTGGGATGATCCTTTTTAAGCGTTTGCAAATGCTTTTTAAAATCGTCCACCGTTTCGATGGGATATGCAAATGCAATAAATTTACTACCCCTGTCTTTGTATTCTGCGGTGGCAGGCTGCTCAATTGTTTTATAAAATTCCTGATTACTCATAATTATCCAAATGCGATTAATGCAATAGCTGCGATTGATAAGAGAATTCCAGCCCAGTTAATTAATGATAATTTTTCTTTGAATAATAACCAGGCTACCACTGAACTAAATAATACAATACCCATGTTATTAACCGGTATTTTAGCACTGCTTTGCCATGAACTTGTTTTTAAAAATTTGATTAAAAACCAGATCGAAAAATAGTTCGGTATTCCAATCAAAATGCCGGCAAGCAGGTTGGCGAATGAAAACTTTTTTTTACCACTGAATAACTGGATGAGTAAAATTACAGATCCAATACAGGCAGCCGAAGAAAAACCAGTGATTAAAAAAGCATTGCTGTTTTCATCCGTGATATAATTTTTTTGAACATGGTTAATCACAGAATCCAGCAGGCCACTTCCAACAAACAAAACAACCGGTAATAAATATTGTAGTCCGCCCGACTTAATACCTTTTACTTCGTTATTTTTAGCGGGCTGGTAACAGGTTAAAGCTACAGCCAGCATGGCAACACCTATTCCCAACAGTTTTATTCCCATCACTACTTCTCCATATAAATATACGGCCAACAATACCGGTATCGCCAAGGATAATTTATTGGCAACGGTTGCTACAGCCACACCATTTTTTTGTGTGGTGATGCCAATCAAATTAAACAATCCAATGAACAAAACTCCCATAGCATAGCCCCATTGAACCCAGGTATCACTAAATGACAGCATTGCAACCGGTAATGAGCCATTTACAATTGAACCGGTGATTACACAGAAGATGTAATTAAATACAATTGCCTGAAAAACGTCAACAGTATATTTTTCACAAAATTTAAAAGCAAGGGTTAAATAGCTGCTTAAAACAATACTACCCAAAAGATATATCATGCGTAACCTGGTTAAATATATTTGTAGTAATCAATCGTATCTGTGTAAATTTTTTCGCTTGCTATTTTTTCCGCATACTTCAGTAAAGGCGCCTGTATACCGTTCTGTATGGTTAATCCAGTATTGGTAATTATGATTGCTTCATCCCAATAACCCTCGTTAATAAAAGATTGTAGTAATTGGGTTCCGCCTTCCACCAATACGCTTTGAATTTTTGATTGATAAAGCGCTTCCAATATTTGGGCAACGATAGACTGATCGTTTGAAATTTTATAATATAGCAAATTCCCTTTTTGTAAATGCTGAAGGACATTGAAAACGATTGTCTTAACTGTTCCATCAAGCAAGTGTAAGGTGGATGGCAATTTTAATTCCCGATCAATTACCAATCGCACAGGGTTATTGTAAGACCATAACCTTGCTGTTAAAGCCGGATCATCGTGCAAGGCAGTGTTTGTACCGACCAAAATAGCCGCTTCCCTGCTACGCCATTTATGTACCTCCCGATTGCTGATCGCATTGCTGATAAGCAGCCGGGAGTTGTCGCTGTTGGCAATTTTAGCGTTGACCGTTTGCGCCCATTTTAAAATAATATATGGCCGATGCCGGTTATGAAATGTAAAGAAACGCTTATTCAGATCCAGTGCCTGTTTTTCCAAAACAGAAGTAGTTACGCTAATTCCGGCGGCCAGCAACTGCTGAATCCCCTTGCCATCAACTTGCTCAAAACTGTCCCGGCAGCCGATTACCACTTGAGGGATTTTTTTCTGAATGATCAAATCTGCACAAGGCGGAGTTTTACCAAAATGTGCGCAAGGCTCTAATGATACGTACAATGTTGACTTTTCTATCAGGTGCATATCTTCCTCGCTCACATTATTGATACAGTTTACTTCTGCGTGGGCTTCACCGTATTGGCGATGATATCCTTCACCAATAATGCGATCACTGTACACCAGCAAAGCACCAACCATTGGGTTGGGAGCTACTTTGCCTGCACCTAAGCGGGCCAGCTCAATACAACGATGCATGTATGTTTCATGTGAAATCAAGCCGCAAAAGTATGAATTGAAAATTAACTATGTTTGCTTTAATGACGAATAAGGAAATATACAGATTTTATTTACAACAACTTCAAGCGCTTTATAGCCCGAATGAGGCGTGTACTATAACCGATTGGGTATTTCAAAAAATTGCAGGATTAAATCGGGCAGAAATCATTAAAAATCCAGCAAACCCTATCAATCCTGAAATATCCGGAAAATTAGACGATTGTTTTTTTGCTTTACTTCAACACAAGCCAGTTCAATATGTATTGGGTGAGGCCTGGTTTTATAAAATGAAACTGAAGGTGAATGACAAGGTGCTGATACCGAGACCGGAAACGGAAGAACTGGTGTATCTGGTTATTGATGAATGGCAAAAAGGAGATCGCAAAAAGGAAATTGCACAAAATAGCAAGGACAGGCAAATTTTACCTACCCTTTCCGTAATTGATATTGGTACCGGCAGCGGATGCATTGCCATCGCAATAAAAAAGAATTTGCCTGAAAGTACAATGCTTGCCATAGACGTCAGTGAAGGAGCTTTATCTGTTGCAAAGGAAAACGCCAATTTCCACGAGGCAATGATTGAATTTAAACAATTCAATTTTCTGGATGAAACCAGTTGGGAAGCTCTTCCGGTATTTGATATTATCATCAGCAACCCGCCTTATATCCCGATCAATGAAAAGGGAAAACTGGATAAAAATGTAACCGCTTTTGAACCGCATACCGCTTTATTCGTACCCGATAATAACCCTTTTCTTTTTTATGAAAAGATCGCTGCTTTTGGAGAAAAGCACCTAAACCTTAATGGCAAAATTTATGTTGAAATACATGAAGACTTTGCACTAGAAATTAGTCAGATTTTTGATAAAAATTACACAGTTGATATAAGGAAAGATATTTTCGGCAAAGAGAGAATGCTGAAAGTAACGCCGACATTTAAAAAGGGGTAAGTGTTTTTTACTTTTGAATATAAATCATCAATACATTCAATTTCACCTCTGATTATTTTTTTAAATAGTGATTGAATTTGGCAAAGCCAGCAAACATTTATATTTTAACATGATTCGCATCAGTTCCTTACTTTACTAATTATTACTTTGAAAAAATGCTGATCATCTCTTCTTCAGATAAATAATTTATACTGCGTAAGGGATAAAACAGTAAACTGTAGATTTCGAATTGATATCCAATGCGATCGCAAGCCGCAAGAATAGCCTCAACTAAAAAGTGCTGGAAAAATAGCTCAATGGGCGTTAAAAAATCCAGCCCGCCTGAGCCGGCATGGTCTACAAAGTATTAATGACTTCCTCAATTCTGTGCAAAGAGGCGTATCCCCGGTTAATATTGCAGCAACGGGTTTCAACCCGTTGATAAACTACGAGAAAGTATACTGATAACCTTAGGTTCGGCGCTTATAAAGAGAGCCGCAACAAGTAACCAAACCTGTTGATTTTACTAATATCTACTACTATATGTGCCGAGCCTAAGGCTCTCGACGAGAAGCTTTTTTAAACACAACGGGCTAAAACCCGTTGTTACAAAACGGAAACGAGCCTACGGCTCTACAGGTTTCTTTTAATGAAGTTGATCCTAATTGCGGATAGTCGTTGAATTATTAAGCTACTTGCTCTGCCAGCCAACGGATTGATTTTGGTTCATTGTGCTATTTTTCAGCCTTTTTAATCTCAGCCTTGATTTTTTTGTCATCAAGGCAAAAAGAAAATAGGGTAAAGCATTTGCAGAAAAGCTCTTTCAATAAAACCCACGCTGTTTCTAAATCAATATTTTACCCCTTGTGAAGTATAAATAATATACTATAAAAGCAGCATTCATTATGAAAAATGAGTCTTCGTTCAAAACAACTGACTGATATGAAATATACAATCTTGTTGCTTTGCGCTATACTACTATACGCTTGCTGGAAACCCTATAGAACTGATTACGCAATGGAGCAGGCACAGCAAAAAGTATGGGGCAGTAAGCCGATTTATACTGCAGAATCTGTTGCAAAAAAAATCAGTTACCTTCCCCAGAAACATCCACTTATTCAAGCCGGTAATATTTATGCTTTTGGAAACTACATCTTTCAGGTAGATGTGGGTCGGGGAATCCATGTAATCAATAACAGCAATCCATCAACTGCCGATCGTATTGGCTTTATTACCATCACTGGTTGTCAACAAATATCAATAAAAGGTAAATATCTATATACCAATAGTTTCGCAGATTTGGTAACACTAGATATTTCGGACCCCAGTAATATGCTGGAAGTGAGCAGGGTCATATTTGCATTTCCTGAACTGGCCGGTACTTACCCCTTAGTACAACCTACGGACACTGGCTATTATATTTGCCCACGTATGGACAGTATTGTTGTAGGCTGGGTTAAAGACTCTATTTACACCAGTTGTTATAAAAATTAATTACAACTTTAAAATATGCTGAGATGAGAATTAAATTAATTGTGTTTTCCACCACATTGGTCATTTTAACCTGCATTATATTTATTTCCTGCACCAAGGAAGGTGCTTTAGCATCAAATGCCGCCACGGGTAAAGGAGGTTCGCTCACCCGTTTCACCATTACTGGAAATTACCTCTATGCGGTAGATAACCACTTTTTGTATGCTTATAGTTTAACCAATCCGGCTAAGCCAGAGAAAGTTTATACTTCTCCATTAAATTTTGACATAGAAACCATCTATCCCTACAACAATTATTTATTTCTTGGAACTAAAACAGGACTTTATATTTATTCGATCGACACAGCCTCAAAGCCAAGGCTAATTGGTGAAGCCAAACATGCCAGAAGCTGCGATCCGGTGGTAGCAAATGATTCGGTAGCGTTTGTTACACTCAAAGGCAGTAATAACTGTGGTCCAGCAATTAGTGGATTATACATACACGACATAAAAAATATATCCCAACCGATTCTAAAGAAAACAATCGAGTTGCCCGACCCTGTTGGACTCGGACTTCAAGACAGCATATTATACGTTTGCTGTGGTAACGCTGGGTTGAAAGTTTTCAATGTGAATAATCCTTACTCGCCCAAATTAATTTCCACCCAAACAGATGGTGTTTTTATTGATGTGATTCCCTACAATGGCACGTTGATTTGTTTTGTAGAAGATGGAATTATATTATACAACATTGAGAATCCTTCAATTCCTTTAATGTTGAAAAAGATATCAAATTAAAGAAAATGGAAAACTGAGATTAGTTTCACTGGTAAGAATTAAACAATTAGATTGTTGAAATTCCGCGAAAGATAAGGTCTGAGCATGCATAGCGCCGGAGATCGCTCAGTTGGAGTAGATTTATTTAGCAACTTGTATTTAATCATTTCCTGAAACTGTGGCAGAAGTAGTGGCGCCTAAACGACGGGCAACTTTCATCACTTTTACAATCTCACCCCATTGTGCTACCGAATCAGCATTGATTACCACGGCAGGTTTTATACTATCACCTTGGTTAATGTATTTACTCAATGCAGATTCCAAAGAATCCATTTGAATCAGCTTAGAGCCAACGTATACATTTTTGTCCTTATCAACACTTACCACCACACTTTGTTTTGTTTTAGTATCGCTCTTTGCTCTGGGTACGCTCATTTTAATCACATTTGGATTAGCCAACGTGGAGATCATTAAAAAGAACATCAATAATATAAATAAAATATCATTTAGTGGTCCAGTATCCACTTCATCATGACTTTCTCTTAATTTATTTCTTCTAAGGCTCATTTAGTTGATTGATGGTTGATAATTGATGGTTAAAAGTTCATGCGAACTCAGGAAATCTCCGATTATCTCACAAAGTTTTCACTCATCATTCTTTACACATTATTCATCATTATTTGTGCGGTTCTTGCAAAATGTCTATAAAGTCGCTACTGGCAGATTCCATCCTGTTGGCCGTGCGATTTATTTGTGTGTCCAGATAACTGTAGCCGAGATAGGCTAACATACCGATGATCAAACCACTGGCGCTCGTGATCAGTTTGATGTACATGGCATCAGCAATTTGGCTTACAGATGGATTGCTAATGGTTGCAAATTGTTTTAGCAGCAAAACCAAGCCTACAATAGTTCCCACGAAACCGAACAAAGGAGCAATGCGGGAGATCACCGAAAGCATCGACAAGTTTTTTTCCATTTTGTACATTTCCAGCTTGCCTACATTATCCATACTCCTCTCTATTGCATCAATGGGCTTACCAATTCGCTGAATACCCTTATCAATCATTCTGGCAACTGGATTGTCCGTGTTTTTTGATAAACTTCTTGCAGCGGCTACATTGCCGGTAATAATATGATCACGAATGATACGCATAAAATTCTCGTCAATCTTACTTGCCTTTTTTACTGCCAGTAACCTTTCTATAAAAAAGAAAACGGCCAACGCAAATAAAATACCCAATGGTATCATAAGGGGCCCACCTTTGCTTAATAAAGTCCACACGGACTCAACTTCTCCTGAAGTTTTTGCTGCGGTTCCAAGTGAATCAACCTGTAGTAATATGTCAAACATTGAATAAATGATTTAGGGCAAAAGTAATTGTTTCTGTGATCATACTATTATTGTACCAACAATAATGCAATATGGATTCGTAAATGCAAACGATAAACCGCTGCCACATAAAAAATTGTTAAAGAAAGAATTAGTTGATCTAAAAACCTTCAAATAATAACGCCTTAGGCAGGCTACTCTAAAATGATGCACTCCGAAAAATCGAGTCGGAAGGTAGCGATAAGTACGCTACCTGTCCATTCACAGCATCGTACATACCGGTTTTGTTTACGGCGGTTTGTTAGAATAAGTTTAGTTGGTGTTTTATTTTCCAGAACACCTGACGTTGCCTTTACTGGTCATGTAGCTTAGCTCAACTCCTCCTGCATTCTACTGTTGGTATCCGACCTATCCTCATGCAGGTAGTTCTCTAAAGTTTTTCGGTTGTGAACGCTTAACTACAGATTATTAATTGCTTCGCCATCCGAAAGCTATGGGATCAAACATTCAGTCCTTCGATTTGTGTGTGAGACCCATCATCTGCATCCTTTAAATCGGTGGATGACTATTATCTGACCTACTACGACCTCCGCTGACTTCTGCTCCATAACGAAGAATCGTTGGCAGACCTCCCCAGGTAAGTGTAACGCTTTCTACCCGATAGCTATCGGGTCATGTAGTCTCTTCATTTACGCGGTGACAATCCGTGCAGTATTGGACTTTTGTTTCTTTAGCAGGATCGCCCTTGTTACAGCACCTGATATTAGATTTCTGTTCGTAGGCTCGAATGTTTGTCTCCGCCTTTCTCAGAGCCGTGGTCACCCACGACACCCGTGCCACTGACTAATACTTCCCACTGCAAAGCGTATTAGGGACTTGCGCCCGTAAGCTGTTAACACATACCTGGCACACAAAAAAAGCGATCCAAATAAATTGTATCGCTTTCTATTGTTCTGTGGAATAAGGCATCATCTAGAATGGCAAATCATCTGCTACCGGTGCGCTTGAGGCGGGTGGTGTAACCGATGCTGCCGGAGCTGAATAGTTAGATGAAGACGATTGGCTACCTGAATTTTGCCCTGCACTATCACCTCCGACACCACCAACTAGTTGCAAACTTTGCACCCGCATACGCAAGGTTGATGCAGCCTGGTTGTCCTTATTCATGTACGCATCCGCTTCCGGTGTTCCTTCAGCATAAACGGTTTTGCCCCTTGTAAGATATTGGGCTACGGCAGTCTTATCCGTCCAATAAGCACATTCTACCCATGTGGTACGCTCCTTTTGAGTACCCTGACTATCTTTGTAGCGCTCGGTATGCGCAACACTGAAATTAATTACATTTTTTCCGTTTACTTCTTTTACGATGCAATCTTTACCAAGATTGCCAACGATTTGTAACTTGATCATAATTGTGTTTTTTAATGTTAAGCGATGTATCTGAATTTGAAAATTATGAAAACTTAGTTGTTGGTTTTTTTATTTTTTCTCACAAATACAGTAAGAAATTTTGCATTATTTGTGAATTAAACGAGCATTCTAATATATTAAAGAGACAAAATTACTAAATCTGTATTGCTTCAAAAGGGGTGCATTTAAAATTGCCGGAAGGGTTGTCAACCTTGTGCAGGTTCTTTTCTGCTAAAAATTTTAAAAAAGGTTGGCAACCCTCTATTGAGCTGCGACAATTTTATATACGCCCTCAAAAGACTAATTTAATTTCTTTTTCAATGTAGTCACCTGGCTTTGTAAATTATTTACCATACTTGCCAGCGAGTTCATATCCCAACGCTGCTGAGCACTTACTTTACTAATCACCATTTGTGCCTGCCATAGCTCCACCACATCTTCTGCATTTACCTGGTAAGGCTGGTATTGCGGATTGTCACTTACCAGCGTTAATTTATTTTTAGCCCTGTTGCTCTTAACAATTCGCTTATATACAATCCCTTCATTTCTACTCACTACAATATAGGCCTGGTCATTTTTTACATCTTCTGTATTCTCTATCTTTTCTCCAACTATGATACTTCCGCTTGGGGTAGGCATCATACTGTCGCCGATAATTTCAAATGCCCTGTAATTACCACCTGCAAGCATGGGAAGGGTAAAGGTATTCAGCTCATCTATAAATTCGCTGTCAGCATAGCCGGCAAGGTACCCCGCTGCTGCTTTTACTGGAACAAAATGAATCACATTGCGCTCAGCACTCATCATCTTTTGTTGCCTGCGTTTTGCCAGAAAACTACTGTCGGTATTACTTAAATCCTTTAGTAACAATTCATCCAGACTCAGCTTAAAAATATCACCTACAATTTCAAGAACCTCAAGACGGGGATCGGCTCTTTCTTCTTCATAAGCACCTATCAGGGAGCGTTTGATTCCGAGCTTGACCGCAAACTCTTCCTGTGTCCATCCACGAAGTTTTCTTAAATATTTCAGATTTTGTCCTGCTTGTGACATAATGAAACTAATTTGATTAGTACAAATATACTAACTATTTTAGTTTATCCAAATTTAATATCATTTTTTTTTTAACCTCTGCATTTTTCTTTTGAGTGGCGCATCAATAAATTTTTAAACATCAATTGGTTAGCCCTTATTTTTGTACAAAATAATTTGACATGCAAATAGTATTGGTATTACACAATCTTTTACGCTGGGCCGTAGTGTTATTTGGAGTATGGACGCTCATCAATGCATTTACAGGTGTCTTTAGCAAACGCAACTACACTGCCAACGACAACCGTAGCAATTTATTCTTTATGATATTTTGTGATGTGCAATTGCTGATCGGATTGATATTGTATTTCTCTAACTCCTGGTTCGACCGCCTGAAAGATTTAGGGAATAACATGAAGGATCCCTATAATCGCTTTTTTACCATGGAACACATGAGCCTTATGCTAGTTGCCTGGATACTAGTGCATGTAGGACGGGCTTCTATAAAAAGAGCAGGTTCGGATGCGGCCAAACACAAGCGCATGCTTACATTTTTTGGCATCGCACTGCTGCTGATATTGGTTTCCATTCCATGGCCATTCAGGGAAGTAATCGGTAAACCATATTTCAGACTGTTCAACTAAAGGATTTTGTAAACTCACAAGTATTATGGCTAAAGCAACAGCATTACCGACCATTTTAATTACCAATGATGACGGCATTACTGCACCGGGTATTCGCAATTTAATAGAGGCAGTAAAGGGGCTTGGTAAAATTGTGGTAGTAGCTCCTGATAAACCACAAAGTGGCATGGGGCATGCCATTACAATCGGCCAGCCATTAAGAATGCATAAGTTGGATATGTTTGAAGGTATTGAATCCTGGCAAACTAGCGGCACCCCGGTAGATTGTGTAAAGCTGGCCGTTGACAAAGTGCTGCACCGCAAACCGGATTTATGCCTGAGTGGTATCAACCATGGCGCCAATCATTCCATCAATGTTATTTATAGCGGCACCATGAGTGCTGCTATGGAAGCCTCCATTGAAAGCATTCCAAGCATTGGATTTTCATTGATGAACTTTAATTACGAAGCCGACTTCGAGGCTTCTAAATTTTATGTAAGAAAGATTGTAAGCAGCCTGCTTAAAAAGAAGATGGATAAACACATGCTGTTAAATGTAAACATTCCTTCAGCTCCTATGGAATTGATAAAAGGAGTAAAAGTTTGCCGACAGGCTTATGCCAAGTACCAGGAAGATTTTTTGCAACGAAAAGATCCACAGGGAAAAAAATATTACTGGCTCACCGGCGCTTTCGTCAATTTTGATAAAGGCACCGACACTGATGTTTGGGCATTAGAGAATAATTATGTGAGTGTTGTTCCTGTTCAATTTGATTTAACAAATTATAAATTAAAGCAGGAATTAGAAAAAAAATGGAAGATATAATGACATTTAGAAAAGATAATTTTTGGCTGGGTACCATTTTAGGATTGATTGGTCCTATCGCTGGGTTTACAATTTTTAAACTAATTAAATACAACCGATTCACTTTAATGGAAATGTACCAGTGGATGACCATGAACCATAACCTGATTACTGCCTGGATCAGTGTTTCTCTTTTTGCCAATGCCCTCTTGTTCACATTATTTGTAAATGCAAGGATCGATAAAACAGCAAAAGGTATTTTTCTAGTAACGGTGATCTATGCTGTTGTTGCATTGCTCATTAAATTTTTCGGTTAATCCCCTTATTTCAATGTATGCAAACGCAGCCCTGGTTTAAAGATTGGTTCAACTCACCCTATTACCATCAGCTTTATTTTAACAGGGATGAGGCCGAAGCCGCTGCCTTTATCAATAAACTCGTTGAACATTTAAGCCCGGCAGCAAATGCCCGTATTTTGGATGTTGCCTGTGGCAAAGGACGACACTCCATCCACCTGGCGCAGAAAGGATTCGATGTAACTGGCATCGACCTGAGTGAAGACAGCATTGCAGAAGCATTGAAGTCAGAATCAGATCAATTACATTTTTACCGGCACGATATGCGCCTCCCTTTCTGGATCAATTATTTTGATTTCGCCTTTAATTTTTTTACAAGCTTTGGCTATTTTAAAACCAACCGGGAGCACGACAATGCCATCCGCACCATTGCACAATCACTCAATAGTAATGGCTGCTTTGTTCTGGATTACCTTAATGTACACTATGCAGAAGATAACCTGGTACACCAATTTGACAAGGAAATTGAAGGCATAAATTATTTCATTACCAAATGGTTTGATGAAACCCATTTTTATAAAAAAATTGTGGTAGAAGATGAAGCATTGGAAGAGCCTTTGATCTACACGGAAAAGGTAGCCAAGTTTTCTTTAGGTGATTTTACAGATATGTTTGCATTTCAGGGTTTGCAAATTCAGGAAGTATTTGGCGATTATAATTTTGCGCATTACGATGTAAGAAAATCGCCAAGGCTGATTGTGGTGGCGAGGAAGAAATAAGCCATTTTATTCTTTATTGTGCGGGCAAAGAAGCAGCTTTGGGTGTCAACGTTGTGTTATTTATGCTGCCATTCTGGATTCACTTGTACCATATACCAATGTGGATCTTTTATTTTAATTTATGAAAAGCGATGAATCATTGACAGAATGATTAATAGGCATCTCTAAAATCTTACCTTTTCCCCTCTTTTGTAATGTACTATATGCGGCGCTGATGTTTCGCTGAAAAGAACCGGGAAATAAAGCTTATTGTCAGCAATAAAAGAGTAATATAGCAGCAGGGTCAAGTTCCAATCTGCCTTCGGAGAGGAGTCAGGGGTGTTTGAAGAATTTGCTTCCATTACTCACTACGCATTTTAAAATTAACCAGCACCTCTATCGTCCATGATTATTCACCAGCATCCATTTCGCAGTTTCGTAAATAGCTGAAGTTAATTCAGAAAGATGCAGCTTAATGGAGTCTGTTTGTTTGCCTGATAACACGGGTAAGTCTTTTCGGATTGGCAGCAACTCTTCCTTGGTAATCCACAAATTTTTCGTGTAGTAATAATCGTTGTTTACCACGCCTATCTTTCCTTCATCATGGTGAATGATAAATGCAGCATTTTCTTTTCCATCTTCACTTAATAAGTTTCTGCCCAAAGTTTTATTGGTAAAGGGCTGAAAAATCATACTGGCTAAGGTGGGAAGCACATCAATTTGTGAAACCGTTTCACTTCTTTTTTGAGGCGTTAGTAATGCAGGGGCATAAAACAATAAAGGTATATGTTCATCATTTAAACGTTGCTCTGTCCATACTTCAGGGTACATCGCTCCGGCATTACCTTCCACCCCATGATCGCCCACAAATACAAAAATGGTATTATCAAAATAAGGTGATTGCTTTGCAACTTCTATAAATTTTTTATAGCAATAGTCGGTATAGCAAAAGGCATTGAATTCTTCCAGCGATTCAAAACCATATTGCTTTAGTTCGTCATCACTTACTTTTCGTGGAATAAAATCTTTGTCTTCTGCCGGTATTGAGTAAGGACGGTGATTATCGGATGTTTGTATGATGGTAAAGAATGGTGTCGTTTGTTCCTTCATCACTTTATCTGCCTCCAAAAACAAATTTTTATCGCTAATGCCCCATACATTCAATTTGGGCGATGAGAATTTTCCTTCTTCATAAATTTCTACCTCGTTGATATTGCTGATCAAGCCACGAAAATTATTGAAGTCGCTGCTTCCCCCGAGAAAATACATCTTTTTGTATCCTTCAAAACTATTAATGATAGTGAACTGATTGAGCGATTCAAGGTTGCGGGTGCTGAATTTCGACAACTGCACATCGGGGATTCCGGTAAGTATAGCAAACACGCCCCTGGCGGTACCAAACGTAGGCGAAAAGCAACGGTCAAAGAAAATGCCATCGTTGGTAAGCTCATTAAAAAACGGCGTACTATTCAATGGATTTCCACTCATAGAACTTTTGTACATACTAAAACTTTCACATATCACCAACACAACATTGGGTTTACTTTCCAGCGCATTGCTTCCCGGGTGCATAATGCGTTCGTACGTATTTTCTTTGGTATTCTTTTTATCCAATTGCAGAAAATCGCTGATGGCATTGTAAAATTTCTTTGCCTTTTCTTCATTAAAAACGGGCGTACGAAAGCGAAGGGTGGTAAAGAAATTTTGTAGTGGATTAAGTGCGAGATAGCTTTTAAAATTATCATTTAATTTAAAAGCGTCACTCCACATGAGTGGCTTAAATGATAAAAAACCAAAAACAAACCAGGCCAATATTACTATGGTAATGGTATGCCATATTCTACGATAAGAAAATTTATGGATGTTGATATTCTGCTCTTCAACACTTACGTGCGTTTTCTTAAACATCCAGGTCATCATGGCTACAGTGCCCAATAAGCCTGCAAAAATCCAGACGATTGGATAGCTTTGCCAAATCATTTCAAAAGATATTTTAGCATCTTCTGCAAAGTTTAAGGCACTCGCATTCAAGCGGGTGCTAACATAGGCAAAATGACCAAAATCGGCGCCAAAGAAAAATAACAGTAGCAAAGTCATTATAGCAAGATAAATGGCCCAGCCTTTTTTACAACGTTCTGAATAAAAAGGAGAAAATTTAGGATACAAAGAAAGGCACGCAATGGGTAGTAACACAATGCCTATCCACCGAAGATCGTATTGCAGCCCCAACCAAAATGACGAAAATAACGAAGAAACCTCAATATTGGATGGCTTGAAAAAAAGCAACGTTGCTATCCTAAATGCACTGAATATGCAAAGGTAGATGATAAATAATTTGATAACCCACTGTATAGTTTTGGGGAATTTCCACCGGATGAGCATAGTTAAACAGGTTTTCCTTTAGCATTTGAAAGGCTGCAAAAATACCGATGTTAGTTGAATATGTACTGGTTATCTTGTAGCCAAAATACCGGCCATCAGCCCGATACACCTGATATAGCGCTAAAAGCGGTAAAGGCAAATAAAACCAATGGATGGCTGAAAACGTAAATGCTAATTTTACCCGTAATTTTACCCCGTGAATAAAAATTAGTTTGAACCAATTATCATACGAAACCAATGTTGACCACATTACAAAACTGGGACCGGTGGTTGTTTACAAAAATCAATCACGACTGGACAAATTCTTTCCTGGATAACCTATTTCCTGTGTGGAGAGAAGCTTTAACCTGGCTGCCCCTATATATTTTTTTATTGGTATTTGTTTTTGTAAATTTTGGTAAAAAAGCCTGGCCCTGGGTAGCAGGTTTATTGGTAACCGTTTTACTGACAGACCAAATCAGCAGTCATGTCTTAAAGCCTTACGTAAACCGGATGCGGCCTTGCCACGACATCTACCTTGCAGACAACATCCGTTTGTTACTGAGATATTGTTCAGATAGCCGCAGCTTTACCTCTTCACATGCTACCAATCATTTTGGCGTTGCGTTTTTTATTTACTTTACTTTGAAAACGTATTTTCACAAATGGGGCTACCTGTTTTTTGCCTGGGCTGCCACCATCTCTTACGGACAGGTGTATATTGGTGTGCATTACCCGCTGGATGTAATTGGTGGCGCATTACTGGGTAGTACAATCGGTTATTACATGTCGGTTTTTTTTAATAAAAAAATCGGGATTTCATCATTTAACCAGTCGTCCAATACCATTTCAAGCGTATGAAAAAAGAGGTATTCATTCAAATACTATCCATTTGTTTTTTTACTTATCTTATAGGAATTTTTTGTGTTCCTTTAATGGATATCGATGCTACCCAATATGCCTCTATGAGCAGGGAAATGTTAAGGAATGGCAACTACCTTCAACTATACGATTTGGGCAGAGATTACCTGGATAAACCTCCTATGCTTTTCTGGCTCAGCAGTGCCGCCATGAAAATATTTGGGGTACACGACTGGGCTTATCGCCTACCCTCTTTTTTATTTTCCATATTGGCCGTTTACAGTACTTACCGGCTGGCGTTATTATTTTATAAAAAAACGATTGCCTACCTGAGTGCGGTGGTTCTGGTATCCTGTCAGGCTATGTTTTTAATGAATCACGATGTACGAACAGATACCATGTTATTGGGGTGGGTAACCTGTAGTATCTGGCAACTGGCAGAATGGTATCAATATAATAAATGGAAAAACTTATTGATAGCAGGCATTGCCATTGCAGGTGGTATGATGACAAAAGGCCCGCTGGCACTGATGATTCCGGTATTTGCATTTGCGCCGCATTTCATCCTCAAAAGAAAATGGCAGGAATTTATCCGCTGGCAATATATCCCGTTGTTATTGGTAATTGCTGTATTACTAATTCCCATGAGCATTGGATTATACCAGCAGTATGATTTGCAACCCGGCAAAATAGTATTGGGAAAACCGATCAGTTCCGGCTTACGCTTTTTTTATTGGACACAAAGCTTTGGCCGCATCACCGGAGAAAATACGCTAAAAGAGAACGGGTCATTTTTCTTTTTAATACAAAACATGTTGTGGAGCTTTTTACCATGGATATTGTTTTTTTTAGCAGGACTGGCAGTTGCCATTAAAAACATCATTCAGCAACGTTTTCTGTTAACCGAAAAAGAAGAGGCGATTACGCTTTCAGGTTTTGTAATTACCTACTGTGCGCTGGGCAGCAGCCAGGTACAACTGCCGCATTACATTTATGTAGGCCTTCCATTTGCCGCTATCATTACCGCTAATTATTTATATAGTTTACTGTTTACCAACAAATGGATTGGATGGAGAAAACCGCTCTTTATAACCCATGCCATCATTTTTACCTTACTATGGATAGCTTTGCTTTTATTAATGATAATTCCTTTTGAAAGTATTCCTTTATATGCCGGAATCATTGCAGCTTGTTGCTTTGCTGTTTTCATATTATTGGTTTTTGCTAAAAGTCTATACCTGCCTAAGCTTTTGGCAATTTGCTTTTTTACTTCCATTGGATTAAACGTATTTTTAAATACGGCTGTTTATCCGTCACTGCTGCAATACCAAACCGGTAATGAAGCAGCAAAATTTATAAACGATAAAAAACTGCCAAAAGATAAAGTACTGATTTATGGAAATGTGGTGGACGCAAGGAATTCGCTCTATTTTTATGGCGACTACCTTTTTAAAAAAATCAGCACTCCAGCACAAATAGTTTCCGGAAGCTACTTGCTTACTACCAAAAAAGATTATGAAGCAATGCCCAAAACCCGTCCTCTAAAAATTATATTTACCGGCAATGGTTTTTATGTAACCAAACTTAATTTTAAATTTATGAATCCGGCAACAAGGGCAGGTGAATTAATGCCGTTTTACATTGTGCAAGTGAATTAGGCGAAGTGTGCCCCGATATATTGGATGGTCAATGGTAAATAGTGAATGATGAATAAGACGGTTCACCACACTATTTTCCGGGGCACAAATCGAAGCATTTTTTGACTCCTAACAGGTGGAAGGTAACTGCAAACGTAATACGGGAGCTAGCTCATGATATACAATTTATCAATCCGATGGTTTCTTGTATTAAGGCTGCTTTGCTACTTTTTCCGCCCGCTCTAAGTCGTTCTCCATTTTAAGACCAGAAGACGAAACAATAAATTCTTTATAGTGTTGATTCAACTACAGCATACCCCCGAAAGAAGGATTTTCGGTTTTAAATAATCTCTGAATAACTCAAATACTATGGGTTAAAAACCCATAGGTTGAAGACAGGACTGAAAGTCTATTTGGCGGCTTCCCCGATCTTTTATTTTTCTTTTTACATTGTTTAAAAATATTTGTAGAAGCTAAAGCCCTGGACTAAAGTCCATAGCTTGAACTAACGTGTTGTGACCAGTCAATCAAAAACCGCCATGCTTTCTACACCAGCTTTTCCGGTATCATCCTTCCACCGTCGTTTGCGCCTCTTGCGCCTGCCTCATGGTATTCTGCATCCTGGTTCACGTTCCATAAATCGTATCGCTCATCGCCGGCAATTATATTCTTAGCCGCCAGCATTGCGGTCATCATACTATGATCCTGGTTATTGTATTTGTGCATACCATTGCGACCCATCAGGTAAAGGCCCTTATAATTTTGCAGCCCAGTTTTAATCGTTTCAATATGAGTGGCATAAAAGTGATCATACACCGGATAAGCTTTCTTTTGACGCACTACATAACCATCCGTAATATCCACAGCATTTGCAAGACCAATTTGTTCAATTTCTTTTTTTCCAAGTTCAATCAGCGTCTCGTCACTGCTCGTCCACATGCCATCCCCTTCAAAACAAAAATATTCAAGCCCATAGCAGGCCATAGAAGAATCCGGAACCATATACGGACTCCATGATTTGAAGTTTTGCACACGCCCAACTTTTACAGAAGGGTCATGAATATAAATCCAGTTATCATCAAACTTATTTTGATCTTTTAATATCAGTACAACGGTAATAAAGTCCCTGTACTTTAATTGCTTGGCTGCATCCAACGCAGTTGCCGGTACCGCTGGTGAAATAAATGGTACCAACTGCGCCATTGCGGTGGATGATAAAATAAAATCGAAATCCACATATTTTTTACCCTGCACTGTATCTACCAACCAGCTATTGCCTGTTTGGGTGATTCCACTTACCCCCTCATTCATCAAAATTTCCACGCCCATTTTCTTACACTTATCGGCACAAACATCCCACATCATACCCGGACCATACTTTGGATAACGGAATGTATCTATAAGGGTTTTGATGATCTTGTCTTTGTTACCGGACTGCTTCGGCTTAAACAACGCATTCATAATAGCACTACTCAGCGACAACCCTTTAATGCGTTGCGCCGCCCAATCGGCTGATATCTCCTTGCAGGAAATGCCCCATACCTTCTCAGTATAGGTTTTAAAAAAAATGTTGAATAACCTTTCTCCAAACTGGTTGATCACCCAATCTTCAAAATTAACGGGATTCTTTACCGGAAAGGCTTTCGCTTTCAAATAACTCATAACACACAAGCCCGATTCAATAATACCAAGTTTGGTCAATGCTTCAGTTGCCACCAACGGGTAAGAAAAAAACTGTTTATTGTAATAGATCCTGGAGCTTCTGGGCCGGTCGAGCATATCATTGGAAAGTATTTCTGTCCAAAAATCTTCTACTTCTTTACTCTTTGAAAAAAAACGATGGCCACCAATGTCAAAAAGATAACCTTTATAGCTTTCAGTTCGTGAAATGCCACCCACATATTTTGAATCAGATTCAAATACTGTAACTTGGTGACCTGCCTTTGCCAATAAATAGGCGGCAGTCAATCCGGCAGGTCCTGCACCTATAATTCCAATCTTTTTTTGCATAATGGGTGCAAAGATATAAGCAACCTCAATATGAAAAAAATAGTTAACAAGATGAAAGCAATTGCTGAAGACGGGCGATATATAGTACCCGCCTTATTAATATTTTGGATGAAAACCCCCATTTAATAAAGAATATAGATATTTGCATTCGCAACCGTTCTACAAAATGGCGGTTGTAGCATAATCAACTATGATGGAAATTTTTATATTATTTGTATTAATATTAATAAATGGCCTGTTTACAATGAGTGAAATCGCATTGGTCAGTGCAAGAAAGGGCCGGTTGGAAAGCTTGGGCAATAAAGGAGATGTGAAAGCAAAAGTTGCGCTGCATTTAACAGAAAATCCGGATAAGTTTTTATCTACTGCTCAAATTGGCATTACGCTGATCGCCATATTAACGGGTGTGTATTCTGGTGATAAATTTAGTAAACAGTTAGAGCCATACCTGGCCCAAATAACTTTTTTGGAACCCTATGCAGATACCATTTCAACTGTGATAATTGTGGTATTGGTTACATTTTTGTCAATTGTTTTAGGCGAACTGGTTCCCAAAAGAATTGGATTAATCAGGGCCGAAAAAATAGCCCGGTTGGTAGCCGGTCCAATGAATTTACTCTCATCCATTGCCTACCCGATTGTTTGGCTTTTAAACACCATCACCAGCCTTATATTCAAACTGTTCAATATTAAAGTATCGCCGGATTCGGCAATTACAGAAGAAGAGATTAAAGCCATGATAACGGAAGGCAGCGAACATGGCACTATTGAAGAAGAAGAAAAAGAAATCATCGAGAGAGTATTTCATTTGGGTGACCGAAACATTACTTCGCTGATGACCCATCGCACTGAAATTGTATGGTTTGATATGGAAGATACGGTGGAAACCATTACAGAGCAACACGACCAGATCAATTACTCCACTTACCCGGTTTGCGATAAAACGGTAGATGATATCAAGGGAATCATTTACATCAAAGATCTTTTAAAAGCACCTCCTGGCACTATCTTGAAACAGTTGGCAAAAGCGGCTTTGTTTGTACCTGAAAACAACAGCGCTTACCAGGTTTTGGAAAAAATAAAGCAAACAAAAATTCATAGTTGTTTTATTGTAAATGAATATGGCACACTGGAAGGGATGCTTACCCTGAACGACATACTTGAAGCCATTGTAGGTGATGTTCCCCAAACAGGACAAGAAGAATATGAAATTATTGAAAGAGCAGATGGAAGCTACCTGGTTGATGCGCAAATTACTTTTTATGACTTTCTAAGCCGTTTTGAAAAAACAGAATGGATGAATGAAGGAGACAATGAATTTGATACGCTTGCTGGTTTTGTATTGCACGAACTGGAGAGGATTCCAAAAACAGGAGATACATTTGACTGGCGTGGATTCGAATTTGAGATCATCGATATGGATGGCCAGCGCATTGATAAATTGCTGGTAAAATTATCAAATGGGCTAAAGGAAGATATGGAGGATTAACCCCCATCCCCTAAAGGGGAGCTCTATAAAGTTTATGCGAAAATTGAAAAGTATCTTTAGAGGAGATTTTACATTCAGTAGTAAAAGGCACTTACAAAAGTTGACGCTCCACATAACTCCCGCGAACAAGGTTATGATTTTTTTCGGAAGCAATGCGGCTATTGAATCAAAAAGTAAACTCCGCCTTCGAATCAGGATTATTTAGCCGGCTACTTTTTCTTTCGCCTTTTACCGTTACGTGCATAATTTCCATTTGTTGCGGCATATACTCGTAAAGTAAATCGTTGATCACCTCCACTTTCTTCACTTCGATGATATTTTTCACCTCATAAAAACTCACGATACCTTCTTCCTCTTGCTCAAATCCCAAAAACTGTAATGCCACCGGCCTGCCATTCACAATTAGCTTCAGGTGTTTTTGAATATAATCATTTACAATGGGATTCATGGAAGTCCTAACTTTTGCATCCAGCAAATCTATCTTACCATTGTACTTTTTTCGAAGCGTTGTTTCAAAGTCGTCTGTAAATATTTTACAACTTATCTCCAACGTTTTCCCGGCAGCATTGTGCTCTATCTCAGTAACACTTATAAAAATTGGGTGATGACTGCCAAAAAATCCACTAAACGCAAAAACAAATAACCATTTATACATTATAGATGCCATTTAAACAAAGAATTAGCTGATTACGATCTGATGAAAGATATTTGAGCGCAAAATTACTTACAAACTTCCAACTATTCCTGCATGAGTGATATTGTGTTCTATTTTACTACCGGCTGGCATCATATCATTAGTTGGGGAGCGCTGGATCACATTTTATTTATCACTGCGTTGGCCGCCATTTACCTAACCGAAAACTGGAAACAGGTACTTATCTTAATCACTGCCTTCACAATTGGCCATTCACTTACCTTAGCTTTAAGTGTATATGACCTGATTCGGTTGGATGAAAACTGGGTTGAATTTTTAATACCTTTTACAATACTTACTACCGGTGTATTCAATTTCATGGCTAAGAATTTTAAGCCAAAGTCGTTGCGAATGAATTACTTTTTAGCATTGTTTTTTGGACTGATTCACGGGATTGGTTTTGCCAATACCATTAGGTTTATGTTGGCCAAAGATCAACATATTGCGATTCCTCTACTAAGTTTTAATATTGGATTAGAAGTTGGCCAGATAGTAGTGGTAGCCGCTATTTTGTTGTTGAGCTATATTTTTGTAAAAAAATTCAACTTAAGCAGACACTGGTGGGTATGGGCATTATCCACCTGTGCAATAATTATTGCGGTAAATATGATGGTAAACAGATGGCCGGGTTAAAGGAATTCAATAAATTTCGGGTAAAAACGAAATCAAACAAAAGTTTTGATTCCATTTACATTACTGAAAAAAAACAAAAACTTTAGTATCGAAATAAAAAACAAAGACAAAATGATGACAAAACTTATCGCACTTACTTTCTTATTTTCTTTTACCGTATGCTGTTTTGCACAGGATATTAAAAACAATCCAGGCAGCAACCATGGTAATCGTTTTGAACAATTGGGTACAATACTACCTACTCCAAATCAATACAGAACTGCCAGTGGGGCACCGGGTCCAAAATACTGGCAGCAACGTTGCGATTATGACATCGTATGCGAACTAGACGAACCCAACCGTCGTTTAAATGGTAAAGAAACCATTACCTATTTTAATAACTCGCCTGATCCACTTACCTATCTGTGGATTCAACTGGATGAGAATGAGCATAGCACTAAAAACAATGCTGGCTACCAAAGCAGCAGCTACATGCCGAAGGGTGTAGCGGAAACTGATTTGGCACGATTGAGCGGTAAAACTGACAAAGAATATGGTGACAACATTTTAAAAGTTACCGATGGCGCAGGAAAATCGCTTAGCTATACCATCAATAAAACGATGATGCGGATTGAATTACCTGCTATCTTAAAACCAGGTCAGCAATTTATTTTAAAAATAGAATGGAATTATAATATCGCCGATCGTATGAAATTGGGCGGTCGTGGTGGCTATGAAAATTTCCCGGAAGATGGCAATGATATTTACACCATGACACAATGGTACCCTCGTCTTTGTGTGTACAGCGATTTTCAGGGATGGCAGAATCACCAGTTTGCTGGAAGCGGCGAATTTGCATTAACATTTGGTAATTTTAAAGTAGCCATGACCGTTCCTGCAGATCATGTTGTGTTATCTACCGGGGAAGGACAAAATTTTCAACAGGTTTTAACACCTGCCCAATTTGGGCGCTGGCAAAAAGCGCAAACAGCCAAAGACATAATTGAAATTGTAACACTGGCAGAAGCAACAGCAAGAGAAAAACAAAAATCAACCAAAAAGAATACCTGGATATTTAAAGCCGAAATGGTACGTGATTTTGCCTGGGGCAGTAGCCGTAAGTTTGTATGGGATGCAATGCCGGTAAAAGTAGCTGGCAAGAAAGTAATGTGCATGAGTGGATACGGCAAGGAAGCCTATAACCTGTACCGAAAGTTTAGCACAAAAGCGGTAGCGCACACCATTCAAACATATTCAAAGTTTACCATTCCTTATCCATACCCGGTAGCTCAAAGTTTGGAAGCTGCCAACGGAATGGAATATCCGATGATTTGCTTTAACTATGGCAGATGCGAAAAAGATGGCACTTACAGCGAGGGTACAAAAAATGGTATGCTGGGTGTTGTGATACACGAAGTAGGTCACAACTTCTTCCCGATGATTATCAATAGCGATGAAAGACAGTGGACATGGATGGACGAAGGATTGAACTCTTTCTGCGAATATTTAACCGAAGAACTTTGGGACAATAAATTTCCGGTTGGAAAAGGACCTGCGTATAAAATTGTAGACTATATGAAACTGCCCAAAGATCAGTTGGAGCCGATTATGACCAATAGCGAAAATATTATACAGTTTGGACCAAACGCCTACAGCAAACCTGCTACCGGTTTAAACATTTTAAGAGAAACCATTGTAGGCAGAGATTTATTTGATTACGCATTTAAAGAATATGCAAGACGCTGGGCTTTTAAACACCCTACTCCTGCAGATTTATTCAGAACCATGGAAGATGCCAGTGGTGAAGATTTGGATTGGTTTTGGCGAGGTTGGTTTTATGGCACTGAGCCATGCGATATTTCGCTGGATACCGTTAAATGGGCAAACTTAAGTCTGGAAAATGCGCCTGCAAGATCAGGTAGCAGCGCATACACTCAAAATTTACCCAAACCGATTCTGAATGTATTTGATGATATTTCAAAAATCAGGAACCGGGAAGATAAGAAAATCACTTTCGCTACAGATGCCGATACTTCTTTAAGAGATTTTTACTGGAGATACGACAGAGATCTTGCCAAGGTTGACAACTCGCCTGTTGAAATTAGTATAAAGGCTCCAGTAATTGATACACTCACTAACGCAGAAAAAATTGCATTGGCAGGAAACAAAAACATGTATGAACTTACGTTTAGTAACAAAGGCGGTTTAGTGATGCCCATTATTGTTGAGTGGACCTTCAAAGATGGCTCCAAAGAAATTGACAGAATACCTGTTCAGATCTGGAGAAAAAATGAAAATAAAGTAGTGAAGACATTCCTGAAAGAAAAAGAAGTAGCTTCTATCAAGTTGGATCCATTGAGAGAAACAGCCGACATCAATGAAAAAAATAACACATGGCCGGCTGTAGAAACGCCAGGTAAATTCCAATTGTTTAAAACAGGTGCAGGAAGAGGAAGAGGCGGTGCAACGGGTAGCGTGAATCCTATGCAAAAAGAAATAAAATAGATCATTTTTGTACAGCAAAGCCGCTCCAATTGAGCGGCTTTTTTTATAAAAAAATAAAAGCAAAAAAATAAAGCCATTTTTATAGGGATAATTTCTGTCCTTTTATTCAGGATTACCTGTCTTCTTTAGGCTGTATGGCAAGATTGTAGCCATCCTACACCGAATATCAACTTGAAATTCAACCCTCCATTTTCAATACAAAAACATAAACAATGCCTGGAAACTAAAGAAATATAGAATTAAAAAACGTTGGATGGTTGCTGTGATATAAAAAAATTGGTGGCAACTAAAAAATGCCACCTGTTGATATGCATTAAATTTTATTCCACCATCTTCCGGTATTTTAAACACCATTATGCAAAAGAGTACCAATGATACGTTAGACCCTGTTCCAATTGATGCAATTAAAATGAAGAGGCATTACCTTCTTATAGTCCTGTCTGCCCATCTCTTTCCATTTTTTTTCTTTTCTTTTGACTATACTTTTTTTCGTACTCAAGTATTTCTTTTGTTTTCACTTTCTCTTTAGGCTTTTCTTCCAGTGTTTTTGTTAGTAATACAGTGGTGTTACTTTCTCCATCCTTCAGCAATCTCCCACGATCATATTTTTCAAACTTGCTCACTCTGCCACCAGCTTCATAATATTTCCATTCGCCATGTGGTACACTGTACTGCTCTGCCTTTACTATTTTATAACTCAGTATTTCATTGCTGCCGGTTCCATAAACAGGGATGGTATCGTAAGGTGCATCCGGGTTATATCCCCGCCATTCTTCTTGCCGCTGCACATCGCCTAAAAAAGTAAAGTATTCCTGTAACCCATCCTTTCCACCAAAACGGAAACTTTCAATTGCAATAATATCACCAGTTGTGCTATACCTCCGCCAGATGCCTTCCTTCTTATCATTTTTATAAAACCCCTCTTCTTCATAACCTGGCTCACCACGCAATTCTGCTACACTGGTTACCCATTTACCCTGCTTCAACCCCTTGTTATCAATGGTGTTCAAGGTATCGCCTTTGGGAGACAAGGAATATTGTTTGTACTGAGCTAAGCCATTCATCACAAACAAAAATAACAACGTCGCAATTAGGCTCAATTGCCTTATTTTTAAAGATTGATTTTCCATATTAAAATTTTAATGAATGAAGCTCCTATACAAATTTACCTTTTCTTTTACAATCGTTTTGCTAAGCGGATTTTTTTTAACAACTGGTGCACAAATCAAGCCAACAGCGGCTGCTGAAAGACTTAACGGTTTACAAAAAAGAAAATTGCTGGAAAACAATTCTCTTTTAAAGGATATTTCTTATCGCAATATTGGCCCTACCCAAATGAATGGCCGGATAATAGACATAGACGTAAATCCAACTGATCCTACGGAATTCTATGCAGCCTATGCCAGTGGCGGTCTGTGGCACACGGTCAATAATGGGTTAAGTTTTTCTCCAATTTTTGAAAAAGAAGATGCTTATTCAATCGGGGACATAGCCGTTAACTGGTCGCCATCAACACCTGCCACGTCAAGAATTATTTGGGTAGGAACCGGCGAAGTTAATAGCAGCAGAAGTAGCTACAGTGGTACCGGCGTTTTTAAATCAGTAAATAACGGCAAAAGCTGGGACTACCTCGGCCTGCCGGAAAGTCATCATATCGGTGAAATTATTTTACATCCTAAAAATGACAAAATTGCCTGGGTTGCAGCTCTTGGGCATTTATACTCGCCCAATAAAGACCGGGGTGTTTACAAAACATCGGATGGCGGAAAATCGTGGCAGCTAACCCTGCAAATCAATGAAAATACAGGTGCCGTTGAGATGGACATCAATTCCCAGAACCCGGATGAGTTGTACGCCTGTACCTGGTACCGCACTCGCAAAGCATGGGATTTTGAACCAACTGGTAAATCAAGTGGAATTTATAAAAGCATTGATGGCGGGGATAACTGGAAGCTGATCACAACGCCAGGCAGTGGGTTTCCAACAGGCGATAGTGTCGGGAGAATTGGGGTCGCTGTTTTTCAAAAAAATCCGAAGATAGTATATGCAGTGGTAGATAACAATCATACCAAAGCAGACACAACAACAAAAAAAGCGGATACCTCAAAATACACAATGGATGATTTCAAGCAAATCTCAAAAGAAAATTTTGCTAAACTGGACAACAAAAAACTGGACAGTTTTTTAATTGATAATAGGTTTCCAAAAAAAAATACTGTTGCGGAAATTAAGACGTTGGTTGAAACAGACAAACTAAAACCGACTGCCATCTATGATTGGTTGATTGCAGACGATGGATTTCAGAACGCAGGAATTTATGGTTGCGAAATATACAGAAGCGACAATGCAGGACAAAGTTGGAAAAAAGTAAATACAAAAGATATCGATGTGTACAGCAGCTATGGTTATTATTTTGGGAAAATATATGTGTCGCCAACCGACGAAAACAAAGTAATCACTTTTGGTGTAAATATCATCCTAAGTACCGACGGCGGCAAAACGTTTACTGAAGTTGACAAAGAAAATACGCATGGCGACTGGCACTCCTGCTGGATCAATCCAACTAAAGACAACCATTGGATTGCGGCCAATGATGGCGGTTGCAACATTACCTACGACGATGGCAACCGGTGGTTTAAAGCAACCAGCGTGGCTGCCGGGCAGTTTTATGCTATCACAACTGATAATGCATCCCCATACAATATATACGGTGGTTTACAGGATAATGGTGTGTGGATGGGCGCCTCCAAAACAAACAATAGTAGTCGAAATAATAAAGATGCAGATCCGGAAGAATACGAATGGAAAGCCATCGGTGGTGGAGATGGGATGCAAGTGCAGGTAGATACAAGAGACAATAAAACTGCTTACGCTGGTTCTCAGTTTGGTTACTACCGGAGAAGAAGTACAGATGGTGGAAAAGCCTTTCCAATACATCCCATGCACGAATTGGGTGAAGCGAAATTGCGATATAACTGGCAAACACCCATCCTTTTAAGTAAGCACAACCAGGATATATTCTATTTTGGCTCCAACAAATTGCACCGAAGTTTAAATAAAGCAGAAGATCTGGTGGCGATAACCGATGATTTAACCAAAGGAAAAAAGGTTGGACCGATACCATATGGCACCATTACTACCATTACCGAATCGCCCCTCAAATTTGGTTTATTGTATGTGGGTACAGATGATGGAAATATTCAAATAACAAAGGACGGCGGCTATACGTGGGCATTGGTTAACAAGGGTCTTCCTGCAAACTTGTGGGTGTCCCGTGTGGTAGCATCAAGGCACAAAGAAGGCAGGGTTTATGCAACTTTAAACGGATACCGGTATGATAATTTTACAGCCTGGCTTTACGTTAGCGAAGATTATGGCAGCATCTGGAAACAGTTAGGCAACGATTTACCTGCAGAACCGTTAAATGTTGTTACAGAAGATGCGACAAAAGGAAATATCGTTTTTGTGGGTAGCGATAATGGATTGTACACTTCCTTTGATATGGGCAAAACGTTCATGAGCATGAGCCATCATTTACCCCGGGTACCAATTCATGATATTGTAATTCAGGAAAGAGAACGTGAACTTGTAGTGGGCACACACGGCCGAAGTATTTACATCACTAAATTAGATTCTGTTTACAAAGCTTACGATGAAATGTTAAAGGTGCAACAAATGAAAACAGCGTTGCGCACTTTTGATCCAAAGCAGATGAATGCAGGTGAATCATCCATTGATTGTCCACCGGCTAAACCTGCCAGGCGTAAAAAACTGCAAGTTCTTGTGAAAAGTTAGTTACGGTCTTTAACAATTAGTAAGCCGTTTCGGAATTCCGGAATGGCTTTTTTTATCGCTAATAAATCAATACCGTTTAGTTAGCAGTTTAAGTGGCGGGTGGTGGACACCCGCCACGGGTCGTGGCTGTGGATGGTGTCTCACCAACCACCCTTAACTTAGCGGCATTCGTTCATAAATCTGAATTGAACAGGTTTAATTCGCTTGGGGTTGGCGAAAAAACTGAAGCATTTGAATTTTTGAAATCGAAAACGGAACGCATAAGTTATATTGGAAATTGATACTTAATATCATAACATAGGTTATATCTATTTTTGCAGTATGACCATCACGCAATTGGAGTATATTATCGCTGTAGACACTTACAGGCATTTTGCTACTGCAGCACAACAATGTTTTATAACCCAGCCCACTTTAAGTATGCAGATTCAAAAACTGGAAGAAGATCTCGGTAACAAAATATTTGATCGCAGCAAACAACCAGTTGTACCAACAGAAATTGGGGAAGAAATCATATTACAGGCAAGAAAAGTTTTACACGAAGTAAAAATGATCCATCAATTGATCCGGGATAGAGAGGGCGTATTAAAAGGAGAATTAAGAATTGGCATCATCCCTACCCTAGCGCCTTATCTGTTGCCAATGTTCTTACAATCATTGTTAACTAAATACCCCGAGATAAAAATCTGGGTGAAGGAGATGACTACAGACGTGATTATCGAAAAACTTAAATCCAGCAAAATAGACGCAGGCTTGTTGATCACCCCTTTGCAGGACAACAGCATCAAAGAATACCCCTTATTTTACGAGGAGCTGGTAGCATACGTTTCAAAGAAAAATGCAGCCTTTAAAAAAACCTATTTGTTGGCAGACGAAATTGATCTGAAAGATTTATGGATGCTTGAAGAAGGCCATTGCTTCAGATCTCAAATTATAAACCTTTGCGAATTAAAAAAACAAACCAAAGAGCAAAGTCATTTTGAGTACGAAGCAGGCAGTGTAGAAACACTAAGAAAAATGGTGGAGATGAATGATGGAATCACCATTTTGCCAGAATTGGCTACTCTTGATTTTTCAGTAAAACAACTCAACATGGTTCGCCATTTTAAGACGCCCGCCCCCGTAAGAGAGGTTAGTTTGGTTACGCATAGAAGTTATGTAAAAAAGAAACTGGTAGACGTGCTAAAAGAAGAAATCATACGCACACTTCCTGCAAAGATTACCCTCAATAAAAAGAATAATATCATAAAAATATAGGTACACCAATTACATAAATACAAACAAAAAATTTAACTGTGGTGTTATCAGAAAAATTTAATTTAGCAAAAACTTTTTCATTTTTTAAACAAAATTATTATGGCAGTAGCAATTGGACAGGAAGCACCCGGATTTTCATTATTTGACAGCGATAAAAACAATGTAAATCTTAGCGACTTTAAAGGGAAAAATGTATTGATTTTATTCTTTCCGTTAGCCTTTACAGGCGTTTGCACAAAGGAATTGTGTAGCATCAGAGACAACATAGCGGTATATAACAGTACCAATGCACAGGTGCTGGGTATTTCTGTAGATTCCCT
Source organism: Ferruginibacter sp. (assembly GCA_041740215.1). GTDB lineage: Bacteria > Bacteroidota > Bacteroidia > Chitinophagales > Chitinophagaceae > Ferruginibacter. Next base: position 38,389 of record JBGSMI010000063.1, read on the forward strand.
CTTTGTACTCGATAAATTTAAACAAGAGCAAAATTTGAATTTTCCATTGTTAAGCGATTTTAATAAAACTGCTGCCAGAGCGTTTGACGTGCTTTATGAAACATTTCCAGCGTTTGAAATGCAGGGCGTAAGTAAAAGAGCCGCTTTTGTAGTTGATAAAGAAGGTGTATTGCAATACGTTGAAATCTGCGCCACCCCTGGTGATTTGCCCGATTTTGATGCGATTCAAAAAGTATTGAGTACTCTGGGCTAACTTAAAAAAAGGAAACTTGTCATCTATTGCAATAACAATATTGGTATGTTTCCTTTAATTTTATTTTTAAATATGAACTACTAATTTAACATTTTCTGTTTGTCTGAAATAAATAAGTATTTATTACGTTACGGCTATTGACATGGCTGTTTTAAAATAATTCACTACTTTTACTACACTGAAAAAGTCAATTACTATACTAATTATACTATTTGGAATAACTTTTACATCTTTTGCTCAAAATAAACAGACTCCCACAGAAGAGGCTAATGCAAAAATTATAAAGTTTTTTCCAAATCCAGCCACATCGAATATCAATTTCGAGTTGAAGGAGGGATACAATAGATTCTACTCTCTACAAATTTTCAATTTCATGGGAAAAAAAGTATATGAATTATCTCCCACTGTGCAACGCATCAATCTATCTTTAAACGGTTTTTATCGTGGTGTGTACATTTTCCAGTTAAGGGATAAATCCGGAAAAATTATAGATTCCGGAAAATTTCAGGTGGTACATTAATCCGGGCGTTTTATTCACCCCATCGATTCTTTTATAAAAAAGATGCCTAACTTTCTTCAGTTAAAATACCATCTTATCAATTCATTCGCCATTCCTTTTTTACAATACCTGCACGATCAAAAACTTTAAGTAATGGGTATTTTCCTGATCTCTTACAATAGGGTGATCAGCAGATTGCGTATTTAAAACTACCTGGCGAATCTTTCGCTTTGCATCCTTGGCAGCCATTGAAACAATATCCACAAATAGTTCGGGTTTCACCAAATTGGTGCAACTGGAGGTAACTAAGAAGCCACCAGGCTTTACCAGCTTAATACCTCTTAAATTAATCTCTTTATAGCCTGTAAGAGCTTTGTCTATGCTACTTCTGCTTTTGGTAAACGAAGGCGGATCTAGCATTACAACATCCCATTGTTTTCCACCTTTGGTCCATTCTTTCAAAACGTCAAATGCATTTACACATTGAAAATCACAAATATCTTCCACCCCATTAAGCAAAGCATTTTTATTACACATATCAATGGCAGACTGAGAAATATCCAATCCCAATACCGATTTAGCGCCATACATTGCTGCGCTTATTTCAAATGATCCCGTATAGCAAAAAGCGCCCAATACATCGGCCCCTTTTACAATTTTTTTGATTGCCCGCCGGTTATCCTGTTGGTCTAAAAAGAAACCTGTCTTTTGCCCATTGGCAATATCCACGTTAAATTTTACCCCATTCTCATTGATGATAATATTTGTATCAAATTCCTCAGAAAGAAATCCTTTCTTTTGTTCCATTCCTTCCAGTTCCCTCACCGGCACATCATTCCGTTCATAAATACCCTTTGGAGAAAAAAGTTGCTCCAGTGCCTTTACGATAGATGTTTTCCAAACATCTATGCCAAGTGCAAGTGTCTGAATCACAAAATAATCATTGAATTTATCGATAATCAATTGAGGAATCTCATCCGCCTCACCAAAGATGAGACGGCAATTTTCCACATACCCTAATTTTTTACGATAAGCCCAGGCCCGTTCAATCCGATTCAAAAAGAACTGGTCGTCTATCAATTCCTCCTTATCCCTGGTAAGTAATCTTACCATTATCTGTGACTGAGGATTTACATATCCCCTTCCAACAAATTTTTTGTGGTGTGTAAAAAGATTTACAATTTCGCCCGGCTTTGCGGCAGCGTCAAGGGCTTTACCCCGGTTTATTTCATTTGCAAAAACCCATGGATGACCGCTTTCGACTCTATTGCTGACATTCTTATTGAGAAAAAGACTTTTCATGCGGCAAAGGTAACAAATGCAGAAAGTTGTCAGACAGTTTGAAAGTTTAAACCCAGATAATCTTCAAAAATTGCCAATTTGGCTGCAAAACAAGGCTTGGCAAAATGTTTGACAATCGTACATTTGCAAACTATTTTGCCCTTCTACGGGTAATCAGTAACCAGTTAAAAGAATTAATAATTTTATTATGGAACAAAAAGCACAAGTTACAACAGACGATCAGACGCTGGCGGAAGAAATACAAAGAATGACTGACATAAACTCTAATGAGACCATTGATAATTCAGGCAATGCGCATCTCATTGACCCAGACGCAGACATTGCAGTTGAAAAAATGCAGTCAGACTTAGAGGAGCAAAAAGATAAGTACATCCGATTATTCGCCGAATTTGATAATTTTAAAAGACGCAACGCAAAGGAGAGAATGGAATTGATACAAACTGCAGGCAGAGAAGTCATAACTTCTTTACTGGATGTATTGGACGATTGCGACCGTGCCGAAAAACAACTGCAAAAAAGTGACGATTTGCAACAAATTAAAGAAGGCGTTCAGTTAGTATTTGGTAAGCTTAGAAATACCCTGCAATCAAAAGGCCTTAAAGCAATGGAAAGCATCAGTACTGACTTTGATGTAGAAAAACATGAAGCAATTACCGAAATACCGGCTCCTAGCCCCGCTTTAGTAGACAAAGTAGTAGATGAAGTTCAGAAAGGATATTATCTGAATGATAAAATCATTCGCTTTGCCAAAGTGGTGGTGGGAAAATAATTAAACAAATAGCTAATATGCTAATGCGCTATTGTGGAATAATCCATTCTATAACACTGCACATTAGCATTTATCATATTAGCACTTCAGCACATTTACAGTACTACACATTATGAAGAGAGATTTTTATGAAATATTGGGCGTAGCAAAATCATCAACGCAGGATGAGATTAAGAAGGCATACCGTAAAGTTGCCATGCAGTTTCACCCGGATCGTAATCCTGGTGACAAAGCTTCGGAAGAAAAATTTAAAGAAGCAGCAGAAGCCTACGAGATATTAAGTGATACCGATAAAAGGGCCCAGTATGATCGTTTTGGTCACCAGGCATTTAGCCAGGGTCGTGGAGGTGGCAGCGGCGGCTTCAGTGGTGCCGGTATGAATATGGATGACATTTTTAGCCAGTTTGGTGATATTTTTGGAGAAGAAAGTCCCTTTGGAAGTTTCTTCGGAGGCGGCAATGGTCGTCGCTCTTCAGGTGGCCGTGCACGAGGCGTAAGAGGCAGCAATCTTCGAATCAAGATCAAACTCAATTACGAAGAGATGGCTAAAGGGGTTTCGAAAACCGTAAAAGTAAAAAAACATGTAACCTGCTCCACCTGCTCGGGAAGTGGGGCCAAAGATAAAAACAGCATTCAAACCTGTGGAACTTGCGGCGGCAGTGGCCAGGTAAAAAGGGTGCAGAATACTTTTTTAGGCCAGATGCAGACCGTTACCACTTGTCCTACCTGTAACGGTGAAGGCAGCACGATTGCCAATAAATGTCCGGCTTGTAAAGGTGAAGGCAGGGTTTATGGAGAAGAAACGGTAACCATTGAAATACCGGCAGGTGTACAGGAAGGAATGCAGTTGAGCATGAATGGAAAAGGTAATGCCGGAGAACGAGGCGGCGCCAATGGCGATCTGATTATACTGATAGAAGAAGAGGCTCACGCAGAATTACACCGGGATGGCTTAAATGTTGCTTTCGATCTGCACATCTCTTTTCCTGATGCGGTGTTTGGTACTAATGTAGAAGTACCCACCATAGATGGGAAGGCTAAAATAAAAATTCCACCGGGCACTCAAAGTGGAAAAATATTCCGCCTTAAGGGAAAAGGATTTCCATCTGTTAACAGCTACGAAAAAGGCGACCAGTTGATACATGTAAATATTTGGACACCGCAGCATGTAAATGCTGAGGAAAAAATTATGCTGGATAAAATGCAGGATAGCGTAAACTTTCAACCAAAGCCTGAAAAAGGCGACAAATCATTTTTTGATAAAGTGAGAGAGATGTTTGCTTAGTACCACCTTTTCTTTTTCTTTTTTGGGTAAACTTTTTTAGCAACTGCAATCAACCGTGTAAACTCAGTTTGAAGGTAATCGTCGGGGTTGTATGCTTTTAATGCGATTGCCTCAATATCATTCCAATCGCAGCTTAAATATTTAGATTGTCTTAGTATCATACCAAACATGGCAATTGCTGTGGCCATTTGATAATCTTTATGAAGTAACTTAAAAGGTTGGTAATTATTCAGGCAATTAAATTTTAACTCCTTTTGAATTTTACTTTTATTTGTGAGCAGATAACTTAATGCAATGGTAGCAATTGGTTTATGTATAGTTGTAACTGAATCAGGTAATTCCATTGAGTGTGGCACTACTTCAAATAAAGCCATCACACTATTGCCACTTCCGATTTCGCCCCCATTTAAATCGCCGGTTGTATCCGCTATTACATCTCGTTTGTTGTCAAAACCAATTAAACGGTATTGTTTGATTACATCTTTATTAAAATTCACATTCAATAAAACGTCATCGGCAACTGCAAAAAAAGTTTGGGTCACTTCTTTTACCAATACTTTCTCTGCTTCACGAATATCGTCCAGATAGGCATAATTGCCATTTCCTCTTTTTGCCAGCGTTTCCAGTTTTGAATCCTTAAAATTACCCATTCCTACACCAAGACAGGTGAGGTAAACACCCGATTGGCGCTCCAATGTAATCAGCTCATCCAAGGCCTTTTCAGATGTTTCACCTACATTAAAATCACCATCGGTTGCCAATATTACCCTATTATTACCACCTTTTATAAAAGCGCTTTTTGCAACATTATAAGCCAACTTTATGGCAGATTCACCTGGTGTATCTCCCTGTGCTGTTAACTCCTCAATTGATTTGATTATCTTTTGCTGCTCTTTACCACTGGTAGGTTGCAGCCATACAGCCACAGCCCCGCCGTAAATAACGATAGACACGGTGTCAATCGCACGGAGGTTTTTAACCATCATTTGAAAAGCCGCTTTTAACAGGGGCAAGCGGTTAGGCATATCCATACTGCCTGATGCATCGATTAAAAAAACAAGATTACTAGGTGGCACTTGAGTCATATCAAGCTTGCGGGCATTGATATTTAAAAACAGGAGTTTGCTTTTTTCATTCCAGGGACAATCTGTATACTGCGATTCCATTTTAAATACATCGTTTGCATCTGGCTCCTTGTAATGAAGATTAAAATAATTTAACAACTCCTCAATACGCACTGCATCAGGAGGCACCGTACTGTTCATATTGAGAAAACGCCGGATATTGCTGTATGAAGCTTTGTTAACATTGAGCGAGAAAGCCGTATTGGGAAATTTCATCGCATTAACTTCTTCATTTTCTACCATCGAAAAATAAGATTCATCGCTTACAAACCAACTGTATTTTTGAGACTGGGTTTGATCCTTTGTAATGGAAATTAAATTTTTACGATACTTACTGGCGTTTGAAGATAACGGCTTCATTGTGACCGTTTGATAGGCATCTGCTCTTACAGGAATCGTCTTATTTTCGTAACCATCAAAAATTAATGTGAGAGAATCAGATAGCAGTCTGGTACTAATGCCAAATCCTCCAGATGTTCCAGTATAATAAACCATTCGGCTGGAGTGGAGCAATAACTTAACATTTTGAAGTGCAATATTTTTTTCATTCAGGATTTCGCCACGAAGGTAATATTGAGCAGAGGTTAACTGCAGCAGGCAGCAGGTTAAAATATATACGATAAGTTTTTTCAACTGGCAATAAGTTAAATCAAATACAATTTTTTATTATTAAAATATAACCACATTCTTCATTAACCTAATCTTCTACCAACTGGTATATCTCAGCAAGATTTCTACCCAAGCCATCGAAGTCGAGTCCAAAGCCCAACAAAAATTTATCCGGTACACTAAACCCCAAATAATCGATTACCAATGGGTATCTCAACGCCGAAGGCTTGTGCAATAATGCGGCAATTTTTAACGAAACAGGTTGTTGGTTAAATAACTGGGGTAAAAACTGGTGAAGCGTATTACCTGTGTCCACAATATCCTCAATGATGATAACATGTCTGCCAACCAAAGGCTCGTCAAGTCCAATGGAAGTAATTACATTACCTGTTGATTTCGTTCCTTTATAAGATGCGAGTTTAATAAAACATATTTCAGCCTCAATAGTAATTTCTTTAAAAAGGTCGGATGCAAACATAAATGAACCATTCAAAATAGCTATAAACAAAGGTCGCTTTCCTGCATAATCAGTATTGATTTGGGCAGCCAACGCAGCTATTCGGGAATGGATATCAGTTGCATTAATATATGGCTTAAAATGTTTATCATTCACTTTTATCACTGACATAAACGATTGGGTTACATGTTTATTGTTAACTAATAGTATTGCTTAAATCTACATGGCAGGCATAAATTCAATTTTCAAAAATTCAACCGCTCTGTAAGCCGCAATGGATGCCTATTTGCTTACAATTAATTGTTGTCCGATTTTTAAATCATCGGTCGCTAAATTATTCCACGCTTTTAATTGCTCAACCGTTACTCCATTTTTTCGGGCTACAGCATATAATCCTTCCTTAGGCTTTACTTCATACAACACAACTTTAGATGACACAGCATTATCACGGATCATTTTTGCCTGGTCCGACTGTGCAACTGCTTTTAAGTATAGTTTTGTTCCGGGTTTTATATCACCATCTTCTTCCAATTGATTATACACGAGCAAGCTTTCTAATTCTATCCCATTTTGCTGAGCAACATCGTACAATGTTGACTGCTTATTCACTATCACAAAATCCCTTTCACCATTTTTAGATTTCTTCTGCAAAAATATCAGTTGATCCTCTTCCAATATTCCATCTTCTTCCAGCTCATTTATGTCTAACAGCTTTTTTAAATTGATGTTATGCCGGATGGCAATTGCCAAAAGCGAAGTGCCTTTTTTTGCATTGATGCATTTACTTCCATTGATAGAAATAATAGTTGAAGCATCTGACCGCAGGTCCACTACTTTATTGTCATCAGTATCAACAGCTTTTGGCCGATCCTTTTGAATCTCATCCTTTTCTATCACTATTGGATCATCTTTATACTTTTCAGATTCGAACGTTGGTACACCAGCCGCACCTGAATCAGAGTACTGCTGTAAATTGTATTTTTCTATGTTTTTAATCAGGATAATCGGGTATTTTGGATTAGTGGCATATCCTGCTTTTTTTAGCCCATAGGCCCACCCTTTATAATCTGCAGGATCTAAGTTGAATAAAAAAGCATAGTGTTTACCGGCACGGAGAAAGTTACTATGATCCCTATAAGAATCGTCTGAAGTTTTATAAGTTCTGAAACATTCACCCGCAGCATCATCATCATGAGAAACAGTTTCTGCCGTCCAGTTACTTTTACATTTTATACCAAAATGGTTGTTTGATCTTTTAACCAAAGAGCTGTTGCCGCTTTCTGATTCCAGAATACCCTGGGCAAGTGTTATTGCAGCGGGCACACCCATCCGTTTCATTTCCCGAATGGCAATATCTTTATATATCTTGATGTATTCTTCAGGTGTAATTGTTTGTGCCTGTAGATTGAATGCAAAAAAGAAAAGCATTAAAACCAGCGGAAATATTTTTTTTATCATGCCCTGTTTGTTCGTTTAGTTTTTTTGAATCAGATATTAATTAAAAAGACTCGGAATATAATTTTAATGATTAGCTTTTCAAGCGTTAGCGTTATAATTTTCGTATCACCAGCAAACCATCTCTCACCGTTAATAATACCTGTTCTACTCTTTTATCGTTTTTTACGTGGTTGTTAAAAGCCTCCATCGCCATTGCATTTTTACCACTCACCCGATCGGCAAATACCTGCCCATGAAACAATACATTATCAGCGATGATAACGCCATTTTTTCGAACGTTTGGCAAAATTAATTCGTAGTACTCAATATACCCTGTTTTATCAGCATCAATAAAAACGATATCCCAATTTTCATTTATCGCAGGTATAATTTCCATTGCATTTCCCACATATAATTTTATTTTTTCCCGATCTGCAGACTGCTGAAAAAACCTATTGGCAATAGACGCATCTTCTTCTCTTACTTCAATTGTATGTAATACTCCACCGATGTTTAATCCTTTGGCCAGGCATAAAGCACTATAGCCCGTAAAGGTACCGATTTCCAGAATCCTGAGGGGCTGTAATAAAGCACTTAAAATTGTTAAAAAACGCCCCTGCACTTGTCCGCTCAACATATGTGCATGTGCATGGTTGCTCATTGTAAAGGCAGCAACCTTCTGTAATAACTCATCTTCCGGAGATGTATTGTTATCTGCATACTGTTCTGCCAATTGATTGATCATTTCCATGGTGCAAAATTATGCCTTTACAGACAACACTTTGGGAACAGCAATTGCCCACAAGCCGGCAAAAGTCAACAAGCCATTGATGATCAAAAGTTCAATTCCAATCTGGTATCCATTGAACCACGTTTTGGCATTCATACTTACGATGTAAGAAACAACCGGTGCTATCAGGCAAACCACGGTTACAATCAATGTATTGGGCAACTGCTTTTTAGTAAAAATACCAAAGGCAAATAACCCCAGCAATGGTCCGTAAGTGTAGCCGGCAAGATCCAGTATTTTGTCAATGATGCTGTTGTCATTGAGCACTTTAAACACCATAATGCAAATTAAAAATACAATGGTAAAGGAAAGGTGAACCATCAAACGAAGCCGCTTTTGTTGTTTTTCATTTAAGTCGGCTCTTTCTTTGATACCAAGAATATCTATACAAAAAGATGAGGTAAGCGCCGTTAAAGCCCCGTCTGCACTAGGGAATAAGGCGGATATCAGCGCAATGATAAACATTATACCTACGGCTGGTGGAAAATAATTGAGTACAATTGAAGGAAATGCTTTATCACCTATTACATTGGTACCGTTCAAGATAAAATGTTTTATTGTTTTTCCATCTACTACCACATCCTGATAAAATGCTCCGTTTGCATTTCCGTATAAATAAAGCAGGCCGCCTAATAATAAAAACAAGAATAAAACTGACACCAAAATGATAGCGAGTGTAATTACATTTTTCTGAGAATCACCCAAACGTTTCACGCTAATATTTTTTTGCATCATTTCCTGATCAAGCCCCGTCATAGCAATGGTGATAAATGCACCCCCAATAATTTGTTTTACAAAAAAGCCCTTACTGTTTACATCCGTGTTAAAAATATTAAGATAGCCTTTTCCGTTCAGTTGAGTCAGGGCTTCGCCGGTAGAAAGGTTGAGATTATTTAGGATATAAACAATACAAATAACCAAACCTGATATCATCAGCGTTGTTTGCAAGGTATCTGTATAAACAATGGTTTTTACACCACCTTCAAATGTATACAACAGTATCATCAATAAAATAACCGCAGCCGTTACTACAAATGGAACGCCTAACTTATCAAGTATAAAAAACTGTAGCACATTTATTACAAGGTATAGACGGGCAGTAGCTCCAACCGTGCGGCTGATAATAAAAAACAACGCCCCTGTTTTATATGCTACTACACCAAACCGCTGTAACAAATAATTATAAATGGAAGTAAGGTTAAGCTTGTAGTATAATGGCAACAATACAAATGCTATCACAGCATAACCAATCAAATAACCTATAGCAACCTGCATGTAAGCAAATCCTTTATAGCCTTGATCTGCGATATCACCCACTCCGCCAGGAACACTTACAAAAGTTACACCGCTTAATGATGTACCAATCATTCCAAAAGCTACCAACATCCAGTTGCTATTGCGGTTGCCAATGAAAAACGAATCATTATTTGAGTTGCGACTGGTAAAATAAGCGACGAGTAAGAGCAATACAAAGTATCCTATAACAAAAGAAAACAAAATGATTGGTGACATGCAAGAGTTGGTTTTAATAAAATAAAGTTGAAAATATAAAAAATATCTGTGTCTTTGCTGAAAAATAAGGATAAAGATATATGGAGTTCAAATCGATAGCAGTTTTTTGTGGTAGCAAGTCCGGCAATAATGAAATGTTTGTACGAGACGCCACTATCTTGGGCAACATGCTGGCAGAGAAAAATATACTGCTGATTTATGGCGGTGGCAACAAAGGTATGATGGGTGCCATAGCGAATGCAGTATTGGAAAAAGAAGGACAAGTGATTGGGATTATACCGGAGCTATTACTTGGATGGGAGCAACAACATACCGGCATTTCTGAATTAATTATTGTGGAAGACATGCACAAACGCAAAAGACTAATGTATGAAAAATGCGATGGGGCCATTATTTTACCAGGGGGATTTGGCACACTGGACGAACTATTCGAAATGCTTACCTGGAATCAGTTGAGCATTCATGACAAACCAATCTATATATTAAATACGGGTGGATTTTATGACTACCTGATAGGCCATGTAGAAAAAATGGTGGAAGAAAATTTTTTGTACAACACCATACACAATTCATTTACCGTTGTAACTACTCCCGACCAGATATTTTCAACTAATGCTTAACGATAACTATTTCTTCCTTGAAACAAGGCAATGTTAAACCCAGCACGAATAACGGGTATTAACCTGTCATTGGAATCAACATAAGGCGAGTTGGCCAATTTCAAAGCATCAAACATAACAGAAAAATAGTAGTAAGTATTATTACCAGGGGCCCGGCCGCTGGCAATACCGGCACCTAGTAACAGACTGCTGACATCAAATTTTTGTTTAAACGAACTTCCCCCTTGAGGGATTATTTTAAGACTTTGGAAATTGTGCTCGAATTGGCCCTGTAGAAAAACAGACTTTATTGGAAAAATTCTAACAAAAGCGCCGGGGCCCAGGCTGGTTTGGCGGAATTTGGTGTCAAATCGGTCTCTTTCACCGGTGTAAATAAAATTGAGACTGACGGCTACATCCAGCCAATTGGTGAGGCTATATCCAAAATGCGGACTTACACCCAAAACGGTACCACCCGTATAAAAGGAAGCGATTACATTTCCACCTGTAAATAGTTTCTCTTTTTTAAATCCGCCAACCCTTTCCTCTTCCTCATCCTGGGCACATGCAGCGAGGGACAAATTAAAAATAAGGGCAGTCAGTATCATTTTTTTCATACACTATTTTTAGGATCAATAATTACGGGATATATAAATCAAATGAGTTTTTTTCTGTGTTTAAAATCATACAATAATTAAAATCCGTTTTGTAGCATGTCTAATCAACAACTTTGTAAAAATCGTATAAAATCACCAGTTTTTAAAATACTGGTTTCAATTGTAATGTTATAAAAAACGCAATTT
>JBGSMI010000066.1:0-23810 GCA_041740215.1 Ferruginibacter sp.
GTAAAATTCTTTATCCTTGCCTATCACACCATGCCCGGCATAGTAGAAAACAAATACATCCTGCGCTTTGGCATTTTGCTGTACTTGTTTAAATGCATTGGTGATACCGGTTTTATCGGCAGTGCTGTTGGTTACAAAATATGTTTTGATGTTGGTCAATATTGTCTTTGCATCTTTCTCCAATTCCTCTTTAAAAGAAGTAGCATCAGCCATAGCATAATTCAGGCTCATGGTTTTATTTTGATACTCATTAATGCCTACCACTATCAAATGCAAGGTTGCATCTTTATTAATGGTAGAAACAATGGTGCCGTTATTATTGACGGGCTTTAGTTCTACCGGGGTATTGTTTGAAGCAACACTATAATTTACAATGATTTCGTCTGCATCGCTTTCTGTACGTTGGCTGTTTAATGCAATGGCTCTAAAATTATTATTACCCGGCAAAAGATTGATGGTATATTTTTTACTTTCACTACCATCATTATCTGTTACAAAAAGCCCACGGGTAGCAAGGTTCACTACTTTTCCGTTGTGAAACAAACGTATTTCATCTACCTTATCTTCTGGTGCAGTTGCAACTATATTGATCTCTGCCACACCAGTAGTATTGGAATAACTTTGTAAGTCGTCTTCTACTTCTAAGTTACGCTGCTTTTCGGCATAGAAGATTTTGCTGGAGGGTTTGGGCTTAATATTAATTTCAGGAATCGGCTCAAACTGTTCTCCATTAGTTAACCGTACAAAAAGGTTAGGCGTATAATATTTTTCGTATAATTTATCAAGGTTAATGGTTTCTCTTCCGTTTAAATAATACAACTTTTTCATTCCATTGTCTGTGCCATCAAATCTTCCATCAGCTCCCACAAAAACCCAATCTGTAGAGTTTTCAAAAACATATAACGTACCGTAAAATTTTCCTGTAATGGCATTGTAAGCATTCATTGTTTTATCGGCATTGATAGTGTACAAAATGCTATCGTTTTGGGTAAACGAAATATTACTTACAGGAGAAGTAATATGATCCAATTTGAATTTATTAGGGCCATGTATTGATTTTACTACAGTTTCATTCTCATCATCATAGGTTAAAATAACACTCGATAGTTTATTGTTTCCAAAAACATTTACGTTTCTCGTTCTATCGAGCATACCTTCTTCTATCAGTTTTTTTTCTTTTACCAACCCATCTGCCAAATTAAATTCATATAAAGTTTCAGCACCCAAAACCCTCACTACATTCTTATCAATTTGTTTTACTTGTTTTATAACAAACGGCAGTCGATCATAAAACCTATTAAAATCTGTATTCTTATTTTTATAAATAGCTGGGTCGTATGCAAATGGATGTGTAGCAATTATTTTATTAGTTTTTATATCAATAATTTTTATAGAACCTTTGTCATCATTTTCAGCAGATGCCAAAATTTCATTTTCTTTATCAATAATAAGTTGCTGGCTAGCAAGGGGCTTATCTTTTTTTCGTCTCCCTTTATTCTCCCATTCATCATCATTCAAATATGTAGTGCTAAATATTTTATCGATTTTTTTTGTAAGCAAATTATATTTATAAAGATGGTAAGTAAGTCTGTTGGTTTCTTTTGCCCGATATTCTGAATTGGTGTAGTAGGCAATCCCCGGAGTACTTAAAGTAAAAAAATCCGGCAATCCTAAAAAAATCCTGGATTTGGTATCATTTGTAAAGTAAAATTCCTTTACTACAAACGGTGTGGATTTTTTATTTTTTTTGTCATAAATAAAATAGTTGCCATCCTCAAATTGTGTTTTCATCGAGTTATAGCATAATAAAAAACTATCCTTACTAAGTCTGAGGGATGATACTACTTGTGCGGGAATTGTGGGCATAGTATCAAGGCCATACAAGGCAGCACGGCTAAGATCAATCATATAATCAGATCTATAATTTTCATATCTGCCTAAATGAATATTATCTGAAACAGTAGTCGAACCATTAAAACTTAGCAAATTTCCATCTTTGTAAAAAGAAGATAAGTTTATTTCAGGCAATCCTCTTTCGGCAGTTTCTTTCTCGGCAGTTTCTTTCTCAACATTTTCTATATTTGATTTATAAATTTTGTTGTTATTATCTACAGATAAAACAATATTATTTTTTTTGCCCAATGCTGCCATATAAATTTCATCACTAACATTTAATAGTTTTTTCTTTTCAATTTTGTAGTCTCTTGAGTATATCACCAACTCTTGTTTTTTGTTAGGCTGGCCTTGATCAGTCAGGTACACTAGCCGATCCCGGTTAAAATTTCCCTGGTTATGAAACCTTGGATTATCCGGTACAAAGGCAAACTCTTTATTGGCATATATATCCCAAGTAAACTTGCCAACTTTTTTGTTTTTATCATGATCAAAAACAAATAAGCCCGACTCAGGATAAACCCTGAACTCATGTATATTAAAAACCGTGTCTGATACGGAAAAGCCTTTTCTTATTGCTAGTGGTATTTGCTCAATAGCAATCTCTTTTTTATTCTCAATATCTAAAACCTGGTAACCTGTTTCGTTAAAATTTATTACCCTGCTGCCAGCTAAAGGAAAAAAATAATTTTTTTTATTATACCAGACTATTTCATTCTTTAATTGCCAGTAATCATTAATTGTACCACTTGCAATATTTATAGATCGCACCATCCATCCATTGGCAACATTACTATTTTTCATTTCGGATGCAATTACCATATAATAGATGGTTTTTAAATCTTTAGAAAAAAGGATCTTTGAATTTATATTAGGTATTGCCCGCAAAAGTTTTCCCGTAACAGTAGAAAATATTTTTAAAGAATCCTTAGCCGTTGTGAAAGCAATAATTTTTCCATCAGAAGAAATAGTAAGATATCTTAAATTTCTTAATTCATCGCCACTTCCGGATTCGGTTAACTTGTTGGCAATTTTAAAAGTATATAATTGCTTCATGGTTTTAAAATCCCACATAATAACTTTAAAATCATCGGCAGTATAAAAATATTTATCATTTGGGTCTATAGCTATTTGATAAATTTTTTCGTTGTGCGATGTTGGAACCACCATTGTAAGCCCTTGGGCTTGAGCGTTAACCTGAAAACAGATTATTAATAAAATGAAAGCAACTATTTTTGAAGACATCACAAAGACTTTAAGAGGTATTTAATTAAAAACTAAAATCAGTTAACAGAAAAGAATTCTTACACTAAAAAAATACTTACTTATTTCAACATTTCCACAGGAAAATCATTTCCAAAACCATAACTCGCAGGGTATTGATTATTACTGCCATATTTTTTTACTAGTTCCGGGACTTGTATCTGCAAAAAGTTTTTCATTCCGTTTACTGTAATCATTTTATTTAAAGTTGCTTGGCCTTTTAGCGCTTGTAGCAATACATAAGTAAATGCGCCGTGCCCAAGCTCTCCAAATTCTTTGGCGGTCTCTGTGCTACCGCTTGCAGCCATCCAATGCGTCCCGGTGCTACGTGCTACAACTGCTAAGCTTTTTTGCTGCTCACCATCGTGTTTTAGCATAGCATCAAATGCTCCTGCGCTTTGGCAGGCATCCAAAATGAACAATTGTTTTTGCGCCTGTATGTCTACTGCATATTGCTGAAGGTCCTTTGCAGGAATACCATTTTTTAACAGGCTTTCTCCACCATCTGCAACATCAGCACTTACCAAATAAAATTCTTTGTTTGTTGGACTGATATAGCCGTGCCCCGCATAATAAAACACAAATACATCCTGCGGTTTTGCTGCTGTTTTTATTTCATTGAAAGCATTTATTATTCCTGCTTTATTTGCCTTAGCATCTGTAATAAAATATGTTTTCACATTGGCAAGCACACTCTTTGCATCTTTTTCTATTTCATCTTTAAACGATTTTGCATCGGGCAATGCATAGGTGAGTGGATTAATTTTATTTGTATAAGCATTTATACCAATCACCATTAAGTACATGGTTGCATTTTTATCTACGGTAGATATGGATACAGCATTTTTATTGGTTGTATTCTGCTGCGGTGCAGGTTGCTTGCCTGCCGACGTATACGATACAATAATTTCATCTGCATCACTTTCTGTACGCTGGCTGTTCAATGCAATGGCTCTGAAAGCGTTATTACCCGGCAACAGGTTAATGGTATATTTCTTACTGTCGCTGCCGTCATTTTCTTCTACAAAAAGCCCACGGGTAGCAAGGTTTACCACTTTTCCATTGTGAAACAATCGAATTTCATCTACTTTATCGGTCGGCGCAATTGCATTAATTGTTATTGCTGCCACCCCCGTTGTGTTTTTATAAGTGGCAATATCATCGCCCACTTCAAGGTTACGCTGCACTTCAGCGTACATAATTTTGGTAATTGGCTTTGGCTTGATATCAATTTCAGGAATGGGTTCAAACGCCTCACCGGCCAATATTCGTGGTAATAGTTTGGGCGTGTAATATTTTTCATACACATACCTAAGCGGAATTATTTCGAGTCCTTTTTGATAATAAATATTTTGTTGAAACCCCGGCGATGCATCAAACCTTCCGTCAGGTGTAACTACTGCCCACTCGTTATCCGCTGCGTTGGAGTACATAGTTGCCAGCAGTTTTTTTGTTTTGCTGTCCCAAACGGTGATGGTATTATCTGTTGCACTGCAAAAAAGGTATTTGCCATCATTCACATAATTAATTCCCCGTACATAGCCACTGGTTGGTTTTATTGGCTGCCCATCATACCGTTGATTTGCAAGGTCGTAATAATATACGTTTCCTTTAAAGGTTGCTATATACAGGTACCGATCATCGTTGCTAAAATTTACTGCACTGGCATTGCTGCCATCGGGCATGTTTTTACCTATAAGGATACTTTTTTTAGAGGCAAGTTCAAAAACTTCAATGACCGAATTGTTTTTAGCATAAATATATTTGTCATGCGGCGAGAAGAGTAATTCATCTGGTGTATAAGGAAGATTACTGGTGCTTATTTCATCTCTAAAATCACCTGTAATCAAGTTGTAAATATGAATTTTCCCTCCTGCCCCTTCATCTTTCGAAGCAGCAATCATAGGGGAGTTTTGACTTACTGCAATGGCTACATACTTATCACACAATTTTTGCCAAAGCATTTTTGTTGTCTTGGTATCATACACGGTAAACCCATTGTTACAACCATCTGCAGCAGTAGAATAAACTGCGGCGGCAACATAATCGCCATCTTTACTTGCTTTAATAGTTGCCGGGCTTTGCGGGTACTTGGAGGTTTTATAATCAAATTTTTCAACACCCTTTCCATTCACTTCTCTCAGGTTTTCGTTGTTGCCACCGTATAAAAAAATGCGGTCGTGTGTTGCAGCTAAAAAGTTCTTCACATAGTTAACATTAAATGAAAAAGGCTTTTGCATAAAGCCATTTTGCAGATCCCAGGTAATGGCGTAGCCATCATCTGTTTTACTCATCATTCTGTTGCTGGATGCATCAATAAAAAGTTCATTTATTTCCCTACTGCTACTACCTTCAAATCGTTTTTCGCTTGCGCCATTGATTGCATTTGCAAGTACCATGGTTTTAGAATAACCACCACCGTACAATAACTTTTTGCCATCGTTGGAAAAAGATACATGCGGGCCATTTGCATAAGTATTCATGGTAAGGCTATGGTCTAACTCCCATAGTTTTTTACCGGTAAGGGTTTCCATCATGGTAAGTTTTTTCTCCGATAAAACCACAAACGATTTGCCATCGGCACTTAATGCAGCACTGTACAATTGGGTGGTAGCTGTATAATTTCTAATTATTTTACCAGTTGTTATATCTGCAATGGCTACTGCTTGTTTATCTATTGCCAATACTAATTTTGCATTTTCCGATAATGAAATATCCAGCCCGTTCGATTTTAATCCGTGGGGTATTCTTTTTTCTTCATTTCCTGTATTGGCATCATATATTATTATACTTCCTAGCTGGTATCCTTGAAAAGCAGCCACTTTATTGGCCTTTGCATCATAGGTTCGTTTGTCGCTGCTTTTATCTTGCTCGGTAGTTGTAGCAACTAGTCTGCCATTGTTAATCTGTTGTATTCCTGCACCTACCAGCACAATATTGGTTTGTCCACTTATATAAAACACTTGCACATTTCCGTTTGAATATGCTTTTGCAGCGGGTAATTTTTGTACGAGCCTACCAAGCAAATCATATTGCGAAATTTCTGCCATGGAGTTTATAAGATATAGAGATTTATTGTCTGATGTAAAATCCGCACCTACTACATTTTCAAATTTACCTACCTGGTTGCCCGAAGCAACCTCCCAAAGAATGGCTATTTTGTCAACATCAGTGGAAACCATATACCTATTGTCCGAAGAAAGCTTTTGAAACTCAACGCTGGCGCCATGGCCAGATTTAAGTGTTAGCCTGGCTTTTTGAGAGAACCCAGACAATGATAGCAAGACCAGGCAGAGTGAAAAAGTAGTTTTCATAAATAAAATACCCAATGTTTTAGTATGATAATAGAAAGGAAATTACTGGCTTTTGTTTTAATTGTGCTTTATCTCAATCATCAGCGGCACTACCGAGCCGGTTGCTACTTCGGTTTTGGAGCCTTCATCTTCCACCGTCAGGTTTCTGGTGCCCGCTTTAACATTTACGCTGAATCCTACCTTCTGCTTGTCGTATTGTATTTTGTTTTTATCAATGAGTTTATCACCAAGGGCTGCCATTATTTTTGCAGATAAACCGCCTTTTGTTTGATTCATTTCCGCCAGCATTTTATCCATATTCAGTTTTTCTTTTGAATATAAAATCATTAGGTAATCTGTGCCCTTGTTTTCATCCAGCTTTATTATTTTGGTATCACTGGGAAAAGCCACAACCGTATTGCTGCCAACATGCGTACTGGTTAAATCATCAAAAGGCAGTATTTTATTTACTTTTCCGGTAAGGTCTGTTGCGAACGCATAGATGTAGGCTTCTTTATCAATCGTCATATAAAACCTGAATTTAGTGCCGCTACTGTAGCTATGCGTCATGGTATAAGCCACCAAATCTTCTTTAACTTTTTCATCTTCTTCCACCATTAAATTTCGGGTGCTGATTTTATTTACGGGCATATCTTCACCCGTATTTGTTCTAAACTCTATACTGCCGCTTAAAGCAATGCTGACAACGGGTGTCGGTGTAGGCTTAGGTGAAGGTGCCGGTTTGGGGGTAGGTGCTGGTTCCGGCGACGGCACTGGCACAGGTGCAGGAGTTGGTTTTGGCGCTGGCTTCGGCTCTGGAACTGGCGCTGGATTTGGTTCCTGTTTTTTTTCGTCGGGTACTTTAGTGTAGGGATCGGCAAAAGGTTGCAATGCCAGTAAACACCAGCGGGCATAGTCTGCATATTTTATCCATACCATACCGCCATCGCCCCAGGCTCTGCCCCAACTGTTTAATACCCTGAATGCGCCACCACCAATATTATCATCGTATCCAATTACGCACATGGCATGTTTATTATGTTGCCAATCACCAAAAGTCTCTTGTGGATCCGGTGACCATATTGCAGACTTGATGTAAAAAAAACTCTTAGGCAACAGGAAGCCAATCGATACCGGGCTTCCTTCAGTTAATGCCTTTTAGGTAAGATCAATCATTTGCTGTTCTGTTTTCACAAACTTATCATCCACCAGCATTCCTTTTGCCGCAAATAAAATAGACGCATCACTTATTTTATAATTCAAGGCTTCACTTTTGGCTGTTTCTGTATTTACTGCACCGCAAGCGTAAGGCGCTGTTTTTAAGGTGGCATCTCCCATTTTGATCAATGTAACTAATGCCATTATGGGGTCGGTACCACTTTGACAATTTACATCTGCAGCATTTTTTATTTGCTCATATAAAAAAGTAGGAGAAAAGGCATATTTATTAATAATGGCCTTGTCTGTAATAGCATGTGTTTTCGCATATAAGATAGTGGCTACGCCATACGCATTGGCCCAAGCGGTGCAGGTGCCATACTTGCCCTGATCGCCAGGGGTGGGAGTATATTTTTCCAGCGAATAATTTGTTGGCATACTTGTAAAGCTCCGCTGCGACATCAACATTTTCTGCGGCGTGCTAGCCATCAACGTTAAATCGAACGTGGCACCCATGGCATGTGGTTCGTCCTGTGCATTTGCAATGGTGCAATAACATGCAGCAATAATAAAGTAAATGGCTTTTAGCGAATTCATAAATAATTTTTTATAAAAATCGCTTAAATGAGGATACGTTTTTATACCGTTGAGACGGTATATTTTATTGGCCGAAGAAAATGTTACCATTAAAAAACCAGGGAAGCTGCTTGAAACTTTGCAGCCTAAAGGTTGCGACGAACCTGCATAGGTTTCTATGACTGCACCGTGTTCATCCATATTTTCTAACGAACGTTTTCAACACTTCGGCTAATTAATATTTATTCACAAGGGATATAAAATTTAAGGTGAAGTGGGTACATTTAAAATGGTAGGAAGGGTTGCCAACCTTGTTCAGGTTCTTTTCCACTAAAAACCACTTAAAAAAGATTGGCAACCCTTTACCGAGCTGCGACAATTTTAAATAAGCCCCGTGAAGTTCTCCCAGACATTTATAAATTTAGCTTTTAGTTGTTAACTTCAATGCTATAGGGTTAACTTGATTGCCCGGGTGGGCATTTACAATGTAATCGAAGGTCAAAGAATTTTGTGCCATATCAGGTAGACAACGTTGTGGGCAAATTTTTAATACCCAGTATAAACAAGAAAACAATAAGGTTTTATAATTGAATGCAAACAACAATTATTTTTTAATCATGCACTAACTGTATTGAAAGTAAAAATTTACATACCGCATCCTGGTTTGCAAGATTATGTCTTGAATTTATCCACGGTGAACGCTATGCTACCGCAAGGAATCAGTGATGTGATAACGCCTTATCCTGCAACGCCATTTCAATCCTTGTTTTTCTATTGCGACAATCCGGTATCTATGAGCCGCACCGGAACGGGAGATTTTGAATTGCAGCCGAATATCGTATTAACCGGCCCCCAGTTTTCACGGGTAAATGTAAAAGTGAGTAGCCAATTAAGAGCCATCCGGGTAGATTTTCTTCCTGGTGGCATGTACAGAATGCTGGGGATTCCTATGAATGAGTTATTTGATGGCGGGTTTAATGCACTTGATTTCTTTGGGGCCAACATGAAGATTATCAACGAACAATTACAGGATATCGCTAACCTTGAAGAGGGAAAAAATATCGTAGAAAAATTCCTGTTAAACCAAATAACATCCCTCAGACAAATATTACCCATTGACCATGCTGTTCGCATACTGTTAAATAGTGATGGAAATATGTCTATAGAAAAGATCGCTTCGCTTTCTTGCCTGAGCCTGAAACAATTTGAAAGAAAGTGCCAGGAAAGAATAGGCATGAACCCTAAAATGTATGCCCGAATTTTAAGATTTTCAAAAGCATACCGGATGCATGAAGCCTTCCCCAACCTCCCTTGGATAAAAATAGCTTACGAGGCCGGATACTTCGACCAAATGCACATGATTAGAGATTTCAAAATTTTTGCTGGCGTCACTCCGTCAGTTATTGAACAGCAACTGCTTTCAACCCCATTGCGGATGCAAAAGGACTTAGGTTATTAAATTGTCGATTTTATACTATGCTGACTGCATCTATTCAGGATACTTTTGTTGAAAAAAATTATGACAAAGTATTTAATAGCATTTAATAGAAAAAGTACAATTTACCTCACCATAGCATGCATGTTTCTTTTCAATTTTTGTGTTGCGCAGGATATAATAAAGCCGGCAAACGGGTTTATTGCGCTCGAAGAATTAAAAGGTTTTACACAAACATTTTATTACAGTACTGGCTACGAAAAAAGGGCGGAAAACATCGCCGTGTTTATGGAGCAGGCGGGCAACTATTTTCAACAAGAGATTGGATTTACGCCCAAAGCAAAACTTTACATATTAGGCCCAACAAATTGGAAAGATTTTGCTGCCAAACCCTTGCAGGATGTTTATGGATTTCCGCACAATCTCGACCAGGTGCGACTTGTAATTGCTGCTGCAGACAATGATTTCTGGCGCAGCTTTTTGCCACCCGTTGATCAACTACCACCACCGATAGCTACACAGGTAAAAAAAGCATATTGCAAACCAGACGGTTCTTACAGCATGATGCCATTCTTTGATTTATTGGCCCTGCACGAAATGGGACATTCTTATACAGGGCAGGCCGGGCTTAAAATGCACCGCAACTGGATGGGGGAGTTGTTTGTAAACATCATGTTACATACCTATGTTGCCGAAAAACAACCGGAGCTTCTATCCGCCCTCGAAGCATTTCCAAATATGGTGGTGGGTGGCGGTACAGCAGCATTTAAATTTACCAGCCTGCAAGATTTTGAAAAATTATATAGTACGATGGGCATGGGTCCCAAAAATTATGGTTGGTACCAATGTAAACTACATTCAGCCGCAAAAGACATTTACAATAATGGTGGCAAAATGGTGCTAAAGAAATTATGGACGGCGTTGAAAACCCACCAGGAACCAATGTCGGATGAGGCATTTGTAAACATGCTGAAAATGGAAGTTCATCCTGCTGTGGCAAATGTTTATTTGCGATGGAATAAAATTGATTGATACTATTCCTGTTGCCGGTAGAGTTATTGCTGGAAGTTGAGCCTGGGTGTGTCAGGAGATGTAAGATGAATAACGCTTGTTTTGTGTCGCCAGATGGAAGTAATCATTCAAGCATGCTAACGATTATGAGATTTTCGGTAAAGTTTTTATGCCGGGCAGGGAGAATCACTTCACAGCAATTTGAAAAAAGTGGATGTGGAAGAAATGGCATTTTGCAATGATCGATTATTTCAGAATGCAAGATTTACGAAGGGCAAAGATTATGCTTCCGCCAAATATCCTTGGATGATTTTTCAGAAAGATTTAGAAAATGACCTTATCAGCAAGATAAGATTGACCAAAGATTTTGCTGGCCAGCTACCGGATCTTACCTCCATTGATATGAAGACCCTGCTTGTGAAAGACGTGATTAAATTATATCCCGGGTACAATGAAATATGGACTTCAAGAGATTGCGCCGATTACTGGAATCTGACCAACGACACCCTTTCCTTTTATATAAAAATTGACACCGCCAGAAAGCCCCGGTATCCACTGGATGAGGCCTACTACTTCGAAAAGCGGGTGGAAGCAATTGATCTCCTGATCTCTTGCCGTAGCATCTTTTACCGCAATGATGCGTTTGTTTTATTTCCCGGAAGTGAGCCGGTATTTTTTATAGATAGCATAAGGGTAAATGGAGGCGTACTTAACAATTACCAGCCAAAAGAAATTGCGATGGTGATGATTTACAAAAATGCTGATTCGTTGAAGATTACAGAACCCACTGCAAAAAACGGCATAGTATATATTACCACCAAAGCCTTTGCCCGTAACATTACTGGAATTATTTTAAATCAATATCGCCGGAATATGCAAAGCAGGCACCTGATCTGGCTACAGAAAAAAACTGGTTTATATCCTGAATGGTAAACTGCTTACCACCAATTTTGAAAGCGAGCTTTTTGGTATCAACGACAGTAATTTGATAGAGCTGAAACTAGTCAATAAGAAAACATTGAGGCAGGATTATGATATCAATGTACGAGGTATCGGGGTGGTTATTACAACGAGGAAGAAATGATTGGGATTTTAAAAGAAGGATAGTCCTTTGCAGCAAGGTTTGCCAGTATCATACTACCACACTAAAAATTATAAAGTTTCCAGCAATGTGTCCTTTGCGGTGCCGGGAGCGTGGGAGAGACGTTGCGTTGCCAATTGAAAAATTGATAATACAATGGTGTTTTTTATGCTGTGTCGGTAAAGGAAATAGCTGCTGGCCGCAACGTTACTTGCTAACATAAATGCCCGGCAGCAAATGTTGCCAGGAAGAAGAAAATTAAAGTCATTAAGTTTGATGAATGCAATATGAAAAATATAATGAAGTAGCTGCATCATCTGACAAACTTGAATTTCAGTTGTGTAAATTTGTTTTATGAAACAAGCTAAAAAAATAAAAGGGGGCGAGGTTGTTGGGGTTAAGATTACTGGGTCCAAAGCAATGGATAAACTATCCGGCAAAGTATTATTTCCTGAAAAATTGAAAGCAGCCAATAAGATTATTGGTAAGTTAAAAATGAATTGAACCTTAACTTATAATGTGTAATTCCATCCTGTTGGGTGGCTTTTTTTTTGCTATGTCGTCCAATAAAGGAAAGTGACAGACTCCCTTCCGTGCCAAACTGGGTGATTGACTTTTTGTTAATGTTAATTCGCTTTCTTTTTTCTATACGCCACTTCAGACTTTGCCACCATCGAAAGGTTATTGGCTTCTATATCTTTTACCGGTATATTATTAGCATTTACGGCTTATCAATAAGTTAATAAGGTTTGTTTTAGAAGAATGCTTGTCTTCTACTAAGGTCTCAACAGCCATTTTACGCAGCAATAAAGCACACTGGACCGGAATGAGATGCTTGTGGTTTGTTTAGGCATTACGAAAAAAATTTATCGTCTTTCCAATTCAAGATATTGTTGATTATATAATTTTGAATCCGTTCAAATGATTTTGCGTTCCGAATAATATGGTCATGAAAACGGGATTGCCAGGCAAAGTTTATATTGCCGGTTTTCTTAGCCTGGGTTGTAACAGATGATTTGAATCCACGAATGATTGAAGCCAGATTTTTTGATTGTGGCCCAAATTTATTTACGTTGTTTGGTGGTGGTTGTAGAGACACAATGCGTTGCGTCTCTGCCGCTGTTACCATATCCGGTGGCATATTGTATTTATTTTTACCAATAATCATAATGCCATGAAAATGATTTGGCATCACCACAAATTCACCTAATTCCAAATTCATATCTGGTCGCAATTCAGGGGTTTTTATCCATTCCTGTGCTACAAATTTTCCGATTTCTGTTGGTTGTAGAGACGCAATGTATTGCGTCTCTACAAGGGTATCTACAATTTCACCAAAAAAATGTTCCCTGTTTTTGGTACAAATGGTAACAAAATAGGCAGCATCGCTACCATAATCCCAGGTTTGTAAACGGGCCGATGGAATGCGATATTTGTTTTGATATTTATCAGGCATTTGATATTTGGTTTACGTCATTATTTGGTATTGATTGTATTTGGTGTTTTGCGGTTTACGACAGGCTATTCATTAATATTGGAATTTGTTGGCATCAACGTGTGGAATGGTGTTCGGTTATTGTCGTTGTCATCATCGTAGAGACGCAATGCATTGCGTCTCTACAACGCATGCGTCTCTACAACGCATGCGTCTCTACAATGCATTGCGTCTCTACAGCGCATTGCGTCTCTACAACGCATTGCGTCTCTACGGCGCACTGCGTCCCTGCAATGCATTGCGTCTCTACGCCCCGAGAACCCAACCCCCATCACAAAACATTTTTTAAACCAATCCATTTTAAAGGTTTGTTTTTTTATTTCCGGTTTACGATAGGCTGTTCACACTACAAATTATACAATTTCCAGCGATGTCTCCTTGCCGTGCCGGGAGCGTGGGAGGAATGTTGCGTTGCAAATTGAAAAGTTTGCTGTAAAATGGGTCCTTTTCTCTACCGCTAAAGTAAATAGTAAGTGAAGGAGACGTTACTTCGAATAAGGACGTCCGAAGCTTCCGGCCCGGTCGGCACCGCAGGTCAGACCGGGCTATGGGATTATAGCAAAATCTATTGCATGATTGTTACCACTGCTAGAGGGCATCCGGGCTTAAAGCGGTCTGACCTTCGGTGCCGACCGCTTTATTTGGCATCTGTTTTCCTTCGCAACAACGCCTCCCAAAACCATACAGCCACACTACAAATTATAAGGTTTCCAGCAATGTCTAATTTGCCGTGCCGGGAGCGTGGGAGGGACGTTGTGTTGCCGATTGAAAAGTTGACAGTACAATGGTTTTTTATGCTGTGTCGGTAAAGGAAATATCTGCTGGCGCAACGTAACTGGCCAACACAGATACCTGACAGGAAATCTTGCCCGGAAAAATAAAATTAAAATTATTAAGTTTGACGAATGCAATATGAAAAGTATAATGACGTAGCTGCATCATCTGACAAACTTGAATTTCAGTTGTGTAAATTTGTTTTATGAAACAAGCTAAAAAAATAAAAGGAGCCGAAGTTGTTGGGGTTAAGATTACTGTTTCCAAAGTAATGGATAAACTATCCGGCAAAGTATTATTTCCTGAAAAATTGAAAGCAGCAAATAAGATTATTGGCAAGTTAAAAATGAATTGAACATTACCTTATAATGTGTGATGCCATCCTGTTGGGTGGCTTTTTTTTTGTTATGTCTTCCAATAAATGAATGTGACGGAACTTAAGGTTTCCAGCAATGTCTCCTTGCCATGCCGGTAGCGTGGGAGGGACGTTGCGTTGTGAATTGGAAAGATGACAGTAGTATTGTGCCTTTTCTTTACTGCTAGAGTAAATAGTAAAAAGTGTAACCGCAACGTCCCTGGCCACAACACTTGCTTAGTAGGCGACGTTGCTTGGAATAAAGTGGCAAGCCTCTAACCCCAAGTTTTGCAAGTGACCTGTTTGCCATCAACGACAGCAATTTGATAGAACTAAAACTAATCGATAAGAAAACATTGAAGCAGGATTATGATATCAGTGTGAGGAGTATTGGGGTGGTTATTACAACGAGGAAGAAGTAGTTAATAGCGCTAAACAACGATCTATTTTTGAAACTGAATATCATATTTTTTTTCAAAAAAATCATCAAGCACATTCTTATCATTTTCATTAATCACAAATTTGATTTCGTCTTCGTCCAAGTTGCAAATCCCAAAGTTTCTAATATAATTACTACTAAAAGAAAAATATCCCGAAGTATAGGGCTTACTCGAATTTTGAATATAAAACCAGAACAGCCTAGACTCCATTATTTTTTTTATCACTAATAATTGATTTCTCGATTCACCCATTAAAGCAAGTCCATTGTAAAACAATAAATTCTCATCTGAGTTGATTAAGTAATTGGGGGTTTTCGCCGCAAGGTGAGGAAAAAAAAGTTTATGTTTCATTTTCTCCAGTGACTGAGTTCTCCCAAAAGCAAACCATTCATCGTAATCACCATCGCCATTATCTCTACCAGCAAGAATAGTTTTCTTGTTTTCCAAATAGTTATATGCTTTAGGGAAATTTTGCATGATATAATTTTCTTTCAAAAGCCGGGGCTTTATGCCATCATCATATGGAAAAATCACTTTCTCCTTCAGTTTTGAAAAACTATCTGTTGCATTTAGCTTATTTGAATTTAGTATATCTCTGCAAATTCCCTTTTCAATTGGATACACACTTCCATTTTGGAGGTAATAGAATTCTTTATCTTCTTTGATTGGATCAAATATGTAAATGTCATTTTTTAGGGTCGCAATTCCATTTCGGGTTTTATACAATTCACCTAATGAAACACCAGTAGATTCAATTTTAGATATGATTTCATGATTTTGCAAATTCCAGCCTTTCTTAAAATCTAAGTTTGAATACTTTACTGTGGTAAATGATTTTTGATTTGCCGGCAACTGTTTTGAATCATTCGATTTATAATATTTAATTGAATTTGCTTTTTTATTTTCTATTAAGCAAATGCAAGTATATGTATACCGAGATTTGAATACTTGCTCTGTTCCAAAATCTATAATTTTAAATTCTAAGCCAGCCGTTTGAAAATATTCTCTGAGACTTCGACCATTTAAGCTTTTAAAAAAACTATTCATTGTTATATAACCTAATACACCATTGGTTGAAAGATTTTCAATTCCAATTTGAAAAAAAGGGATATAAAGGTCAGGATGCCCGGATTTACAAACAGTCCATTTACGAAGTTCAGATTTTGTTTCTAAGGATAGATGTCTTGAACATACATAAGGTGGA
The DNA here is from genome assembly GCA_041740215.1 of Ferruginibacter sp. Classification (GTDB taxonomy): domain Bacteria; phylum Bacteroidota; class Bacteroidia; order Chitinophagales; family Chitinophagaceae; genus Ferruginibacter. The sequence continues at coordinate 15,979 of JBGSMI010000066.1, forward strand.
TTACCTAGGATTATGTCGAAGCCAACAAAATTATTCAATTGAGTTTTCCAATTAAAACTTAAGGCATCGCCTACAAATAGATTAAATTGAAACTCTCTCCTGTCCTCACCTTCGCTTAAAGCTAAAAGTGTAAGCAAGAGCTTTGTTCTTGTTATCGAATATTGCTGAATATCTAAACCGAAAATTTGACCCTTGAAAATTTCAAAATATGTTTTACCTGTTTCTTTTTTCAATTGCTTTGAAGCATTAAAAAGGAACCCGCCACACCCACAGGCCAGGTCCGCAATTTTTGACGTTTCAAGAGATTTTTTTTTAGAATGAAATGATTGCCCAATAATATACTCCCGAATGTTTAACGGTGTGTATATGGCTCCATTAATAATTCGGTCAGCAGGTGATACAACAAATTCAAAGAGCTCTATTAATGTTTCAATGTTAAAGTCGGCCAGCTCTTTTTCAAGTAATGATGTCAATTTTAAAACTTCAGTATATTCAACTAAATTTTTTTCTTTAATTAGAAATGATTTTATAAACTCATTATCTAGTACGGTTATTTTATTTTTCGCTATAAATGCAGATATAATAAGTCTATCAACATCCATTGGCAATGTTGAGCATTCTTTTAGATATTTAAATACTTCCTGTCTCATAATAAAATTGGGCATAAATCCGAAGTTGGACTCCATGTTATAGCTCCCTGCTCAAATGGTTTCCAGTGATTTGCAATAGTATGATAATATGGCTTCCAAATTATTTCCTGATATTGATTATTCAATTTTACAAATTCTCTTTCATCACATAAGCATCCAAATGCTGCTGGGAAAAAGTTAGAAGTAAGAAAGCCAATCCCCAAAATAAAATCTAGTGGAAAATGAAGTAGCCTTGGGGTATCAATAAACATAATTTCGCCATAGTCAAACGTTTTAGAGTTGCTAGGGTTTACATTATATTGAATATGATAAACAGGGTGTGGTTCCGCATGAGGCAATGTCAAATCGTGCCTATCAATATGAAATCCAAAGTGGTATACCTTGTCACCGATTCCTTTAATATCGACATTGAAATTGAGTTCAAGAAATGGGTCATTCATGTATCCCCAGGTATTTACATCCCCTCGAACTTTGAGGTTTAATATTACTTTACCTTTATCAATTGACGAAGGTTTTACATGTTTTAGTGTATCCAAAGGAATTTCAAAATCTTCAATATCATATCCCCAGACGTTTTGATTTATTGTCCCAGTTTTCAATACAGGGATACTATTTTCATTCTTCAGTTCTTTTATTGCAGTATAAATGGGTGTTGTGGCAACATCAGCACCAAAGGTTTTTTCTAAAAGTTTAGCCATACGTTCTAGTTCTCTGGCTCTTTCTTCTCTAAAATGCATTATTGATTTTGAAACTGCCATGACTTATGATAAACTCTGTTTTATGGTTTCAATTCTTTTTAATTCGGACGGATGGGGTCTTAAACCTTTTTCTCTTCCAACTCTTTCAAGAACTGCATCCAAAGAAAGATATTTACTTTCTTGCCAAGGCTTAGGTTCATATGAGGAATAAGTTCTAAAACCTTCTAAAGGGTCTAAAGGCTTTTTATATCCTTCACATATTGTCCAAAATTCTGTGCTCTTGCAAAAAGGCAGAGGTTTAGCAGCAACTAATCCATTTATCTTAGTTTTCTCAATTAGAAGAGCAACTCTTTCTTCCGATGTTAGAAAGGATAATTTTTTATCTGTCAGTCTTTTGAAAATATTAATAATGCCATCGGCCCACCATCTACTCCATCCTTCAGAAAATAATCCTTTATATTTCGCAGAGCTAAACACATCACCTAATAATGCAGGCCAATATGCTCCCGATGCTTCTATATCAACACCTAGTCTTGCAGCTACAATTTTTTCCTTTATTAAAGGATTTGGATTGTGAAATAGATTTTTTACAGCAAAATGTGCAAAGTCATAAATAACGATTTTTGCTTCTGCTTCTAAAAATCTTTCCAATATTCTTGGGTCAAGAGAACTTAAATCGTCCCTGCCAAATATTTCATTTAAAGGGCGTTTGCTAGAATTTAGCCAATTATATCCACTAACCAATGAAAAAACCTTTTGAGAAAACTTAGGAAAGTTTGGTTCATTAGATTTTTCAAATTTGTAATCAAATAAATCATGGCTGGATTTATCTGCATCATATGTTTCTCTAATCTTAGGTTCAGTTGAACATAAAATAATAGGGAAAGAATTAATATCTCCTCTTGCAGTCAGTGACCTTAATTCTTGGGTAATTGAAGTTGCATTAAAGTCAACTCTATCAGGGCCATCGCCATCAAGTCTCAAATCGATAATAAGACCATCAAAAGCATTGTTTTTTCTTCTCTGAATTAATTCATTTTTCAGCTTCCCAAATTCCTGAAATGCGGAGAGTGGGAAATGTTCGACTTCAATTATCCCTTGGTCATTGAATCCATTTATTATAGAAGTAATGGACGAATCATTTTCGTCATCTATGTATAAATATTTAGGCTTACTCATTTTCAATTTTATTTTTTGGAATTTCAATTCGAAATTTTGTTACAAAACCTTCAGAAGGCGTACTTACATAGATATTGCCGCCATATGCCTCGATAATATCTTTTATTATTTTAAGCCCTAATCCTGTACCTGCTAACGAATCTGCATCATTGTTTGAATGATTTGCAGCTGAGGTGGTTGTATAAAATGCATTGAATATTAATTCCTCATTCTCTTTTGGAATACCATCCCCATTATCAGAAAACTCCAAGTAGACAAAGTCATTTTCTTTGCCGCATTTTATTTGAATTTCTCCGTCTTTTCTATTTCTCTTAATTGCTTTTTTTGAGTTGGTGTAGAGATTGAAAAGAATAGAAGCCCACTCGGACGGGTGCATAGGGGTAGTAAACAAGTCATATCCCAAAAAAATGTGGTTATGGAATTTAATCTTTGAACGCTTAATATCAGCTTGAATAACTTTTTCAAAATCCCTAACAACGTCCCTGAGTTCGATAGGCTCAAGTTCTCTGAGTACATTCCTCGAAATGGCTTTATTAAAATACGATGTGTAAGTTGTGAATGCCCTAACATTTTCATCAAGCAACTCGATCCTGCTTAAAGCCTCTTCGTATTCCTTTAAGGCTTGTTTTAGATAATTAATATCAGCGTCGAAGCCAGGAAGAAACCTTTTAACTTCATGTACAAACTCTCCTATGACTAATCCTAATGCTGCAAGAATGCGGAGCATATTGTTTTCATCAATTAATTGTTGTGTTGCTTTTTTTTCTTCTTCTCGTGCTTGTTTAATCTCATCAATTACTTCCTTAAATTCTTCTTTTGAATTACTAGAATTAGACGATTGCTCACTCGAGTTATCATTTCCTATAAATTCCTCTAATTTTGAGATTGCAGAATCAACTTTTTGAGTTGGTGTAATACCTTGTCTTTTATATCCCTTTTGAGCAGATGTAGCTTTTCGCCCTCTCAATTCAGCTACTTTGGTAACAGCACTAACAATACATCGGTAAATGAAATCTACTAGTTCTTTAAATGCTTCATTTTCAATTAGCCCTTCTCTACTTGATGTTTCTTCATAAATTTTCCCTTCAGCATCAATTAGTTCAACAAATCCAAAAAAACTGTTATTAGCGTGGGGCGCTAATATTTGTCTTTTTCTTACTGATTCATCAAGCCTTGTCCAATCATTGCCTTGCTCACCATAAGGAAGCACCCTGAATCCATTCCTATAAAGTCTGATACCTCCTCTTTCATTAGCAATTTCTCGAATGAAAGTTATTGATTGGGTTGGGACTAATGAAGTATCCCAAATAAAGTAATAACATTTAAAATGAATATCCTTATTAAATTCAAATTTTGATTCCTCATTATCTCTATTCTTTCCAATTAAAAAAACTGTTTCAGGGAAACTTAGTTTTGAACTTTTTAAGGAATAACAGCCTTGGCCATCATCTAGAATATAACCTTCTATTTCTGCAACTGCATGTTTATAAATAGCTTCCTCTTCATCAACTACTGGTTTTAAATTAGTGCCATCTTTTCTGAAATAAGAACTTTTGAATCCTGGGTCTATTCTTTTCTTCTCTTCTTTCTTTCTTTTTTTAGAAAGAGGGAAGGGCTGTAATAATTCAGAAGTGTATCTAAAAACCCTTTTAATCATTGCATCTGACCAACCTTCCCTTAATCCTTCTATTATTAAATCAGTCCCCTCATCTTTTGTTTTAGGAATTATTTCAATTTGATTGGTGATGCTTAACAAGTCTTTATCTGTTGCAAACTCATGCCAATTTATCGTTATTTTTATTGCGTTTTCAATATCAGAAGTTTGCGTAACAATTGTCAACTTGTTACCTAATCGTTGTGTTGCAAATCTGCCAATTCCTTTTCTTCCTGCCCTTGTTCTGTTATACTTTTCTGATATTGGGTTGTGAATCTTTTCAGAAGACGATAGTCGCATAAAACCATTAATTAGTTGGTCTCGTGTCATACCAACTCCGTTATCTTCAATTAAAAGCTTGCCACCTGCTTGCCACGCATTCTCAAAAATTAGTTTTACTTCAATTGCATCTGCATCGTAAGCATTTTTTACAAGTTCCGAAACTGCGGTTTCGTGCCTCCCCACTAACTCTTTTCCGAGTCTGTTTATTATTCCTGCATCAACAGAGAAACGGATTTGTTTATCATCCAGTTTTGCAATTTCATTTGAGAGAGATAAAATGACAGTATTATCAGAACGTACTTTCTGAATTTCTTCAGAAAGCTTTGCTTTCAATTCTGATATTTTATTTGAATTGTCCATTTAGCCCTTTTATTTTTTTTTTCTTGTTTTTTGTTTATTAGGTCCGTTACTTCTACTTCTAAAACTTCAGCAAATTTACAAGGGTTATTAAGGGTGGTTGCACATCGTTTGTGCACCATCTTGAAACAGTTGCTTCATTTTTGTCCAGTTTTTTAGCGAGTCATTTGCTACTGATGTTCTTTTCAACTAATACAACCGCTAGTCGTTATTGCTTTTTTACTCATATTGATTGCATGACACGCAAATATATTGACTTTCTACGGCACCGGGCTTTCCATTGAAAAGTTCCCTCAATGGCATTTTGTATGAGCGTATGATTTTCATTATTTTGTAATTCCTCAGTCGCCAACCGAGGAATTCAAATTATCTGGTAAATACCGCCGTAGCAATTGTGTAGACGGCGTCTGCATAATTTAGGATAAATGAAATAAATGGACTGAATATAGAAGGGTTGTACTCACTTCAAAAAACGTAATAAAAGCCCCCAATTGGTATTCAGTACAAGTGTGCGACGCAACAATGCCGCCCAATGCTTCCCCGCCTGGACAAAAAATTTTTTCAAAACGGCTTCCAGTTAAATTAAACCATTTAATTCTTTGCGGATAAAGTCTGCCAATTGTTGGGTGCTGGGTAATTCGAGCACGTATTTGCTTACAAATAAATGCATGTCGGTGTCGGCTACTGCATATTCTACAAGGGCCTTGTCATTTTCGGTTACCAATAGCAATGCCACCGGCGGGTTATCGGCCGGCAGCATAATGTTTTTTTTGTAGTAATTGATATAGGTTTTTAACTGCCCGATATTTTCATGCTCCACGGCTTTCATTTTTAAATCAATCAGCACATGGCATTTGAGCACACGGTGGTAAAAAACCAGGTCGATAAAATAATATTTTTCACCTATCAGTATGCGTTTTTGTTTGGCTTCAAAACAAAAACCATGGCCGAGTTCCAGTAAAAATTCTTCCAGGTTGTCGATCAGGGCCTGTTCCAGATCAGATTCATACACCACGTCCCTGGCTTTTAGTCCCAGAAATTCAAATGTAAAAGGCGATTTAATAATATCAGTTGGTATCAGTGCTGCTGCATTTTCCTGCACAATCCGGCTTAGTTTTTCAGGATTATTGCTCATGCCGCTGCGTTCGAAATAAAGCGCATCAATTTGTCGCTTTAACTGATCTACACTCCAGTTGCCTTTCATACATTCTATTTCATAGAAGGTGCGTTTCAGCGGATTTTCTATTGGTAATAATTGGACCAAATGTGTGAAAGAGAGGCGGGAAATTAGTTTGTCGGGAGGTACCAGCAATTCGTTGGAAATTGGGGTTTTCAATTGTGCATTTATCAAATGCACAATTGCAGGCGATTCATAATAATTAACTTTCAATTCGTCAGTCGTCGGCTGACTTATCTTAATACCCTGATCTTCAGCGTTTTGTAATTCGTCAGTTAGCGACTGACTAATTGAGCTATTGTCAAAACCAAACTGCCTTAATTGCTCAAAGAGTATCTGGCTTATTTGAGGGTAAGTAGAATAAAATTGGCGATTCAATTTGAGAGATGTTTCAGATAGCCCCTTTATATTGATGGCTTTTGCTAATTCAAGCAGTAATTTTTGCCCATACTTCGCCCTGTCTTCCCCCTTTTGCTCAAACTCCAAAATATAAAATCCAACCAGCCAGTTACGGATGGTTAAATGTTTGTTTACAGATTTTAACGCACTTGCTGGAGTGTGGTATGCGTTTCCCGGATGGTGTTTACTAATATTTTAAAATCCATATGGCTGGTTATGCTATAAATTTATTTCATTTTTTTGAATTCCTCAGTCGCCGACTGAGGAATTCAAATTGCCCGACAAATACTGCCGGTGCAATTGTGCAGACACCGTCTGCATAATTTCGGATAAATGAAATAAATGGGCTGACTACTGAGGTTTTGTACTCATTTTACAAAACGCAATGAAAGCTCCCAATTGGTATTCCGTACAAGAGGGCGATGCAACAATGCCGCCCAAAGCTTCACCGCCCGGACAAAAAATTTTTTCAAACCTGCTTCCTAACCCCCGCTGCCTTATTTTTACACCCCGCATGGCAGCACCTATTTTAACATACAACGCAACGGAGATTATTTTTGAAAACTGGTTGTTTTCAAATCTTACCCATGCGTTTATTTTGTCCAACAGTGCCGCTATGCCTGATACCAGTGCCGACCGGTTTTTTTCGGTGCAGCCGGAAATGATTGACATCAATGCGGCTACTTTTAGCAATCCCGGGGGCGGACTGGTTTTTCCGCTGGTGTGGGTGCGGTACAATAAAGCTACGCTGGCGCTGGGTTGTCCCTGCAATGCCGGCAATCACAAACTCTGCGATCACCAGGCGCAGGTGCTGTACAATATCATGGAGCGGCCCGACCTGCGCATTTTTTTTGATGAGCGTCTGCGCCACCAAAGCATTTCAACAATCGCCGAGCATTACGGACTGGAAAATGAACCCAACCCCGATGCACATTTTGAACTGGCCTGGGCTAACCGATCGGTGAGCATTACGCCGCGGATTAAAACCCTGCAACCGGTAAATGCTGTCGCCCTGCAACAACTGGCTGCTGAACTGTTGCCACCTGCAAAATTGATTGGTCAGTCGCCAACGGTGGCCCATACGGTGAACCTGCTGGTGCTGAGCGAACACAAATATTACAAACATTTACAGGTAGGGTTATACGAAGCGGCCACCACTTCGGGCGGCAAATTAAAAAATCCGCTGAAGGCGCTTGATCCGCAGGAGCTGGCCTGGCAAAGCAGCGAGGTGAATGAGCTGAAATTTTATAATGGTATTGCGGCCTTTGCCAATAACCACAACAAAACACCAGTGACGGCCGATCTGCAGGCATTGCGTGCCGTGGTGCAAAATCCGCTGGCGCTGCAGGCCTATTATCACAGTGCGGCTGTGAGCGAAAATATTGGCGCTACCAGCCTGGTGCCGGTGCAACTGGCGCTGCTGCAAAAAGGACTGG
>JBGSMI010000093.1:0-3651 GCA_041740215.1 Ferruginibacter sp.
GTTGCAACTGCATTTTACGAAAATAGATGCAATTTTTTGGGTAATCTTTTTTAACGGTAAATTTGGCAGATCAATTATTTTGAAAAAAAAATGTACCATTACACTTGTACTTTCTTTAAAAACCTTACCTAATCAGCATCCTATTAAATCGGGAGGTTTTTTTGGGTAAACTCCAGTTACAATTTAAAAATTAAAATCGGTATTTTTTTTTCAGTCATACGCTAATCAACTTCTTTTAATTTTTCTGTCAGTAAATAATACAACAGGACCGGAGCCGACTGATCCCGCCCCGGTCCTGACTGTGTGAAGTTTTCCCAATTTAAAACCACCCTCTACAACACAACCGTACCGTTTAAAAAGATGTTTCTTGAAGAACCGCCAACCAGTATTTGATAAGCTCCTTTCTCGGTGTTCCAGTCATTTTTATCTTCATCAAAATACTGAAACGCTTCTTTATTCAGTTGAATGGAAACGGCTTTCGTTTCACCCGGATTAAGCAATACTTTTTGAAAACCTTTTAATTCTTTATCAGCCCTGGTGATAGCAGATTTTTCTTTGTGTACATAAACTTGTGCTACTTCTCCTCCAGCAATTTTTCCGGTGTTGGTGATGGTAAATGTTGCCGTAACACTGCCATTGGGCGCTTTCGATAATTTTAAATTTTTGTAAGCAAAACTGGTGTATGACAAACCAAAACCAAATTCAAATTGTGGTGCTACTTTGTAGGTATCATAATAACGGTAGCCAACAAAAATATCATCCCTGTAAACTGCCACTCCATTCTTACCAGGGAAATCACCCAGCTTATGTGCAGGCACATCTTCCAACACTTTAGGAAAAGTTACTGTCAATTTTCCGGATGGGTTTACTTTTCCAAAAATTACTTCCGCCAATGCATTGCCACCTTCCATGCCACCATACCAGGCACTCACAATTGCTTTTGCATCTGCTACCCAGGCGGTCATATCAACCGGACCGCCACCTACCAGCACAATGATGGTTTTAGGATTTGCCCTGATCACTGCTTTAATTAGTTCATCCTGGCCAAAAGGCATTTTCATATCCGGTTTATCGGTTCCTTCTGCATCATAGGCATTGTCCTCCCATTTGCTATAATCATATCCATGCGTCCATCCTCCCACAAAAATAACCACATCCGATTTTTTTGCTGCTTCCACCGCATCATTGATCATGGCGGCAGTTGGCACCGATTTCCGTTCAATGGTATAGCCCTGTGCATAATTGATCACTACATCCGGTGCAATGTTTTTCAATCCCTGCAACGGCGTTATTTCATACAAAGCCCTTACTTGTGAGCTACCACCGCCCATTGAATTTTCTCTGCTGGCATTGGCACCAATTACTGCAATGGATTTGATGTTGCCCGCTTTCAATGGTAAAATATTGCCTTCGTTTTTTAGCAACACAATGGATTCCTGCGCTACTTTTTTAGCAAGCGCAATGTGATTGGCTGATCCATATTCACCGGCTGATGATTTGCTAAATACACTTGATTTAAACATTACCCGCAGAATTCTTTTTACTTTATCGTCGATAACGGCAACGGGTATTTTTCCCGAGTTAACCAGGTAGATGGCTGAATCAGCTAAAAAGAAACGATCGTACACTGTCTTAGGAATGGGCAAACCTCCAACAGCGGTTTGGGATACGCTATTGCTGTTTAAAACAAGGTCGGTTCCCATCTCCAGATCAGTGCCATACAACAATGCTTCGGTTGTGCTATGTACTGCTCCCCAGTCACTCACCACCAAACCTTTAAAACCCCATTCACCTTTTAAAATTTTATTGATGAGGTAATCATTGTGGGTACAATATTGTCCACGAAATTTATTGTAGGCACCCATCAACGTATTTACATCAGCTTCCATTACGGCTGCCTTAAAACCGGGTAAGTATATTTCCCTTAAAGCCCTTTCACTCATTTGTACATCTACTGTTGACCTGTCTACTTCTTCGTTGTTGGCGGCAAAATGTTTTACAGAGGCGGAAGTACCCTGGCTTTGTACACCTTTTATGTACCCTACCGTGAATCTTGAAATTAGAAAAGGATCTTCACTTTGGTATTCAAAATTGCGGCCATTTAAAGGTGAGCGCATGATATTGATACCCGGACCCAGTATCACATTTTTGCCTCTATACTTTGCTTCGCTACCCAATACTTTTCCGTAGTCATATCCCAATGCGAGGTTCCAGGTAGAAGCCAATGCAATACCAACCGGCAAGTAGGTACCTGAATCATTTACATTTTTTATTTCGTCCCATCCCCTTCCATGCTCTGTACGCACGCCATGAGGACCATCGGACATTACCAGCTCGGGTATACCTAACCGTGGCACGCCTGCAGAAGTAAAGGATGAATTACCATGCAACATGCCCACCTTTTCCTTCAAGGTCATCTGGCTCACCAACGCATTGATTTTTTTATTCAATGTTGCTTCTGTCATAGTTGACTGTGCATGTGCGATTGTTACGTTGCCAATTGCCAGTAGAAATATCAGCCTTGACATCATTTTTTGTAAATTACTTTTATTCATTACATTATTGTTTTATTGATGAGTATTTGGTTAAAGCGCATAGTCGGTGTTGATATAGATGAAGTTCATTTAATTATTGCTGACATATCCAGAAACTGGTAGCGGTTATAGCATCGTTGGCTGGCAAAGATACCGCATCATTTGTGATTGCATTGGGTAGATTTAAAATGGGGGGATTGCGAGAAATATCGGGTTATAAAGGATAGCTGAGCGGTAGCACGATCTGGTAGAAGGTTTTGCACCTCGTTCTGCCAATGTTTATGTTCAATTTAAATAACATAAAAATTCAGACAATCTCCATAGGCATTTATTGATGTTCGCTTTATTCGCCTTATTTTTTGAATTCAACAAAGTCTAAGATAAACAACAGCCCGGTGCATAAGTAGGTAGCATTCTTAATAACATGCCGATAAGGGCATAAAGTTGGGGTGGGCGCAAATCTGCTTTTTAAATACATAATCATTTGGTCTTCTCATTGCTGGCCGAACGCCTCTGCCGGATAGCAGCAGCGCCACCCCTCTTTGCAACCGGCAGTTCTATGCATGAGAAAATCTTATGCTGTCTTTATTTTACCGTTATCATAGGTAATTTTCAAAGTGCAGGTTTAGTTGTCTGAACGGCCTACAAGATAACCAGCTTTCAACCTGGCAAGTCGATATAATTTAAAAGGCCGATAAGTTCAGCATAAGTTTTATCATCAATTGTTGTATCAACTGTTCTATTTAATATACTAAATTTAACAGCTTTATATACTGCGGAATGGTTAGACTTAATGGCCAAACTGAAAACTGGGCATGCTCCAAAACACATATTTGCTGAGTATTCTATCTTCTGTATAACATAATATAGCCTTTGTGTGATTCCTTGTATTTAATAAAATGATAAATTTATACACTAGTTTTTTTGAACGAAGATCTCTTGAAGTGTCGCATCGCCTCCAATCATCTGACTTTTAAAAAATATAATAATCGATTTGTTTGTGTTCCATTCGTATCTACATCAGGGAAAGAGCAATCTTCAAAACTTCTTCTCGTTAATCTGTTAATTGAAAATGTATTTTCTACCTGGTCGAAAATATATAAAATTGACGGATCAC
>JBGSMI010000113.1:0-5959 GCA_041740215.1 Ferruginibacter sp.
CAGGAAAATGTTTCACCTTCATCCCATCTAAATTTTGGCACCCTTGCGCTTGCCAATACTGGACGCAGCGATTTACCTACATGGTAAAAAGCAGGCTTTGGTGAGTTGGGATAATTAATCAAACTATTGTTGGCAGCACAGGGCCAGGGTTCCTGAAAGTCCCAATTGATGGCCATTCCACAGTAAGGTTTCTGTCTTCTGGCTTCTTCAAAAATACATTTGTACCCTTCACTTTGAGTAAGCTGGCTGTAGGTTACCAGGTCTTCTATATTTTTTATTTCACCAAAATATTCCTGCAAAAAAGGCATCTCCAGCCAACGGTCTTTGCCCCATACATTAAAGGCATGGTGACTTTCCCAGCTTGTTCCCAACTTTGGTGGAAACAGTTCGTTGGCGGGCATCATTGATTTTAAAACATCTAAATTGGCTACACCAGGCACTCCAAATTCTGTGTATGCGGTGTTCTTCGATTTTGGCATCCATTGAAATACTTCGCCACCATTTTTGGGTTCCCAAAATACATAGTGGCCGTGTGCCATACCAAACAACGGCGAGGTAGCATTAAAGGGAGTTTGCGGATTGAGTTCATAACACAATTTATTGAGTAACCGCAGCGGGAAGGATTGCTCGGTCATCATGCTCCAGTCATTGAATAGTTCATTGCCACCACACCAAAGTGCCAGGCTTGCATGTGTACGTACCCGCTTAATAATTGATCTTGCTTCTTGCTCCAATACTTTCAGGTATGGTTGCTCATCCGGATAAAGGTTGCAGGCCAATGGGAACTCCTGCCATACCAAAATTCCATATTCATCGCATAAATCAAAAAATGATTCTTTATTGACAACACCACCGCCCCATACCCGAAAAATATTCATGTTGGCCTCTTTCGCCAATTTTACCTGTTTTTCGTAAGTAGCTTTATTAGCAAGCCCCATAAAAATTTCAGGGTGTACCCAGTTGGAACCCTTCGCAAAAATAGGTTTGCCGTTTACTTCAAATGTTGCAGGTGATACCGACCTACTTTTGGGGAAAAGTTGCGGTTCATCCCATGAGCCTTTGCTCATGATTATTTTAATGGTACGGAAACCTAGCTTACTTTCCTTTCTGTCAAGCACCACATTGTTTTTGCTAATTACCACGATACTGCTATATAACTGCTGTTCACCATAACCATTGGGCCACCAAAGTTGAATATTTTTCAAATTTCCATTTATGAAAGAACTATCTGCAGTAAGCTGGCCTTTTTTTGACAATACAACATCACCGGTTGGTGATTTAATTGTCCAGGAATAATCCATTCCTTTCAATGCATCCCCTTCTACCAATGTGTTAAAAGTTGCTTCTGTCAATCCTTCATTCAACTGATAGTTTACCCATACCGATTGCAGGTGACCGGTGTTGCGTACTTCTAAAAATGTTTCATCCCAAATGCCACGGGTTATCAATCTTGGATGCCAATCCCATCCATAGCTAACTGCCGGCTTTACGCTTTTACGGGCATTATCCCGGTAATGCGAAATCGTATTTCTTGAACCAGGCACCGTTGGAACAGGTAGTAAGGTTATCTTCAATTCATTCTTTTCTTTAAGTCTGTTTGTAAGGTCTATATCTACATAAGTGAACATTCCTTCCTGTTCATGAATTTTTTCTCCGTTCAGGTAAATCACAAATGAGTAGTCGATGCCTTTGCTATGAAAATAAATACTTTCGCCCTCTTTAATTACCGGTTTTGTAAAAGAAGTTTTGTAGGTAAAATATTGATCTTCCATCCAGGTAAACTGTTCAAAATTATTGCCAAACCAATAGGGCTTTTGATAGTTTTCGCCGTTCATTACATCAAGCTGAACAGCTCCCGGAACTGCGGATGGCAGCCATTTTGAAGGTTGGCTATTCAACGATTTGTGGTAGCCAACCTGCCATTGTAACAAAGATTTTATCTGGGCAATTGATCCATTACTTAACAGTAACAGCAGGTAAAGTATAACGCTACTTATTCTCACATCTAATTTTTTATTGGTAACTTTTTAATACAATTTAAATTGATGAAATAAAATTACTGCGGGTGTATAAACGGGTATTAAATATTGCAAAGTTGCACGGAAGGATGTAAGCATTAAAAATGCAAAGTATAGAAATACCCTGCCCTAACGATTGCTAACTGCTATATGAAAAAAAAATTATCTCCCTAATGCCTTCTTTTTCCTTTAAACGCATCCTACATCAGCTTTACTCAGAAAAGTGTACTACCAATACAATGCTATAATTCATAAACACACATCGCCCTCAGTCAATATTAGATAGGATAAGAGCGATTAAAATCTACTGTATTTTTTAAAATTTTTCAGGAAAAAAGAAAATTCAAAATATTCTACTATTAAAAAACCTTTTACCACGAATAAGAATAGCATTATAACTATTCCCTAAACAGCTTCAACCAAATTATTGATGCTTAAATATTTTTTTTGTTAGGCTTTCTTCTTTCGATTGTATCGTTAGATAATAAACGCCGTTGGGAAGTTTTTTCAGATCAATGTTAAACCACATTGAGTTAATTGTTTGTGGCAGGCTTTTAGAAAAAACAACTTTACCATTTTGATCGGTAATTAATACAGCCGTTTTTCCTTGAGTAAAACCGGGATAATTTATTGTAAGCATATCATTGAAAGGATTGGGCGAAATAATCACAACCTCATTTTTTGCAGCATTGCATTTTTCTACGCTTACTTCCGAATAATAAAACCTGTCATTTTCAATAACTTTTAACCGATACATGTTTTGATCGGGTAGAACAGTTTGATCTTTAAATTTATATTGCAATTTTCCCGGTATGGTGTTCATAGCGCCAATTTCCGAGAATGCGCCGCCCACATATTTTTCGACAATTATTTTCTCTGTTCCGATTGAGTTGCCTGAAAAACGCCAATTCAGGTCAATAGAAGTATTTCTATCGGCACAGCTTGCACTAAAGTTGATTAATTTAATCGGCAAGACTCCCGAAACCTTACCATAGAAAATACCCCTTCCACTGGTGGCAACATAGAAAACACCCGCTTCTTTCAAATCACCAGTTATATCCAGGGCCAAACCAGGTATTGATGAATTTGTAATAAGATTCCAGGTAACTCCTAAGTCAGTAGAATAATGTAATCCGGCAACACTATTTACAATGCCATTTATAAACAAAGTTGAATTGATAGAAGGACTAATTGCTTTTCCGAAACCAATTCGGTAACAGTTAGCAACGGAAGGCACCGTTGTCCAGGAAGTTCCTCCGTCAAGGGTTTGATAAAGCGGAGAACCATTTGCTGTACTTAGAAACAAATGCCCTTCAATACCTGGCACTGCTTCCATTTTCATTTTATAATTTGCTGGCAGGCTTATTCCATTAATTTTTGTGAAGGTTTGCCCTCCATTTACACTCCTGTAGAAAGAAGCTGTTCCATTGTAAAATGAATAGTAATAAAATTTTGAACCATTTACTCTATCGGCCACAAGAAATTTACTGGCCGACCATTCCTCGGTACAGTCATTACTACCTACAGGGATTCCACTCACGGGAGTCCAGTTATTACCGCTATTGGTGGTATAATAAGGAAGTACGCTCAAACCGCTATTGGTAAAATTGGTGGGGGCCCATACCCATCGCCTGTCATCTGTTGCAGAAACTGCAATATTACCATGTGCAGCATTGGCAGGTTTGCTAAATGTTGACCATGAAAGGCCTCCGTCACTTGATTTAAATCCCCAACCCTGCGATTGCCAATATTGCTGATTACTACCCACTCTTACAATTGCATTTGGGTTAGCCACACAATAATCAAAACAACTGGTCATTCCAAAAGCTCCATTATCCAATGCTGAATTAGGCACCTGGTCTTTATCCTGAATACTAAAACCCCTAACATCTGCAACTGCTGCAAACAAATTTGTTGTATTGGGCGAAGGTGCAGTAAAAACCTGCAAAACTACCAGTTCTTCCAATCCCTGCATAGGGCAGTCATACACAGGATTCGCAACGGTGATATCCCTTGCAGTTGTTACACCATAGCCGTGCGTAAACCAAACCTTTTTATCATCGTTAGGGTCAAAAGCAGTACCTCCGCTCCAGGTGTACATTAGTCCTCCATTTGTGTTCCACCAGGAGGGGTCATTAATATTGGCGTTCATGAAGGATTTGGCAGTCCAGTTGGCACCACCATTGGCTGAATAGTGAATGCCTTGCACGCCATTATTTTGCCATCCCCATTTCCACGTGAACGTAATGATTTTATTGGGATCTACATCACTTACATCAATGCCTGCAAAGCCGGTACCAGGGGTTGGGTTTGGGGTGATATTTGTACCGGTTCCGTAAGTGGAATATCTATAAACGAGCCCAGACCCGCCATCCCAAACTGTAGTATAGGTAACATATAAAATGCCAGTAGATGAAATATCTGCACAAACAGGAAAATTGCTGGTTGATGGCTGCCCGCTCAATAAGCTAAAGCTGGCACCACCATCTGTTGATTTGTAAATTCCATTACCTGCAACACCTACATAAACAGTAGTGGAGCTTGTTGAGACATTTCCAGAGTTATTGTCTATTACTACAAAATTTTGCCCACCCCTGTTAGTTGTTCCAAGTGGCAAAAACCCGGGAGATATTTCAGACCAGGTAATGCCTCCATCGACACTTTTTTGTAACCCATTTTTACGGGATGCATAAAACATCAATTTGCCGCCATTATTGCCATCAATAGCCAATCGGGAGCCTGCATTTCGCCATTCACTATTACCAGCTACAAAAGCAAAAAAACCAGGAAGCAACTGCCAGGTATCTCCTTTGTCTGATGATTTATAAAGCAGTCCTGTTTCTGAATTACCAACAACAATAAATACTTCATTAGCATTGGTTGGGTTCAACGCAATAGCCTCCACATTATATTTTTCAATCTTCCCATCAGTAATGGGTATCCATCTGTAATTAATAGCATCCCACCTGAAAGCTCCTCCCACATCCGTTCTTACATAAACATCTTTACTTACCGGATGTGTAGCTAAACCTGTAACAAAACCCATCCCCTGCAGATTAACATTTGTGAAGGGCAACTGTGCATAAGTACTTTTAATCAAAATAAAAAAGCAGGCGATAAGTAGTAGCTTTTTATTCAACATCTTTAATAACATATTGTATTTTTTGTTTCAACATCAAAGTGATTTGCCAGAAGATATTTTTTGGCTTTCATTATTAAAATAGAGAAAGGGCAATAATTGATAGTCATTACCATCAATTAAAAACACTATTCTGGCCGCCCAACAGGGCAGGCTGAATAGTGTTCAATTAATCTAAGATGCTTTTAATAATTAGGGTTCTCTACCAATTTTGGATTATTGTTAATCCTTGGAGTAGTGATAGGCAAATAGTTATATTTTTTTGGAAATGTACGGGTATATCCATCTGCACTGCCTACTTCAAAATAAAACGACTGAGTATTCCAATCAAAAATTGGATATACACGCCGAAAGTTTTTACTAAACTCGGTTTCAGCTATCCTCCAGCGGCGGGCATCATAATACCTTTGGTTCTCAAAAGCTAATTCAACCCGACGTTCATGCCTGATTTTATCAAGCGTAACAGTAGTTAAAGCCGCTATGCCAGCACGTTCACGAATCTGGTTAACGGCATCCAATGCATCGGCAGTTTTTCCCAATTCAAAAGCTGCTTCCGCATAATTTAACAGCACTTCGCCCAAGCGAAACTCTATCCATGGATGACTAGCCTCTGCTTCATTGGGAAGTATCATCGACTCGTCCAGTAATTTTCTTAACAGAAACCCGGTTCTGTTTGCATCATCTACATCCTTGCCCTGCTGCAACATACCATTATAAGCAACAGGGTTAGCCTCCCTAACAACGTTACCGCCAGGCGTTTTTATACCGTACCATATTTGCAGGCTATCCCCCTGCCATTTTG
>JBGSMI010000138.1:0-2219 GCA_041740215.1 Ferruginibacter sp.
CAGTTGAGGGTATTTGGTTTTTTGGCCGAACGCCTGCACAATTTATTTATATACCATCACCAGTTAAAAACAGCCCATTTAACCCTGGGGTTATTTGAAGATAAATTATGAACCTGCTTTATCTTACATTTGGCAATATTCCAACCATACATCTGCAAACGGCATTTTCTGCTTACTCCTTTTTAGCGCAGGATGAGGCGGTAAGTACTGTAAATATCATCACCGACAATGTTGATTTTTATCAACATTTGCAACCGCATGTAAACATTATACAAGTAACTTCCGATGAATTGACCGAATGGAAAGGCGAGTACCAGTTTTTTTGGCGTATAAAGATTAAGGCGATTGAAAAAGTTTGCATGCTGTATCCGAACGAGCCGGTGGTGTATTTAGATTGTGATACTTTTTTATACGGCGTCTTATCGGGATTAAATAATGGCCTTGTAAATGATAAGGCTTTTATGCACGAAGATGAAGGAGCGCTATCTGACAAAAAAACCAAAACCCAAAGGAATATGTGGCGGCAAATAGCCGGTAAAACGTTTGGTAATCTGCTGATGCAGGCAACCAGCCACATGTGGAATGCGGGTGTGGTAGGTACACCCAATACCCGAAACGGAGCAGACTGCAAACTGGCATTGGCTATCTGCGATGAAATGTGCAGTCAAGGTGTAAGCCGGTATTTTATTGAACAATATTCCCTGTCCCTTGCGCTGGAAAAAATGTATGGATTGGTGGAAGCCAAAACGGAAATTGTACATTACTGGTCAACCAAGGAGATTTGGACAAACTGCATACATGACTTTTTTATTGAAGCTTATTTTGCCGGATGGAGCTATGAAACAATTTTAATTAAAATGCAACACTTTGATACATCAGCCCTTCCAATTTATCAAAAAGTAAAAACAACCAATGTTCGGTTGAAGGATTGGGTTGATAAAATGTTTGCTAACAGGAATCTGGATTATCTGCCGAAAAAATAGGCAAAGGGTTTTCCTTTGTGCTGATGTTGGGCCATGATTCATCTTTAACAAAGCCATTGGTGGAAACCCTTAGAAATTAGGCCATGATTCTTTTCCAAAAAGAAATTAGCGGAATAACAGAATCGGAGTAAGACAAGTTAGTTTAAGTTTTGATATCGCATTCTTTGTTCATGAAATCCTGCATTCGATGGGCTTTGAATCACTTGTTTAAAAACGCCTACTCATTAATCCATTGCCAGGTTCTGGATATTCCTTCCGATAAACCAACAGTTGGCTGGTAGCCGATTTCAACGATTGCTTTTGATATATCCAGAATATTAACCGGTACATCAAAATTTCTGGAAGGTTTATAATTTACTTCAAATGAAATACCGAGGTTCTCTTTTATTACGGCAATAATGTCATTTAGTGAATGACCTTTGCCACCGCCACCAATATTATAAATATCTGCGCTCTTCACTTTTACCAATGCAGTTAATACCGCATGGGCAACATCCTGCACATACACATAGTCCCTCACTACAGAGCCATCGCCCCATATTTCTATCGGTTTATTTTGCGAAATATTTTTTAACCACACACCGATTACGCCTTGGTTCTTATAAAGGTTTTGCCTCTCGCCGTAAGCATTAGAAACCCGAAGCACTGTATAATTAAATTTTTGATTGTGGTGATACAGGTATAATAATTTCTCCATGGTTAACTTTCCCAGACCATAGTTGGATATTGGATTTTGGGGATGGTTTTCTGTAACGGGAATCTGTTCGGGAATCCCGTAAACAGTGCCGCCGGACGAGATGAAAACAAATTTATCAATATCGAAATCGATGCATTTTTCAATCAGGTTAATATTGCTGTTGAGGTTACCCGAAAACTCGTAGGCCGTGGCGCCCCTTGTTTGTTTAGGCACAGTTGACCATGCCAGGTGAATGACGGCGTCGCAGCCGGGCAACGCTTTTTCAAGTACATCCGTTTCTCCAAAATCACCCTGGTAATAAGTAATCTGGTTGCTAAGCTTTTGCAGGTAAACTGGCAACTGGCGACCATTGGCTATCACCCGCACTTCATGGCCATTGCTTGATAATGCTTCTACTACAAAGGAGCCAATAAAGCCGGTTCCACCTGTTACTAATATTTTCATTTAGAAAATTGTACTTCAAATTTGATAAAATATTTTCGGACAATTCACCCTCCCCAACCTTCTCTATCCAAACTCCGGTATTGAATCGCTTCTGC
>JBGSMI010000145.1:0-3145 GCA_041740215.1 Ferruginibacter sp.
TGAGATGATTGCTATTTTAATATGCCGGATGACGTTTGAGGCTTTGTGCAGTGGGGGAATTGACCAACTGATTGCCCGGAACTGAATCTAAATTTATGCACAGCATCCTGCGGATAACTAAAAGCCAAAGTTAAGAAATACTGCCCGGCAGAATTCCGTGCGCTGAAACCAAAGCCCGGATAATACCAGTTGATGATTGCTTCAACGTCATGTTCCAATTGCATAACAGCACCTTTAATGTGCCGTTATTTTTTTCGTACTTGCTTTTCAATCATTTTCAATCCATAGTTCCTAATAGATGTAATCAGTGTAATAATGTCTTTGCCCTGTTCAGTCAAACTATACTCTGTCTTTGGTGGAACAACAGTATATACCTTTCTTTTAATGTAGCCATCGTTTTCCAATTGCCTTAACTGTGTTGTTAGCATTTTGTCTGATATGTGAGGTATATCTTTTCGTAATTCTCCATATCGCATCGTATTCTCTTTAAGCCGCCATAAAATGGGGGCTTTCCAGGTTCCTCCTATCTGTTCCATTACTAATTGAACAGGATTATAATAAATTTTTCCGTTGAAATTGAAATCAGGCATTGTCTTAAAGTATTGATTTTATTGATACTTTCTAAAAAGTATGTATCGCACTTTTAGGTTAAACTATTGGTAAAGGTAGATTTAGTACTCACTTTTACCAATTAAATTTAAAAATACAAACATGAAAAAAATTAGTATACTACTCATAGTCTTTTTAGTGAATCTACATGTTTTTGCACAGCACAATGCAGGCAACAATGGTAAAATATTAATGATTGCCAGTAACCCGTCGGTTTCCAAAACTACAGGCTGGCCCATTGGTGTTTGGTACGCCGAACTTACCCACCCCTATTGGGTTTTTAACGAAGCTGGATATACAGTAGATATTGCAAGTTTAGAAGCTGGCGAAATAAAGTTTGATGGTTTTAGCGACCCCGAA
Organism: Ferruginibacter sp.; assembly: GCA_041740215.1. Lineage (GTDB taxonomy): Bacteria > Bacteroidota > Bacteroidia > Chitinophagales > Chitinophagaceae > Ferruginibacter. The sequence goes on from JBGSMI010000145.1 coordinate 970, forward strand.
GATGAAAGCAAGTATGCCCAATTTGACTATATTTCTTTAGGGTTTAAAAAAGATGCCAACAAAATGGCTTTAACCAAAAACACCCTAAAACTTTCTTCTATAAACCCCCATGATTACAAAGCTATTTTTGTTTGTGGTGGACAAGGACCTATGTACACCATGTATAAAAACCCGGAAATTTTAAAGTTCGTTGCTAATTTTTATCAAACCGGAAAACCTACTGCTGCTATATGCCACGGCACCTGTGTACTGTTAGATGCAAAATTACCCAATGGTAAATATTTGGTAGAAGGTAAAAGATGGACTGGTTTTGCTAATAGCGAAGAAAATTATGCCGATGCTTACGTTGGTAACAAAATACAACCCTTTCGAATTGAAGATGAGGCAAGAAAAATGCCCAATTCAAAGTTTGAAGTTGCCCATATGTTTGATGCCTTTGCAGTACGTGATGGCAACTTAATTACCGGGCAACAACAAAATTCTGGAGCAAAAGCTGCCGAATTGGTGTTGACGGCATTGGAAGAAGATAAAAAACGTTATCCAACGTATGTGTTGGTACACGGAGCCTGGGCAGATGAAAGTGCCTGGGGATTTGTTCGTAACGATTTGGCAAAAAATGCTAATGTGGTAGTGGTAAATCTTCCTGCACATGGAGCCGACAATACATATGGTGTTGACATTGGATTGAATAATTATGTAAAAACGGTGAGCGATGCTATCAATAAAATAAATGGTAAAGTAATATTGGTCGGGCATTCTATGGCTGGTGTAATCATTAGTCAGGTGGCAGAAAATATACCTGCTAAAATTGACAAACTTATTTATGTAGCTGCATATCTGCCAAAAAATGGAGAAGATGTTTCTTCTATTACCAATAAATTTTTGAACAATAAACCTATTGAGGCATTTGAATTCAACAAAGATTACTCATTGGTAAGCATCAAAAAAGATGCTATTGCAAATGTAGTATGTGCCGATTGCCCTGATTATATGAAAGATGTATTGGTAAAGTATCACAGAGCAGAACCAGTAAAAGGGTTGAATGATAAAGTGAAATTAACTTCGAAATTTAATACAGTACCTAAATACTATATCAGTACAAAAAATGATTATGCAGTACCATTTGCCTTGCAACAGCAAATGATTAAAGCCAATGGAACGGTAAAGAAGGTTTTTGAAATAGAAACTTCACACCTGCCCTTTGTTGTAAAGCCACAGGAGTTCCTGACTATTTTAAGTTCCATTGACAATTCAACCAATAAAAATATCATTGGTAAATGGAAAAGCGAAACGACTGAAAGTAATGGTAACGGTACATTTGGAATAAGAGAATTTGTAATCACTGAAAAGAATTGGGAAGTAAAATTCACTTTGTATTTAGACAAGGAAGCCACAAAACCAGTCTTTACTTTTCGTGGTACAGGAAAATATAGTTTAGTAGATAATTCCGCAATTATTAATGGTGCTACCAACGCAATATTTTATTTTGACCATAAATTCCTTACACTTAAAACCAGCAATGTTGATTTAATTAAAAATTTTGGATTCATTGATTTGGAAATCAATAAGGAAAAAGATGTAACTGAAAACGGACTTTCCTTTATAGCATCCAGATCGGCTTGCGGTCAGGAATTTGATGTAGTAAGTATCCAAAATGGAAAATTGTATTTGGGTGAAAGACCTGAACAAGGAAAAAATATTTGCACGAAAGAAAATAGACCTCTTGCATTAGGATTACCCCTGATTAAAGTGAAATAATTTATATCAGGAATGAAAAAGAACATTCTAATCTTTGTCATTCTTTCCTTGAGTATGGGCAAATCATTTGCCCAGCTCAATGAAAGTGATACTGCAACATTTCAACTTCGTAGCAGCCTAACTGGAAATTATCAACAGGGCAACGTAAACATCTTTACCCTAAGAAGTAAGTTAGATTTTTCTACACATGTTGATAAGCACTTTGTTTTAAAATCTCAAAATTCAAGTTTGTATCAAGCTTTTAGCAACAAAAAAACCGACAACGATATTTTTAGCAGAAACTATTTGTATTATAAGCAGCAGCACAAAATTTATCCTTTTGCCATCGCTTATATTTCTTCTAATTTTCGCCGAAAAATTGATAGCCGGTATTTTGCAGGAATAGGAGTTACGTATCAGTTTATCAATACTAAAAAAA
>JBGSMI010000147.1:0-7245 GCA_041740215.1 Ferruginibacter sp.
GCAAACAGGCGCTCTGTTTCGTATTGCTTAGGATCATAACCTCCCACTACTTCCTGCTGTTTCATCAGGGTGGTTTTTTTGCTCACCATATCGTAATCATACACAGAATTGGGCGTTGTCAATGACGTATAATTGTACCGCATAATATCGGTGTTGTAATCTGGATTGGCAGAAATATTTGCGATATAGGAAGCTTCTTTAAACTGGAGATAGTGGCTGCTGCTGTTTTGAGTGCTCAATATATGAATCTGCGTAAGTCCGCCCTTTCTTTCATTGATCGCCAGAAAATTTTTAAACAAATCGAAGCCGGAAACCAAAATGCTGTCATTGTGTGCTACCAGATCTTTCCAGTTGGCTGCCTCCATTTTATCTTCTGCACAAGTTACGATCTTAAAGTTTTTTGCCTGTAAGTTGGTACGAATATAAAATCGATCATTTGCATGATCTACATCGTACAGCACTTCTTTCATCCGCGGTTGAAAAACAGCAAACGCATCGTTTGGTTTATTGGCATTGATCCAGCGAATTTCTGACGAAACGGTAGCTTGAGAGCTGATCAGAATGTATTTTTCTGATTTCGATTTTCCTACCCCGATATAGTTGGAGGGATCCTTTTCTTCATAAACTGTTTTATCTGCACCGGCTGATGTACCCAACACATGCTTTTTTATTTTTTCTGATAACAGCGTAACCGGATTTTTAGCAGTGTAGAAAATAGTTTTATTGTCATTTGCCCAGATAGCTTCTCCTTCCGTTCCCGGAATTTCATCCTTATAAATTTCTCCTGTCTCCAGGTTTTTGATGTAAATTTTATATTCCCTCCGTGAAACCATATCTATCCCATACGCCATTAATTTGTTATCAGGACTGATGGAAAATCCGGTAGCTGAAAAATAATCATGTCCTTCTGCCATGGCATTTACATCCAGTAATATTTCTTCAGTAGCCTGCAGGTTTTCTTTTTTGCGACAGTACACAAAATAATCTTTGCCTTCTACCAGTCTGCTATAATAATAATAGCCCTTTTTAAATACCGGCACGGATTCGTCTTTTTCTTTAATCCTTCCCTTCATCTCCATATACATTTTTTCCTGCAAGGGTTGGGTGGCCGACATCATGGTATCGAAATACTTATTTTCGGCAGTGAGGTAGTCCACTACTTTATTACTATCAGGACCTTTCTTAAAAAAATCATTCATCCAATAGTAATTGTCAATCCGGGTATCGCCATGCGCAATGAGTTCTTTCGCTTTTATCTCGGCTATAGGTGCGGCTATGTTTTCAGGCCAGTTGTAGGCAGTTTGTTTCACTTCAGATTTGTTGTTACATGATAGAATCAGCAAAGGTAAAAGAACTAAAGGGGAGCAGTTTTTTGATTTCATTGTATTGATAGTTTATTTGATGATGGTGAGATTGTCCTTGATTTTTTATGTTTTAGTTTTACGATGTTACGATTTTATTATGTGATTAACGTGATTAACGTATGATGGGCTGCACCCATCGCTAGGTTAAAGCGCCCTTACAGGGCTTGCACGTTTTAGTCCTATAAGGGCGTGATACGTGAGCACAGGGTGAAGCCCTGTGCTCTTTCATTTTGTAAACCTATTGCCCTTTGCTGCCAATAGCGCCCTTACAGGGCTTGCACGTTTTAGCCCTATAAGGGCGTAATACGTAAGCATAGGGTGCAGCCCTGTGTTCTTTCATTTTGTAAACCTATTGCCCTTTGCTGCCAATAACCTCCTTACAGGGCTTGCACGTTTTAGCCCTATAAGGGCGTGATACCTAAGCACAGGGTGCAGCCCTGTGTTTCTAATTTTATAAACCTATTTCCTTCTAAAACCCCTATGCTCTTTTATTTTGTAAATCTATTTCCTTCTGATACCAATATTGCACAATATATTTAATCCCACACATACCTTTCGTCACAGGGAAGGCTGTTTTTTTTCAGTAATCCTCTCAACTCATTTTGGAAATCTATTCCCTTGTGATGCGCATGTTGATTGACTATGTAATTGAACACTTTATCGACTTGCGTAGGACTTATTGAGAATGCACCGTAACCGTTCTGCCAGTAAAAATTACTCAGCGATGCATCTTTCGTTTTCATCCATTTAGAGGAATGTGATTTTACCTCTTCCACTAATTTCATCAACGCTACTTTTTTCGATAACTCACATAAGAGATGGACATAATCGGTATATCCTCCGATTTGTATAGGAACACAATCCATATTATTGCAGATGCCGCCAAGGTAACTATGCAGTTCCTGCTCGTAAGGCCCATGTATAAAATGCTGCCGGTGCTTGGTGCTGAATAAGATGTGGAGATAATTGTTTACTAAAGATTTGCCCATGGTGGTAAATTTTGTGATAAAATATTAATTCATTTTTCGATTAGTTGCACCCATCGCTTGGTTAATGCGCCCTTGCCATGCTTTAGTTTCTTCTTGCCAATACAATCGCTTGTTTAAATACTTTTTTATTCCCCTTTAAATTAAAGACTTCTGAAAATACTACGTACACTCCAACGGCCAACTGTTGATTTCTTTCACCCAATCCATCCCAGCGAAAACTGCCGGTGGTACCGCACAAAGCATTTCGCTGAAGATAACGGACTGGTCTTCCGGCTGCATCAAATAGGGTGATGTTGGCAACATAGCCGGCCTCAGGAAATTTATAATTGATAATTGCAAAATCATCTTGTCCGTCATTGTCGGGGGATACTATTTCTGGGGATACTTTCAGCTCTCCCTGTAGTCCGTCATTGATGCGGTATTGAGAATTTTTATAGGTGGGTGTTCCATAGCCTGATGAGGTTGCAGCAGAATGCCAGTTGTCTTGCGATTGTGTGACGGCGTTGTAATCAATCCGTTCCAATGCAACTCCTTTGGGATTATCAATTAATTTAAAATGCCATTTTTCATTGTAATTGACTTCATCTGTTATTGCCCCCTGCCCATTCAATATTACAACGGTCCCTTTATCATTGTTATAGGAGGGCATGGTAGGTATCTCTAAAAAACCATATAAATTTTGGGCAATAAAATTTGCCTTTACCATTGCAGCACTTTCTGTAATTACTAAAAAGTCTTGTGGAAAAAGCAGATAGTTCTCCGCGCTGCATGGTACAATACTGCTAATGATACCACTGCTATTTCTATTGGCAATATAGGTTTGCTTTAGGTCAATGATTGAATTGCTTCGATTGTATAGCTCAACATAATCAGTACCATTTGGCGGGGGATTGAATAAAATTTCATTGATTACAATATCCGATACTGCTGCAATTTCGCTTAAGCCAACTCTTGCCGTATTTTTATTGCCGATCAAATTAGTTACACAATCTGCAATACCGGCAACGGTTATTGTGTAAACTTTTTTTCTTGCCAAGGGAACATTCAATTTTAAATGAACCCGGTCAAAGTAAGGCGCATTGGCTGCCGCAACTACTGGTATCCCTATTCCATCATTAATGCTGTAATTTCCTATAGCAGATGCTTTCAAAATATCCAATGGCTCATCAAAAACCAGTACTACATTTAAACTGTCAATTGCATAGGCTCTTAATAACCGTGGAGCCTCTTTATCCGGATTCAACCCATCGATTGAATTTTTCTTACCCGGTGAACCGCCTCGTAAATCCATACTTGCTTTCCAGTTACTAAATCCGCTGCAAGGATTTTTGGTGTCGATCATTTCCAACGTCCAGCCACCATTTTTCTTTAGTTCATTTTGATACCAGCTCTCTGTATAGTTTACCGAATGAATGATGTTGTTTTGTGCGGATTGTAAAAAAACCTGATCAGCAATATTATCAAGTGATGGAAAACTGGTTACGATAATTGTTTTACCAAACGCCGACAATGCGCTTGCGGCAGAAGATGAACATACCAACAAAAAACTATCTGGTTGTAAAACATGGTCCGGCATTGGTCCGCTCAGCCCGGTCAAATCTCCAATCCGCCAATCTTTCAAATTGATTGAATGGACAGAAGTGTTTTTTAGTTCGATCCATTCATTGTTAGGCAAACCAATCTGGGGTGTCGGGTCAGCCATGATTTCATTGATCACTATATCGTACTGACTGGCAATATAAGGAACAACATATACAAAGCTGGTTGTTCCATTCACCAGTGCGTTTCCGTCCAGATCTTTTACTCCATTTACTACAAGCTGGTAATTAAAACCGCTTACAAAACGGTTCGTGAAACTTAAATGAACGAGTGATGGATTACCAGTATCTAATACCGCTGTAACAGGTTCTCCTAATAAATTGTCAGCAATATAATTGGACACCAACTGGCTGCTTACATTATCCAACGACTCATCAAAAAGCAGCTCAACCTGGTTGGAAGAAATTACTGTTGCGGATTGAATTACCGGAGCTGTAATGTCAGGTGTATATGGCTTCACTGCGATGTCGTCGAAAAAATGCCGTTGAAAAAAACTGGCGGTGCTTTGCTTTACCAATATTCCAAAATAGGCAGAGGTAGTATAAGTCGCATCAATTGCTTTTCCTTCGATGAAAAAATTAGTGCCGGTTCCTTTAAGGTCTCTTAACAAAGTCCATTGGTCGTTGGCATCTCGTATGACTTTAATTTTCAAGGTATTATTACTGCTATTGGTGCTGCCATCGATTCCATCAATCAATTTAATAATATTGACGCCCTTTTTACAATAGAGACTTATCTCATCGGCTGTATTACCTATTCGTACAAAATAGCCATTGTTGGTTGCCGTAGTAAGATCGCTAGCAGATGCGGTTAAAAAAACATCCACATAGTTGGCTGAAGATGTATTGAAATTGAGGTTCACATAAAACTCCCATTGTGCATTGGTGGCTAAGGTATTCGAAGTACTAATATAAAAACTGCTGTTGGTAATCGTATTATTGCTTTGTAGCTGGAATGCTGAATTTACAATCCAGTCTGTAGCGTTGGTTTCCCAGATAGGGTTCACTAAAAAATTTCCGTCTACAAAATCATCTGCCACCTGCGCTTCGGTTCGTTGGACAAATAATAAAAGGGAAATAAAGAGTAAGTGCAAACTTGTTTTCATAAAAAGGATAACCATTTAAAAAGTGAATTCCTGTTCTTACAAATTCTACCAAACAATAATATAATTTCCCGCTGATTAGTCATAGCATTTGATCGATTTTTTTTTATGTTTGGCCGATTAATGGTTTGTAGCTATTTTTGTTTTCAATGATGATGAAAAAACATACAACTTATACGAAGAAGCATTCCACAAACGGGAAGGTTAATTAGTATTTTGTTTGTTATACAATATGCAAAGCCTTCCGCCAAAACGGGAGGCTTTTTTTGGGCATAGGCCAACCATTGACAAAAAAGAAAACCATTATTTTAAATAGACTCATTTCTTAACTCAAAAACAAAAACAACAATAAAATGAAAGTAGCAGTAGTTGGCGCAACAGGTTTGGTAGGCAGCAAAATGTTGCAGGTATTGGCAGAAAGAAATTTTCCAGTTACGGAGTTAATTCCGGTAGCATCTGAAAGATCCATTGGCAAGGAAGTAGAATTTAAAGGTGCGAAGTATAAGATAGTCGGATTTGCAGACGCGATTGCGGCCAAACCAAATGTAGCTATCTTTTCAGCCGGTGGTGGCACTTCGCTTGAACTAGCTCCCAAATTTGCAGCAGCCGGTATTACTGTAATTGACAATTCAAGTGCATGGCGCATGGACCCAACCAAGAAATTGGTAGTGCCCGAAGTAAATGCAGATGTGTTGACTGCAATGGATAAAATTATTGCCAATCCAAACTGCTCTACTATTCAGTTGGTGGTGGTGTTAAAGCCATTGCACGAAAAATATACAATTAAAAGAGTGGTGGTATCTACTTACCAAAGCGTAACCGGCACCGGCGTGAAAGCTGTTGAGCAATTGATGAATGAAAGAAAAGGTGTGCAGGGAGAAATGGCGTATAAATATCCGATTGACCTGAATGCAATTCCACAAATTGATGTGTTTTTAGAGAATGGCTATACCAAAGAAGAAATGAAAATGACCAACGAAACGGTGAAGATCATTGGAGATGCCAATATTAAACTAACCGCCACTACTGTTCGGATACCGGTGATGGGCGGCCATAGTGAAAGCGTAAATATTGAGTTTGAAAATGATTTTGACCTGGCAGAAGTAAGGGATATTTTGAGTAAAGCACCGGGCATTATTGTACAAGACGATATCGCCAACAACATCTACCCAATGCCTTTAACTGCGCATGAAAAAGATGAAACTTTTGTAGGAAGGATCAGGAGAGATGAAACACAGGCCAATACATTAAATTGTTGGATAGTGAGTGATAATCTGCGTAAGGGCGCTGCCACCAATGCCGTGCAGATTGCAGAGTATTTGATGGAGAAAGGGTTGTTGTAAAATTGGTTGTTGATTGAAAAATGATTGTGTGGAAGATATTATTTCAACGTGTATTTTTTTAATTCACCGTTCATAGAATAAAAAAAAATAGCTGCCTTTTTTAAGGTGGCTATTTTTTTATGCGTAAAAGGGAAAACCAGCGGGAAATTGAAACAGCAGAATTGCTGCCTTTGGCAGGCTGAATCCGATAGCTCGGATGGAGCCGTTCACGTACGGTTCTGTGAGGGGAAGGGTGCAATCCTAATTGCTTACTCGACGGCGGATGGCTTATGTAAACTAATTTTTTTTCGAAGTTGCTTTAACTTAATATTTTATCGACTTTTATTCAGAACTCCTGATCCAACGCAATTTAGAATCGTTGCTTAAAACCCTGCAAGGGTTTAATTTGAATAGCTCCGGGTAAAACCCAGGGATTACATGTTTCATTTTCGACAACCCCAGCGGGGTTGAATACAAAGCGCAATGGTTTAACCCCAACAGGGTTGTTGAATCATTTTATACGCAATCATGGACTTCACCCAATGCTACTCACATTCCAGCCCTTAAGGGCTTGATGGTCTATGTAAACTATTCATAGGGCGGTGCCCTATGCTTGAATATTTCGCCCCTTCAGGGCTTTTTAATACATCTTTTATCTTTACACAGGGCGTTGCCCTGTGCTGATCTGTTGCGCCCTTTCAGGGCTTGATGGTCTATGTAAACTATTGATAGGGCGATGCCCTATGCTATAATATTTCGCCCCTTCAGGGCTAGCTCCTCCTTACCTTCAAAGTTGATAACATTCAAACTCTCTTTATTAAAAAAAATATAAAAACTTAAAAAATACAAACATATAAGGGTTTTACCTC
>JBGSMI010000204.1:0-11774 GCA_041740215.1 Ferruginibacter sp.
CAACCCACGAAAAAACAACAAAAGCTGCAACTAGTACTTCAACCAAAACGAGTAGTGTAGCTGCCTCTATAAACAGTTGCAAATAGTTTCAACATTCACCCAGAGAAAAACACGGTATTGTTATCAATCACCTGCAAAAAAAACATATCATGAGTGAACTAACAACCACTTTTAAAAGAACAATGCTGATGATGCTAATCATTGTTCAGGCATTTACGGGCCCTGCTCAAAAAAAGCTGGTACCTGCTTCCCAATCGGCGCTCACCGGAATAGCATTACCTGCAGGCAGCAAAAAGGATAGCAGGTTCCTGAGCGTGACTGGCGCTAGGATGTTGTTGGAAATGGAAAGCCAAAAGAAGCAGGTGAAAATTTCTACCATGGAAGTATTTTCACTGCCGGCTTTACCCACCGGTACATTTGATACGGATTCTTTAATCAATCAATTATCCGGACTTGGATGGATGGTTACCCAGGTGCCGGAAGACAAAAAATACACCTGGCTACAAAAAGAGAATCGTTCTATACTTGCCTATTTTCTGGTGGACAAGAAAACGACTGAACTTTATTTTGCAGAATTAAACGTCATTCCTGCACTAAACGATGTTGTGAATGTACCCAATAACAATAATGGACGTAACGCACAAACGGATACTGCCTTGAGCCCGATTGTTCAAAACCCGCCCATTGAAATTCCTGCACTTACTACCGCCCCTATGCCCAATACCGGATTTGGTTTTTCAACCACCAACTTTGATGATGGCTGGAATGCAACCGTGCAGGAAGACTGGGTGGAAGTAAGCAAGGGGAATATAAAAGTGCTGTTGCATTACCCAAAAGAGGGCACCATATTTCCTGCTGATCCCGATGTATTGACCAACGCAGCCTGGAATATTCTGGTAGCACCACGCTATAGCAATTTAAAAAATTATAAGACAGCTTATATTTCCACTTTCAACCGGCCTTACCTTGGCATGGGGCATGCTACCGAAAACGCAAGCGGTAAAGAAGTATTTGTTTTACTATTCCGGCAGGGAGCCGGCTGGCTGGAATTTGTAAGTCCGGATAAAAACAGCTTTATACAGTATTACAAATTTGATCCCGAAACTATCCAGTGGAACAGTGAGACCGATCTGCTGAAGCCGCTGGATAATATGACCAACTACAACAAATTTGCCGTAGCTGCTTCCGACTTTACAGGAAAATGGACCAGCGATTTTACAGGCATTCAACAACTGTACAATGTTTACACGGGTAACTATGCCGGCATGCACATGAACCAGTCGAACGAGGAATTTATTTTTGGTAACGGTAACAGCTATAGCTGGAAATTGCTGGTTATAAATGGTATGGCAGGCAGCACAAAATTTAACCAGGTAAAATCAGCAGGTACATTTACCATGCGGAATAACTGGCTAATACATTTTTCAAATATCGAAAACAGTGCAAAAAATTATCATGCACATTGGTCTTGCATAAAAGGCGCAAGAATTTTAAACCTGTTGAATGCAGACTATCCCGGTTCGGGTATTTACACAAAATATGGATTGGCTAAATAATTTATACACCCAAAAAATTAACAACATGCGAACAATTATCATGATTTTATCCTTCATTCCTTTTTTTGCCATAGCACAAAAGCAGGAAGTATTTCTGAGACTAACCGATGCAAGCGGGAGGCAAATAAATGGCGATGCCCTTGCAAGAGGATATGAACGAAACATCAATGTAATCACCAATGCCGGCGGCGGAAAAAACAATACACAGTTAAGTTTTACCATGAATATTATTGGTGCATCTGCAGATTTAAAAAGAGTGATGGCAAGCGGCGAGTTGTTAACCAATGGTCAATTATCGGTGGTGGTAGCAGGCGAAAAGCCAGCATTTGTTTACACCGTTAAAATGGAAAAAATACGGGTGCTGTCCTGTAGCGAATCGATGGGGTGCAATGGCGTTATGACAACCGCTGTTACCCTACAGGCAACCAGAATCGGATGGACCTATTATCAAACCGGAAAAACAGGAATAGCTGTTGTCTCAAACAAATACGGCTTCGATTCAGAAACCGGCGGACAGTGGAGTAATTTCTAAATTCGGGTTAGTTGATTACAATGGCAACGCATCGTAGCATGATCCGTTCCATTGCAGTAATATTACAAACACAAACAATGAATGCTCATCGTATAAAAAAAACAATGTTGCTTTTGTCTGCTTTTATTTCAATGGCACTTGCGGCCTCTAGCCAACATTGCATTACCAGGGCAGCGAATAAGCCTTCTACATTTACGATGGGATCAAACGTATTTAGCAATACTGTATCTACCCAAAAACCAGCTAACTGGAACGTGACAAAAATAAAACCCAGTTGATCTCCGTGCATTTGGCCAAAAGCAATTATCAGCACACGCTAAAAGTAGCTAGGCTGGTTCCAATGATATAAGAGCATATTTATATCATAGAATGTTTCTAACAAATAAGGAATACATGGACGAATATTTCGTTACTATAGGCGTAGACTGGTATGTTAAACTTCTTAGAAATGGTTCGATTGAAGCAGATACAAATGGGCTGGCATATTTCAAACCAAAACCAGAACCTTTTGATTATCAAAGATCTGCGACCAATCTCTATAGGTATGATATGTATAAACTAAAACAATAGATCAGATCACTTAGATTATTTAATTTTACAGCATGAAAGAAAAAATACAGCAACGAATTAATCAGGTAAGGCAACTAGCAACAACCCCTGCAAAAGGGAATGCTATTAAAGCTGCCGACTCGGTTCTTGCAAATGATAGTCTTTCTAAATCAATTAGGAATTTTAAAGAAGCTGATATTTTTTTAGCGGAATTAGATACCGCTATTAAAGTTGCCCGAAAAAAAAAGATTAATACATCGAACTAATAAGGACTTGAACTATTCAAGTCTTTATTTATATCTGAAAACTTCCGTTTGTGCACACAAAAACCGGTTTGCTCCTATACTGGCGGAGTTAGTAACATCAACTGCAAATCGCTATCAGCTTAAGGCAGGGCTCAACTTTCAACTTAAGTTCTTAATTTCAGCTTTATATTTTCAAACAGCAGCAGTTGTGGGCGGATGAATAACTAATTCCACACCTGCACAAAGCCAAGCTCGTTATGGGTAAGTTTAGCGCCCAGACACACCTCAATATTGTGACAGCAAACGAATTTGTAAAAGGCTTTTATCAAGAGCGACAATCACTAATTGAAACATACTTTAATGCTGACACCAAGTCTGATATTTCAGAGTTAATTCAATCACTCAATCTTGACGAAAAAGGAACTGAGCGGCTGAGACAAATTCTTAACGGTTCATTGCGGGACACACTTTATACGATATTGTTAGGACTTGACGGAGAAGCAAGTATTGGTGACGAACAAACACTATATAAACTTTTTGACGAAGAAAATAATGAATTAACTGGCGGACAAATTGAAGTAGCTGCCTACGAATATTTTCACAATAACAAGTTTCAAGTTGACAAAGGTGAAGCCGACTTTATAGCAACCCTAACATATTTGCCGACAGAGCATGGTGGACGACAAAAACCAGCGTTTTCAGGCTACCGATCGCAAGTAAAGTTTGACTTTTCAGAAATGCATACTTCGGGAGAACAAACTTTTATTGACAGAAAAATTGTTTATCCAGGGGACAAAGTTGAAGCAGAAATGAGAATAATATCGGTTGAACATTTTACAGGACAATTTAAGAACAAGATGAATTTTGACTTTAGAGAAGGCTCAAGAATTATTGGTACGGGACAAATTAAACATATTGTAAACGACAAACTAAGGCAAGCCAACTGGAAACATTAGGTTATGCAAGGCGTGGTATTACAAACAAACTTCCGCCAATTACAAATCCAATTTTCAGTTCGGGCAAACAACTTTCAACTTTAGCTTTTAAATTCATCGTTAAACTTTTCAATCTGCAGCAGTTGCGGGCTAATGAATAACCAGGCAAGCAGCCATCATCAGTTATTCCGAAGTTTTTTTTAAATTGGTATTATCTGCGCTGTTTTATTACCGCTGGTATTTCAGGCAAAAATTAAGAAGGGCGACAAGGTTGATGTAGCGGCGTCACACTAAAACAAAAAATGAAAAGTAAAAATCATGAATTTTTAAATTGGCAAAAGGAGGTTCTATGCTATGGTTTGTTTTGAAGGCCAGGGACGCTGGTCACTCACGGATCATACTTCCATCATTCCAAAAACCAATTTCAAATTTCTGAATGCATTTACACCGGGCGAAGTGCAGGTGAAGTTATAAAAAGCTTTGATAGACAGAAATCGCTTATTAATTTAAATGCTGATTTTTGAGTTTTTCGCTAATCGCTTTTTCCAAAGCTACGGGCAACACAGAAGCGTCATTATCGATCGCTCTGAATAATGAAACTTCCTTATCCCAAACAAAAACATCTTTAGGTCCGGCGTTTATGCTTACATAGTAACGTACCTGCTCATTAAAGAAGAAAGGTTCAAATTCTACCCGGTATGGAACTTCATCCACCAACAGGCTAAAATACCTTTCGTTGTTATTCTCAGCCTTTGTTTGATCAATCAGTGGTTCAACCGCATCTTGACCTTGATTTTGCTTTTTATTATTGTCCATGATATTTTATTTTATATTCAGATGCCTGCCATTAAACTTTAATCAACACAGCATCATCAATTAGTAAAGGATTTTGAGAGATAATTCCCCATTTTAATTTTCTAGTTTACGACCAGTTGATTGTCGATTTTTTCAGGATGAAGTGCACTAAGTTCATCCATCAGTGAATTGAGACTGTCTTTTTTGATGTTTCCTCTAAGTACTATTTCACCAGCGCCTACATCTGCCTGAACTCCGGGGTATTTTGTGATGATCGTTTGAACAGATGTTCTCATTGTCATATCGATAGAATTGTCTCTACTGATGTTATTTTCTACTTTCTTTACGCCTTCAACAGCTTTAATATTATTCTCTATATCAGCAGCGCAATCATTTCCTTCACATGTGCCACTTAAAGTAACTATACCTTCATTTACCTCAGCACTAACACCCGCATAATTTTTATTATCCTGCAATTGTCTGGTCACGTTCTCCTGTATTTCTTTATCAGCAGGTTTATTGTTACAAGACACAACAGTTATCATTAAAAAAGCGATCGGAATCAACGTAAATTTTGACATAATTTATTTTTATTTTAAACTATAAGCGACTTAAATCATGCCAAAAAGCGCCATGCTAAAAGGACCTGGATAGACAGATTCATTTCGGTTGAATGAAAAAGTTCATTTCTATGTTGTGACATACCGGTTTACAACCTAGAATAAAAACTCTTACTTCAAAAAAAATCATTCAAAAAAAAAGATAAATTCAACCAGAATATTTTTTTACCGGTTAGTTATCAAAAATTGGTACAAGTTGAGTATTTAATACCCCATTCTCATATTGCCCATTTGCTTAAGAATACAAGTATTCACCTGTATCTAATCTCAATTCTACTTCGGTTTCGAACTATAAAAAAATAAAAAATGGACTGTACAAATTATCTAACTACATTTCAAAACGCAGCCAACCAGCTTGATAAAAAAGTGCTTAATAAGAAATCTATCGAAGTGCCAGTTGGCGAAATTTTAAATGCTGTCTTTCTAAAACTCTACAAGAAGTCCTGGGCAACCCCTTCTCAAAATCCATCTACTTCCGACTCCAGAATTTTCTTTTCTATCTGGACAATCGATTCAGCAATAAAAAGCAAAAAATATTCTATAACATACATGCCTTAAAATTGCGACATTTAAAAGGTTATTCAATTCAAAGCAGGCAATTTGCCAATGTCTTTAGAGAAAGCTTTAAAAGATTTGATAAAAAATGGGAAAATGTAAGTGTTAAATTTGGGCCAGTTACATTAATGGAAGGTTGGTTAAAAGTGGAGTATTCCAATTCTCAGGATGAGATAGTTGCCCTTGCGAATAACCGCATAGAAATTGAACAGTTGATTGACGACACACTTACACATTTTAAATAAACAAGGGAAAATAATCCCAGGCAGAACAACAACCCGCCATAACAAGATTGGCGAAATTGAGGCGGACAAAGGCATCCACTGTTACATTTCTCAATTTCAATTCAATCCCGCTAAACAGAAAACCAATTAGCTTTTGTTAAAAAGCCGACATGAATAATTTTACAATCATTAATCAACAAGCACTTACCGGTTCAATCAGTAAGAAGCTAGTGCAGTTAAATGCATAATATTTTATTGATTAAAAATAGATACAGAGCAGATTATTAATTTCGTTAATGTAGTATTAACAGTGCTTACATTAACCCGGTTGCAAGCGACTCTTTTTAATGGCTGTCTTTAATTAAAAAAATAGCGAAACAAATATGAAAGAATGGACCCTTGCAGCAATGCCAGCAGATTTAAGTAATAAAACCTACGTTATCACCGGAACCAGCTCTGGTATTGGAACAGTAATAGCATACGAATTGGCCAAAAGAGGAGCGCAGGTAATTGCGGGAAATAGAAACATAGATAAAGCGCAAAAAGCAATGGCTGCTATCCAGGATCAATCGGATGATTTGAGCCCTTTCGTGAACCTGCCATTGGATATTTCATCCTTGCAGTCTGTAAAAGAATTTGCAGCAAAAGTAAATGCAGATGCCGGTATTACACATATACACGGGTTGATCCTGAATGCCGGCATCATGGCATTGCCGGAGAGAAAAGAATCTGTAGACAGGTTTGAATTACAGATGGCAACCAATGTGCTGGGGCATCACTTACTTACCTCCTTACTGATGCACAAAATTCAATTGGCACCCAAAGCTGTGATAATCTCCACCAGCTCTTCTGCAAGCACTACGGTAAGTAATAAGGCGATATGGGATGATCTGAATGCAGAAAAAAAATATGACCCCTGGGAAGTGTATGGCGTAACAAAAATAGCCGCAGTTCAATTCAGGGATGGCCTTCGTGAAATCATTAAAAATGCTGGTCTCCAAAATAAAATCCATGCGCACACCACACATCCCGGTTTAACTGCCACGCCACTGTTTGATGCATCTACTGGTCTTTTCGCATCCTTTTTTAGAAGTATCAGAGGCATCTTTATGATGGATGTAGCACAAGGCGCTTTGTCTACCCTGAAAGCAACAGTAGATGAAATGCTTCCCGACGGTAGTTTTATTGGGCCAGGCGGTATTACTGGAATGACCGGAAATCCCAAACTGATTAAAGTGTACAATCCGAAGCTAGCTCTAAACCCTATTTTACGACAAAAAATGTGGAATTATTGTGATGCTGCTACAGGAGCTGCCTGGTCAATGTAGCAGAAAATTGAAGATAAAATTGTAATAGATAATTAACAAACTACTGTTGGCAGCAGGGCTGTTTAGATGTTTGCTGATATTGAAATAATCAGCTTTCTTCCCGGCAATCTTTTTCAACAGGTGACGCTACTGAAAAAAAGGAGTTGCGCTTACTGACTATTTATCCTGCAATAAAAATGAATGCCTGTTTGCGGTTCGTGCTATTTTTATCTTAAAATGTACTCAATTAAAAACAAATTGTATAACCTTCTTATTCTTTTTTAGCAACAATATAAACTTGCCGGTCTCCAAAATTATACGGCTCTTTTAAGGTGGAACTATAAGTTGCAATTGTATTCAATCCATACAACTTTAAAAGTCTTATGATTTCACCTAATGTAAATACATAATGCTTAAACGAATGTTGTTCAGTTCTGCCCTCTACTGTATAAACAAGATTGCTTCTCATGTAACTGTCCTCAACCTGATAAATGTTGGTAACGTCCATTTTTATATTTCCAACAATATAGGAGTTATTTTTTGCGTAGTGGAGGAAGTTTGGCAGGATGCTTTCCGCTATCATGCCCGAATTAATAATAAATTTTGACCCCGGTTCAAGGTTTAAAGCAACCTTTTCTATAAATAATTTCATCCTGTCGATATTAAAGTAACCAAAGCTATTTCCCAGGCACAATGCTGCAGAAAATTTTTTATCGAACTGAACAACAAGAATGTCTGCCTGAATTGCAGATATGCTCAGTTTTTCTGAAATTATTTTCTCATTCAAACCTCTAATAAAAGTTTCCGAGATATCAATGCCTGTAACATTAAATCCTTTTCTTGAAAGTTCGATAGCATGTCTGCCGAAACCACAAGGTATATCAAGTATATTCTGCCCGCTTTGCAGATTTAATTCACTTAATAAGAAATCAACTTCTTGTTTTGTTACTTCAGTGGGAATTGCGTGTTCCCAAATTTCACACGTTATTCCGTGGAAGAAATCTTTAAACCAGTCATCACTAATTTCAGTTACCATAATATCTTATTTGTTTTAAAACCTTTGATGTGCGACAGCTGCACTTAAATTCTGTGAATGTACTACAACAAAATACAGTATTTACAATTGAGTGCCCTCGCCGTGGATTCTTTATTTTATTTCAGGAGCATTGTGTGGCGACACTATTTGATTGATCAGTGTAAGCTGGGCTACAGTTATTTTCCATTCATTATTTAGCTTTACAAAAATGTCAGTCAACATCTTATAATCAACGTCTCCTTTTTTATATTTGCGAAATGGTACTTCATAATCCTTGTCTGCAAATAATGCTTCTTCAGTATATACAATTGCTATTTCAGGCGAGAGAAATTTAATATCTTTAACCTCAAACTTTAAAGAAGTAGGTAACAAGCAACATTCATTAAGTTGTTTAAAATGCGTAATGATATCAGTCCTTTTTTTCCAAAACTCACCAATAAAATTTATCAGGGTAGCACTATCTGTAAAATAACTGCTAAAACTTTCCCAATCATGTCTGTTCCAGGCCAATTCCTGTTGTTTTTTAATAGCTCTGATAGATTTTTCATCCATTGAGTTGCGCTGGGCAAAAAGCACTGTAGTAAACAAAATAAATGTAGTAATTAAAAATGTGTGTTTCATAATAACTTTTTGTTGCAAAACTAAGCTTTGACTGCAGCCTTAAAATAGTACAAATGCGACATTTATTTATTAGTGGAAGATGTCTTTTTTAAGCAGGAATGGTTGTTTTTTAAAAGCATCTGAAATTTCTGTTGGATTGGCATTTGCGAACTCTTTAAAATCCCGGATAAAATGCATCTCATCAAAATAATTACATTCATGAGCTACTTCTGTCCAGGTAAAATCCGGTTTGTTTTCTTTCAATAGCCACGCCCTGCCAAAACGTACAAGCCTGCTATAAAACTTTGGAGAAACTCCCATTCTGTCTTTGAAAACTCTTTCAAACTGACGACTACCCATACACGCCTGATGTACGAGCGTATCAATCTTAACCATGCCACCATATTTTATTATTTCAGGTATAATGTAGTCAATTGCAAGTGGCTGCCTGAATTTTGACAGCAGGCCGAGCATAAAGGTGTGAGCTATTTTTTTCATGGTTACAAAGTCGGTTGCATTTGCCAACGCATCTATGACATGCTTTACATGGTTTCCAAGTACAGCCTCCCCGTCATAATTTTTGTGAGGCAGCATTTTGTACATGGGTTCTCCCAGCAGTCTGTGAAGTGCTCCGGGTTGAAACCCGATTTTTATCATAAGATGATTGTGTCCCAGAGAAAGTATAGTACGTTCTGTTAGCTGTCCGGTAATGGTACAGGCATAAAGTGTATAAATATTTTTTGTATCTATATCTTGTGCCAAGGGCCTGTCATAGGGATAAAATAAAATACAATGCTCAGGTAAAGGCGGAAAAGGAAAGGATAGATTAGTTTGAAAAACATCTGTGATTGTATGACTGACCATAATATTATTTACAACGTGGCCCAAAGCCGGATGCGGAGGAAAAAATAGATATCTGTGTGTCATAAAATTTATCGTTGGAATGATTTATCCAAGCTTTGTTGGCGGTAGTTTTATGTAAATATTTACTAACCATGTTTTTTCGCCATCATAACATTACCTTCTGCCCGCATAGTATAACCTATGACTTTTCCTTTATCATCTTTTGTAAATTCGGTTGTTCCAGGCATTCCATTAGCATAAAACTTTTCATTCGTTTGCGCATGCAACTTTACTCTTCCATTTGGGAAGTTAACATAAATTAATTTATCTGCACGGGTAATATGCATACCAAATTCATAATGACCTACATATTTATCCAATATCAAAGTGTCCAGCATTATGTCCGGTTTGTTGAATACAAACTGAAATCCTCTGCCGACGGCATAAGCATATTGCGTAGCGTGGCCCATTTTTTTCCACCACCAAGTTTTCTAATTCCAACCCTTTATATTTACTGGCTTTTAACTGGTTAAAAAAATTTTGAAAACACTTGAAGTAGTCATTGCCTCTTCATATTCACTCGACGTGATAAAGATTTTTTTATTTAATTCCTTATGTTCCTTGGCAATATTTTTTCATACTCAAAAAAAAATCCTTCATCATATTCAAAAGAAGGGCAGCTTATAATGTAACTGTCGAATAGCGCAGGTTCATGAAAAACCTTTTGCCGCCACTGGTACTTGCCGCTGCCCGGTCCCCGACCGCTAGCTTTAGAGGCACCACGAGTCGTATTCAATAAATTAAAAGAAGCTCTAGTAAATAGTTAAGTGGTCTTGTGCAGAGCCCGCTGGACGGAGACCAAGCTGGCCAAGAGGAATAGATAACTTTTTAAACAAAGCAACAAACAATTGATATGAAGAATTCTATATTTATCAGCATCCTGTTAGCCCTTCATCTGGCAATGTTCTCATGCAAGGACTCACAAAATAAACAAGCAAAAGAGACAGTAAATCCTTTGCAGGATTCGAACCTTAAATATGTCGCCTATACACCCAGGCCTACAGACCTTATAATTTCCCGTGCTGATTACGCCGATAAGTTATACGGATTTTGGTTAGGAGAATGTATCGCCAACTGGACAGGTCTGGTCATTTGAATGGCGACACTTTGTGGTTAAAAATTTTCCAAAATTTAGGGAATTAGGCAATTCGCACTTACTGGAAGATCAAATGAATGGAAGTATGCAATTCCATTGGTTTGGATTTTCAACATCTTCGGATTTGCAGATTCAATTACCGCATTTCCGCAATTCTTTTGCTTAAAACTTTATGACCAAAACTTAGGCTTTATAGGGCTAATGTTAATTGAAGTAAAAAAAATGGAGGCCTTCTCCCACAGATATAACGAGCGTTCTATAAAATTTCTGAAGAAATTATCGTTCATAGATTCCGATGAACCTGATAATACAGATCCGAATTTAATCTACTATCATTTGGCAAATTGAATTGACTATCTAAAACGAAAAGCCAGTACCGCTAATATTAATAAGAATAGCCGCAAGCACCACGAAAAAGCCCCGCAATAAAAATAGATGCTCGCTAACCTTAGGTTATTCTTTGTTGACCAATGACTGGCATGCTAGCTAAATAAAAAACAGCAGCATAGCAAAAACAAGAATTTTGATACGGTTAAAAAAATACACTTCAACTTTTTTTTAGCTGATCAATGTTCCGGTAAAAAAAATAACCTGAACAACATTTCAATCACCAAAAAATGTCCAACCTTTTTCAAGGCAAGACAACGAATGTGCGATTTTTGAGTGTAAGTAAAAAAATCTTAGCTTTACCGACATGGCAACATTGACAAAATATAATACTTTTAAAAGCTTGAAGCAGCATTCATCTGTTAAGGTTAAGAAGGCTGCTAATCATAAAAAAAAGATAGAAGCAGAGATGGAGGCATTTCTCCAGTTGCTAA
>JBGSMI010000294.1:0-29831 GCA_041740215.1 Ferruginibacter sp.
TTGTTTTTACCCAATAAGGAAGATGGTGTACCCAACCTTACCCAAATGCCCATTAAGCCGGGTACTACGCATCTTTACAAATTCCCCATCATCCAGCATGGCACACATTGGTATCATAGCCATACAGGTATGCAGGAACAAATAGGTATGTATGGTTCTTTTATCATGAATAAAAGAGCAGAATTTGATATTCCTACGCTACCCGTTATACTCAGTGAATGGACAGATTATAATCCTGATAATGTACACCGAATGTTGCACAATGCGTCTGATTGGTTTGCCATCAAAAAAAATGCAACGCAGAGTTATGCTGAAGCCATAAAAGCCGGGCATTTTAAAACCAAAGTAAAAAACGAATGGAAGCGGATGCTGGCAATGGATGTAAGCGATGTGTATTACAATAAAATTTTAATGAATGGTAAATCGGAAAGTTCATGGGCTCCCCCCACGGGCGGAAGGGGGGCCGGTAGTAAGGTGCGCCTGCGAATTTCAAACGGTGGCGCTTCTTCCTATTTCTGGCTCAGGTATGCGGGGGGTAAAATAATGGTAGTTGCAAGCGATGGAAACGATGTAGCACCTGTGGAAGTTGACCGGTTACTGATTGCTGTTTCGGAAACCTATGATATTGTGGTTACTATTCCTGCCGAGAGCACATCGTATGAATTATTGGCCACAACAGAAGACAGAACAAATTCAGCTTCGTTATTTATTGGAGATGGCATTAAGCAACTGATAGAACCCATGCCCCGGCTAAAATACTTTGAAGGAATGAAGATGATGAACGGCATGATGAAAATGAACGGCGACCTCGATGATATGGGCATGAACATGAGCTTGAACCAGATGGATATGAATGTAGTAATGTATCCTGAAATTACGGGAGAGGAAAAGCAAAAAGCAACGGCACCAAAGGATAGTATGGCAATGGGTGATAATGCACATGCTAGTCACAATCAATACAACAGCAATGCGCTGTCAGATGTAGTAACACTGAACTATGCGATGCTTAAGTCACCCACAAAGACAACGCTCCCAAAACCCCCCTTTGGGGGGCAGGGGGGCTTTCGGGTTTTAAAATTTGAACTCACCGGAAACATGAACCGCTATGTGTGGAGTATGGATAATAAAGTAGTGAGTGAGGCTGATAAAATATTGGTGAAGAAGGGAGAAAATCTCCGGCTGATTATCTTCAACGGATCTATGATGCGGCATCCCATGCACCTGCATGGCCACGACTTTAGGGTAATAAACGGGCAGGGCGAATATGCACCGCTTAAAAACATCATTGACATTATGCCAATGGAAACAGATACCCTGGAATTTAATGCGAATGTAGAAGGCGACTGGTTTTTTCATTGTCACATTTTGTACCACATGATGAGTGGAATGGGCAGGGTTTTTAGTTACGAAAACCAGGCACCGAATCCGTTAATACCAAACCCCAAACTGGCACAGCGCAAACTATTTGCAGACGACAGAAAATTTCATGCAATGGCAGAAAATGATTTTGCCACAAACGGCAATGATGGTATGGCTATGTTGCAAAACACCCGGTGGTCTGTTAATACAGAATGGCGGCTTGGTTACACCAAACATCACGGACAGGAAATAGAAACACATGTAGGAAGATACTTAGGCAAAATGCAATGGTTGATGCCGTTTATTGGATTTGATTGGCGCTACCGTAAATTAAACACAGATAATACCGGCATGAAAAAAGGAGAAAAAAATCTTTTTGGACAAACAAATACCAAAGACACCCGGCGACAATTTAGCCTTGGTGTGGCTTATACTTTGCCCATGCTGGTAGTGTTGCAAACAGAAATATACCAGGATGGAAATGTAAGAATACAATTAATGAGAGAAGATATTCCGGTTACAAAGCGCTTGAGAATGAATTTTATGCTCAATACCGATAGAGAATATATGACCGGAATTAAATACATTTTGGGTAAAAACTTTGCAATTTCTACACACTACGACAGCGATATGGGATTTGGTGCCGGCGTTGTTTTAAATTATTAGATTAAATAAAATCAACCTAAAAAATTCCGATAGTTTTTGCCAATAAAGTTTTACTGCGCCACTGTTGCTGTTGGCTACAACGAACAGCAAGAAGCTTGGAAGAAGGCAGCGAGCAAATTACTAGAGCTGTAAGTTTACTGCATAAAAAATATTGCATGAAAATGCACAAATGGCTAAGCAAATTATTTGCCTTTTAAAAACACAGCAGAAAAATAACACACTAAAAAAATGCCTTTCGTCGTAATGAATAAACCCCGTAAAGCGACAAGCTAATTTATCAGGGCAACAATTATTTTCCAGACAACATTCACGCACAAAGCAAGCGCTATTGACAAATGTACTTATGATGTTTTAATACACGTATTATACGACACGAATTACACGAATCAAAAGACACGAATTTGTGCGCTACTTGAGTGATTATTCTGGCGTTCAAATTCCCCTATTCACTTTACGTCATTTTGAATTTATCGTAACATTAGTATCCTTTTATTTATCAGAATTAGAAGAGCTGAAAATTATTTTTCCTCCTCCAATGCATCAATATTTATCTTTAATGTTTTCAAATGTTTTCCGAAACTATAGTTAAACATCCACCTTGCCAGGTACCAGCATAGAGGTACCAATACCACTATAGTAATTAGTAAAACCATCAGCATAAAAGGCTTGTGCATAAATACCTCAACGGGCTTACCTGAGCCCAACACACCACCCAGCATAAAGCCTCCGGCAGCACTAACCGGATACACCAGCAATGCAACACGCTGCTGCATATTCATCCAGTCGTTGATAGATTTGTGGTGCCTTTTTAGTTCATGCAAAACCGTGTTTCCCGCTGATACTGCGCTGTTGATATGTATGTATTGTTGATAAGCCGTGTAAAGTGCCCAGAGTGAAAAAAGCAATACCAAAGCAATACAAATTTGTATCTGCCATATTTGAAAGTAAAAAATGATCACTACATAGATCAGGCATATCAATACAGTCCAGATCATATTCATCAACAAGTTAATTTTTATCTTTTCCAAAGGACTGTGCGAAGAAAACTTTGACAGCTTTGATGCTTGCAATAATGATGACAGATCCTGATCCGCAGGATCATTTATTTCACCCCATGTTTTTTTGATATCCATCTTTATGCTGTTAAAAGATTACCCAATTGTTGTTTAATGCGATGCAGTTTTACCGCCACGTGATTGTTGGATATACCCAATATTTCTGCTACTTCCGAATTTTCATAACCATCTAAATTCATGGATATAATGGCCCGGTCGGTTTCGGGCAATCGCCGAATGGCCAGCCTCAGCCTTGCCACGTCTTCCTGCTGTGCAAAGCTGTTTTGTATGGCAGGGCTAATCGTTTCCAACGACGTGGGATACTCAACCCGCTGCGGTTTTCGCTTCTGTGTGAAAATGGTGTTTAAACAAATGCGGTACAACCAGGTGCTGAACTTTGCTTCCTGCCGGAAGGATGGCCAGCTCTTCCATGCTTGCAGCAATACCTCCTGGTAAAGGTCCTTTTTTTCTTCTGCATCATTGGCGTACAGGCCTACCAGTTTAAAAATAATTCCCTGGTTTTGCCTTACCTGCTCTAAAAATTTTGCTTCACTCAAGTGTTATAATTTTATTGGCGTGAGTGTAAAACCCAGGTGCCTTAATTTCATAAAAATTACGGTTCTGCTGATTTGTATTTTGTTCCTTACCGAACAGACCTGAACAGTATGCTAAAATAAACATTAACAACACAGCTTCAAATTGAAACCGATATACTTTTCCGCTATAGAATTTTGTTGAGTGAGCGTTATTCATTTCAATAAAATATTAAAACTAACTATTGTCCGGAAGGCTTGCGGTATATTAGTAGCAGCAGCACTGTAAGAATTACAACAAGGAAAAAAAATCTGCCTCGCTGAATGACCATTGCCAGTGCAATAGCTTCATACGGAAAGGTAATAAAGGCTGAAGAATGAAAAATAGACAAGATCCGGTTTCAGTTGTAAAATTGAAAAGACATTTAAAAGAACAGGGAAACAAAAATGACAAAGGTTCTAAAACATTTGTTGGGTTTTCAGCAGGTTGGCAATCCTGGATTAATTTGTGGGCACTTCTAAACCCTTTTTTTGTTTGAGCTGATCCCTTATTCAATTTCACAATAGAGGAAAATGAAGGTTTTTGGAGATGCCTTACACTATTCTCTCATGAGTTATTCTCAACAGGCAGTGGTGCAATCCATTAACTATATCGGAAAAAAATGTCGAAGCAGGGCCAGGATCATCGTCTAGTTCCGGCGTCTCTTGAGGTAATTTTAATTGTTGAGTGACTTTATTTTAAGTGTTTGCCAAAAAAATCAATCGTACGTTGCCAGGCTAATTTGGCAGCAGCTTCATTGTATCGGGTGGGGGCAGTGTTGTTGTGAAAAGCATGGTTAACACCTTCGTATATGTACAATTCATATTGAGTGCCTGCAGTTTTCAAAGCTGCCTCATAGGCAGGAATGCCAGCATTGATCCGCTCATCCAATCCGCCGTAATGCAATTGAACCGCGGCTTTTATTTTGGGCACATCTGCTGCATCCGGCTGTCCGCCATAAAAAGCAACTGCAGCTTTTAACGAAGGAACATTTACGGCCAGTTTATTACTCATGCTGCCACCCCAGCAAAAGCCTACACTACCAATCTTTCCATTACAATCTTTACGACCGGGTAAATAATCAAATATTTTTGTAAAATTTTGCAGGCTGTCTTCCGCCTTCAATTGTTGAAATAATTTTCTTGCTTCATCTTCATCAGCGGGTGTGCCACCCAGTGGTGACAATGCATTGGGTGCAATGGCCAAAAAGCCGGCACTTGCAGCACGTCGGGCAACATCTTCAATATGGGCATTCAAACCACGGTTTTCATGAATTACAATTACGGTCGGGTATTTTCCCTCTGCCTTTGGTCGGGCCACATATGCCTGCATATCGCCGGTGATGCCGGGATAGTTGATGCGTTCTGTAAACAATTCATCAGCGGGAACTGTCGCCGCATTGGCGGTATTTAATTCCAACATTGGCAGTATGGCGATGGCTGCAGTAACGCCGCCCACCATTTTGGCCAGCCTGCTTATAAATTCCTGGCGGCTCAACGGGCGGTGGGTGTACTCGTCGTATAAATTGATGATTTGTTGATCCATAAAAATGATTTGACGTTTCGTATAAAGTTAGGCATTAAACATAATTGCAATAACCGATGCTGTCATTCAATTGTTCGAACGTGATTCAGGTCCTTTTTGTTGATAAACTTCTTGTTGATTGATAACCTGCCGGGCACAAAAAAGTCCCGCAATAAGGCAGGACTGTCAATTATGGGGGGCTACAAATCTTATTGTTTAAAATATCGGAATGTTACGGCGAAAGCGTTTACCTTTTTTGTAGTACTTAATGGGGTACACTTCAGGGTTTTGAAAAAAACGGTTGAACCAATTTTTTACCAACTGTAAAATGGGATGAGCATTGCTATTATTAGGTTTCATGAGCTTTGAATTAAAATTTTACTATATGAAAACGAAGGTTGAAAAAATTTATTGTTTGAAACATTTGATTGGATAGGGGCCAGCGGCGTCCCTGTGACCAATATAAACGGAAAAAATGGAAAATGAGTTTAAATAAATGCCGGCTTTAACAGATCGTTTGAAAATGCTAATCATTTTATCCTGCAACATCGGTTGAAATGGAAGCGTAATATTAAAACATGCGAAATCCATAAAAATCATTCTCTTACTGTTTAAGAAAATAGAAAATTAGTACAATGTACCAGAAAGTCCTTGCAATTAGATTCAATAAAAAGTATCAGATCCAGGTGTTGAGTACGCTGGTTGATGGATTTTAATGGTGGTTAAAAAAAGGGATTGCATCAACAAGTTGCATTAAATTATTTTTACCTCTAATTTTCCGGAGAAGGTTTAACCTAGCTTTGTACCAACAATCAAAAAAGTATAAAAGACGATGTCGACAGATATAAAAATCGCCCTTGTTACCGGCGGCAGTCGCGGCCTGGGAAAGGATATGGCTACCAGTATCGCTAAAAAGGGAATCGACGTAATTCTTACTTATCGAACCAATGAAGCGGAGGCCAACCAAACTGTAAAAGATATTGAAGCCCTTGGTCAAAAGGCAATAGCGCTTCAATTGGACATGAGCGATTTTGAATCATTGGAAACTTTTGTGCAACAGGTGATAACAACCTTGCAAGCAAATTGGAACAAAAGCTCTCTTGATTTTTTGGTGAACAATGCCGGTATGGGTGCAACTGTTCCTTTTGCACAGGTGACCGAAGCCCTGTTTACTGATTTTTTAAATGTACATTTTAAGGGCATTTATTTTTTAACCCAACGGCTGGTTCCGCACATGAATGAGGGGGCACGTATCATAAATATTTCCAGCGGTACCACCCGTTTTGCCAATCCGGGTTATTCCTTATATGCCGCTATGAAAGGAGCCATAGAAACATTTACAAAGTACCTGGCCAAAGAATTGGGTGCAAAGGGCATTGGAGCCAACGTGGTTGCACCTGGGCCGGTAGAAACTGATTTTAATAATGCTGCCATTCGGAACAATCCGCAAATGAAAGGGATGTTGAGTTCAATGTCGCCACTGGGTAGGGTAGGTGCAGCCGATGATATTGGAGGAGTGGTAGCATTTCT
Organism: Ferruginibacter sp.; assembly: GCA_041740215.1. Lineage (GTDB taxonomy): Bacteria > Bacteroidota > Bacteroidia > Chitinophagales > Chitinophagaceae > Ferruginibacter. The sequence goes on from JBGSMI010000294.1 coordinate 6,708, forward strand.
TTGTACCGATGATGCCAGGTGGATTAACGGGCAGCGAATTGAAGTAAGTGGTGGTATAAATGTATAATATAACCCATTTTAAAGCACCGTTGAGTTAGAAAAAAATTAACCTTTCAGCAAGAAGGCAAACTAATTTTAAAATCGCTTTTTCTGCAAAAAAAAACTAAAGATGAAAAGCATTTCTGTTGATATGGATGGCGTGTTAGCCAATGTTTACAGCCAGTTTATTGCGATGCATGCGGCCGATTTTGGCAAAGTTTTTACGTTGGATGAAGTTAAAGGCATGCCTGAAGCGGAGGTGTTTCCCAATGTTATAAAATATGTGACCAGCCCGGGATTTTTTAGAAATGCGCCGATAATGGAAGATAGCCAGCGGGTGTTAAAACTATTGAATGAACGGTATAAAATATTCATCGTTTCTGCTGCTATGGAGTTCCCCAACAGCTTATCTGAAAAGTATGCCTGGCTCAATGAAAATTTCCCGTTTATTAAATGGCGACAAATGGTGTTTTGTGGTTCGAAAGAGATAATCAAAGCTGATATAATGATTGACGATCATTTTAAAAACCTTGATTTTTTTACAGGTGAAACTTTGTTGTTTACACAGCCGCACAATATTCTTGCACCCGATGGCAACCATAAGAGAGTACAAACCTGGTTACAAATTGAAGAGATGTTTTTGTAGAAAACGAACCACTCATGTACATTTATGTTTGCGGGTTTAATTCACCATAAATTTATTGAGCTCCTGTAGAAATATTGCTTGTGTAGAAAGTGTATTTAAAATTGAAAATCTGTGTGATGTTGCCCCTTGGCTTTCCAAAAATTATCCCGGCGGGGTTCAATCCGATTCAACCTTATCTATTAATTGTTGCCGGTAATTTCGAGTTTAAACCCTGTATTAACACTGATAGAAGTACCGGAAGTATTAAATAGACTTTTACAAATAGCCATTGAATTTATCTCAGGATAATTTGGTTTGCCGGCACCGATAACTACATTGGTAGTTGCAGTGGGAATAATTCCACAGCTCCAGTTCATTGGATTTTCCCAGGCTTTATTGTCGGCGCCCGACCAGTAATTGAAATTACAGGCAGGCTCAGGCCTCGGGAATAGTACGCTGTAATCCTCTACCTGTCCTGCTGTTGGGTTAACGCATGCATTAATGCCTCCAACGCAATCTTTGGCAATTAAACGAGCCCTCAGCAATTGATTTAAAACGGGCGGGTTGGCGATGGTATTAAATGAAAACGTATGATTGCCTATGTAGCACTGAGGAGAGCTATACACAGCTTCATTGGCATCGGTAAAATCGCCGTCGTTGTTGTAATCAATAAAAAATTGTACAAGGTTAAAGGAATTGGCTGGAGTGGCTGTTCCAACATTGGCAGTAGCGGTATAATTGGTTCCAGCGGCCAGAAAGGTATTGTCGGTACACGCAAAATCAAGGTACTTATTACCATCGGCGGCCACTCCGCCTGTTACGTTACTGATATTGTTCAGGCTAAATGAATTGATACCAGCATTCGTAGTTCCTGTGCCAATATTAACACAAGCTGCAACCGGTGGGTTACTTACAATTACCTGAGCTGCCTTTACTACAGCACCGTTGCCATTATCCGTTACTAAAAACACATTTCTTACTCCTGCCGATGCAAAAGAAATTACAGGGTTTCGCTGGGTGGAAGTAAAAGGTGTTCCTCCGCTAAAGCTCCATTTCCAAGAGGTAGGCCCACCGATGCTACGGTCAAAAAACTGGATGCTGCCTCCTCCACATACAGTTGCAGGGCTTGCAATAAAGTCAGCTACCAGCGGTCCCGAAACACTGCATTGGGCAAGGCAGGTTCTTGTTGCAACAAACGCATCTACAGCGCTAATGCTGGTGCTACTCCAGGCACGGGTATTTAAAATAGCGGGTGTCATAATAAAGGCTGAACCAGTAGCATCATGCACACAATTAAAGTTATGGCCGGTTTCATGTGCGGTTAAAACTTCCAATGAATATCCTGAACCCGAGGGATTAACACCCGTAAAGTCCTCTAAAAGCTGGTACTTGCTGGAAGTACAAACTGTACCTACATAAGCAAGCCCTATAATTCCCGCACTGGTTCCGGCACCATCATTGTCAATATTTCGGGTTGTCCATAATTGACCAATGTCAAAACCGGTACCAAAATTTCCCGCTTGTCCCCAGGCTCTGAAATTATTAAGTATCGTAGCTGAATTTGTGCCGCTATATGCCGGCAGCAGCGGGTTATTTGCGGCGGAGGTGGATACATACTGCGCCGCAATAACAAATTCAATATTATTATTGAAGGCAGCGTTGGTATAATTCCAAATTAAATTATTCATCACCCCGATATTGTGGGTAGCAACAGCGGCGGCACTTCCATATCTAAGGAACATGGAATCGTCCGACGCAATGGCCATTTCAGCTCTAACACAATTGAGCCCTGCTGTTATTTTTGCTGATTGCGAAAACTTCTGCTGCGCTGCGGCAGTTTCTGTAACCCCGCAGGTAAGCGTAGGATCATTTACAGCATCTCCGGTTTCATACACTACAAATGTTCCTGGCAAAGTATTGTTTTCAAAATAACCCAAAGGCTCAATAAAATAATCTTTATCGTTGCTTTTTATATGTCCGTAAATGAGGTCGGAAGTGATAGTCAATCGCACCCTGCTGTTACTTTCACCAGCCAATACACCTGAATAAGTAATACAGGCAGGTTTTCCAAATACCTGGTTCCCTTCAGGTGAAGACACGGTTAACTTATAATCCGGGCTAAGAATATCATTTTCCTGCAATAATAATTTAAAAGTACCCAAACCATTAAGATCCAGATCAATCGTTGATATGGCAGTACCGGCATCTTTTATATAGGTTTTTAGGTCCGCCGTATTTATTTTAAACAATGAATATTTTGAAAAGTGACTTGATAAAGAAATAGCAAAATTCTTATTCAGTTCTAAGCCGTTAATTCTCTTTTGTGCTAATAATGTAAGGGGCAAGCAGAATAAAATACAGCAAACCAATTGAATAGGTTTCATCCTTTGAGGTTTGGTTGTTTCAAATGTAAATAAAGTCACGCAGATATATTTTTAAGTGAAAGGTTAGCGGATTCATTAACGGAAAGTTGACTTATTTATTTGATGTTACTAAGGCAATACACACAACAAATTAAAGTCTGGATAGCACCTTTTTAATCGTAAAGTTTGACCTGCCACCTTTCTACTTTATAAGACGGGGTTTTTCTTAGTCTGGAACAATGCAATTTAAATCTTCAACTTTTTTCAATTAACAACATTTAAGCGGTTGTGGAAGTTGAAAGAAATGGATTATCAGGAGGTGAATGGATAGTTGTGAAAAGGGAATTGAATGGAAAATAGGGAAAAGAAAATAAGGAATGGTTATTTGACAGGAATCGAATTGTGAGTGGTCAACTTTTTACCATTGACCACCCGACAGCACGGGTCACATAAATAATTGTATAAAAATCGCTTAATATGCTATCACCTGCTCTTCCATTACTTTTGGCATTGCCCTGAACTCATATTGCTGGTTACGCAATTGCGGTTCAAAACCTGCTTCCCGTATGGCTTCTTGTATGCCATTGGCTGTAAAACGATGCGGCGCACCTGCAGCACTTACCACATTTTCTTCAATCATAATACTACCGAAGTCATTGGCACCAGCGTTCAGGCAGATCTGTGCCGTTTTCTTACCTACTGTTAACCAGCTTGCCTGAATATTTTTAACGTTCGGCAGCATAATCCGGCTCATGGCAATCATCCGGATATATTCCTCCGGTGTGGTCAGGTTTTGAATACCCCTGATTTTTGCAAGTAGCGTATCTACATCCTGAAAGGTCCAAGGAATAAAGGCTAAAAATCCTTTGGCATGCGCTGGTTTCCTGCTTTGAACTTCTCTAAGTTTTACCAGGTGTTCAAATCTTTCCAAAATGGTTTCCACATGGCCAAACATCATGGTAGCACTGGTGGTAATATCAAGCTTATGCGCTTCGTGCATTACATCCAGCCACTCCTGGCTGCCACATTTGCCTTTGCTGATTAAGCGTCTAACCCTGTCTGTCAAAATTTCAGCACCAGGTCCGGGCAAGCTATCAAGTCCCGCCTCTTTCAATGCAATCAATACTTCACGGTGCGTACTTTTTTCCAGTTTGGTAATGTGCGCTACTTCGGGTGGCCCGAGTGTATGTAATTTTAAATTTGGGTATAAGCTTTTTAATTCTTTAAAGAGGCCGGTATAATAACTTAAGCCAAGGTCGGGATGGTGTCCGCCTTGTAATAATAATTGTTCTCCACCATATCGGAAAGTTTCATCAATTTTCTTTTTGTAGGTTTCAATGTCTGTAATGTAGGCTTCTGCATGGCCGGGAATGCGATAGAAATTACAAAATTTACAATTGGCGATGCAGACGTTGGTCGTATTCAGATTTCTATCAATGATCCAGGTTACCTTGCCGTGTGGCACTTGTATTTTTCTCAATTCATCCGCTACATACATCAGCTCGGCTAAAGGTGCTTTTTCAAAAAGAAATACCCCCTCCTCCGCAGTTAAAAATTCAAAATTGAATGCTTTCTTAAATAGTTCATTTATTTCCATAACACCGTTTATAAATAAGTAACAAAAGTACATCCATTAGGTTGTATATTTAATTCAGCTTTATGAAGATATTATTTTACATAGTCTTTTTCACTGCCTTGCTTAGTGTGAGCCAGGGGCAGGAATTATTGCAACCGCAGCCGGAAGCAAAATTAATAACCCGCTTTTTATTTAAGCAATATAGCGGTGGTGTAATGGTACTAAGGGCTACACTTGGGCAGTTGCCTGATAGTCTGAACTTTATATTGGATACCGGTAGCGGCGGCATTTCATTGGATTCTTCTACCTGTGCCTACCTGAAGTTGAAACCTTCACCTACCGATACTACTATCCGGGGTATGGGAAGTGAGCGAAAAGTGAGTTTTCTTTTTAATCAACAACTAAATTTTCCAGGTTTAACCATTGAAAAACTCAATTTTCACATCAATGATTATGATGTACTCAGTAGCGTTTATGGTGAAAAGATAGATGGTATCATTGGATACAGTTTTTTTAGCCGTTATATCGTCAAACTCAATTTCGATAGTTCATTTATATATGTTTATCAGCCGGGTGAGATGGATTACCCAAGAGGTGGCGCCATTCTTCGGCCCGCTTTTACCACTTTACCGATTCAAAGCCTTCGATTCAGGGACAGGAAAAAACAGGATTTTAATTTTTATTTTGATACCGGTGCCGGCCTTTGCTTTTTGCTAAGTGAACAATACGTAAAAGATAGCAGTATTTTAATATCCAAGCGAAAGCCATTGTACACACAGGCGGAAGGAATGGGAGGCAAGCTGCAAATGAGGTTAACTGTGGTGAAAATGCTGCAGGTAGGAAATTATAAATTCAGAAATGTACCCACTTATATTTTTGAAGACCAATATAATGTTACGTCCTATCCATTTGTTGGCGGATTGCTGGGAAATGATTTACTGCGTCGTTTTAATATGACCATTAACTATCCAAAAAGAGAAATTCATTTATTACCCAATAGTCATTTTAGCGAACCTTTTGATTATGCGTATACAGGGTTAGCCATTTACTACGTAGACGGATCAATTGTAGTGGATGATATTATACCCGGCTCTCCAGCCGAAAAAGCGGGCTTAAAACCAGATGATATAATCCTGGGAGTCCAAAAAAATTTTTCCAATAACATCATGACATACAAATCAATACTACAATCCGCCAAGGAAAAAATAAAAATTACCTTTAGCCGAGATAATCAACTGATGCAGGTTGTACTGAAACCTATTTCAATTCTAAAGTAGCCTGAAAATACTTGTTGGCAGCGGATATAAGAATAGCTGCAATTAAATAAAACCTTCGTTTCTTGAAAACACTTTGTTCCGTTTCAAATGTATTCGGGTAAATGCCGGTATTTAATCCGATCAAAGTTTACACAGCTAAAAAGATCATTCCTTCTGCTACTATCATCGAAAAAAACTATAGTTTTCATTTTTATAACCCGGTAATTTTACTTGCACACTCCTTAACTTTGCCGCATGATTCATTATGAAAAGTTTACCCTTGATAACGGGTTAAGGGTATTGGTGCATAAAGACGAGAGTACGCCCATGGCGGTTGTGAATGTTATTTATGATGTGGGTGCAAGAGATGAAAATCCGGATAAAACCGGTTTTGCCCATTTATTTGAACACCTGATGTTTGGTGGAAGCATCAATATTCCAGAATATGATGAACCGCTGCAAATGGCCGGGGGCGAAAACAATGCGTTTACTACCAACGATCTTACCAATTATTATTGTCAGTTGCCTGCCGAAAATATTGAAACTGCTTTTTGGCTGGAAAGTGATCGCATGCTAAGCCTTGCGTTTGATAGTAAAAGCCTGGAAGTACAGCGAAAGGTAGTGTGTGAAGAGTTTAAGGAACATTACATCAATAAACCTTACGGAGATGCCTGGCATAAAATGAGGGAATTGGCCTATACCAACCACCCTTATAAATGGATGACGATTGGAAAGGAACTGAAACATGTGGAAGATGCTACATTGCAGGATGTGAAAGACTTTTTCTTTAAACATTATACTCCGGTAAATGCCATTTTAGTAGTAGCTGGCAACATAACTGTTGAGCACGTAAAAGATTTATCCGAAAAATGGTTTGGACCAATCCCTTCCGGAACAAAATACAACCGGCAGTTACCAATGGAGCCAAAGCAAACGGCTCCTAAAATGATGGAGGTAAAAGCCAACGTTCCATTGGATGCCTTGTATAAATGCTGGCATATTTGCGACCGGCTCGACAAACGTTATTATGTAACCGATCTGATAACCGAAATTTTAAGTGGTGGCGGATCTTCCCGTTTATTTCAAGCGCTGGTAAAAGAAAAGCAATTGTTTAGCAATATCGATTGTTCACATTACGGTAGTACCGACCCAGGCTTGCTTTCTATCACCGGTAAATTGGTAAGGGGAGTAAAGATGAAAGATGCAGAAGCTGCGGTAATGGAAGAGATCATTAAACTGCAACAAGAAGGCATCAGCGAGTTTGAATTGCAAAAAGTGAAGAATAAAACAGAAAGCATGATGGCTTTTGAAGATATGAGTGTGATGAACCGTGCTACCAGCTTAGCCATGTATGAATTGTTGGGCGATGCAGAGTTGATCAATAAAGAACTGGAAAACTATCACGCCGTAACAAGCGAAGAGTTGATGCAGGAAAGCCGGGAGATATTCAATGAAAACAATTGCAATACGTTGTATTATTATTCAGCTTCCCCAACCCTGCAAGTAGATGTTTTGGAAGAATTGGAAGCCGAAAGCTAGTAGCTTGGTGGTGCCTGGTTTCAACAAATACCGGAGATTAAATAAAGCATTTGTAACAGTTCATACGCATATGTTTTTTATCGAATCGGGGGTTTAACTAATAACAAATGCAAATGCATTCAACATACATATTGGAGCATACCATTATTAAAAGCCTGAAGTAATTCAGCAAATACGAAAAGAAATGATTGACAGAACGATATCACCGGAAATTAAAGATGCCATCGAATTTAACCTGAAACTAAAGCCCTACGAAAAATTTGTGTTGGACAATGGGGTAGAAGTAATTGCCATCAATGCCGGTGCAGAAGAAGTGTTGCAGATTGAACTGGTGTTTTTTGCGGGTAATAGTTACGAAACTCAAAATGGGTTGGCAGCAGCTACCAACTATATGCTCCGTAATGGTACTTCCACCAAAACGGCTTTCCAGTTAAATGAACATTTTGAATATTTTGGCGCTTATTGCAATCGTACCTGTTACAACGAAACGGCCATTGTATCGCTGCATACATTGAGCAAACATTTAAATGTATTGTTACCGGTAATGCGGGAGATGTTGACCGATTCAATTTTTCCGGCAGAGGAACTAGAGATCTTTGTGCAAAATAGCAAGCAAAAATTATCCGTTAGTTTACAAAAATGCGATTTTGTAGCCAATCGCCTGATTGATGCGTATTTGTTTGGCGAGCAGCATCCTTATGGCAAATATATGGTTGCCTCAGATTATGATGCTTTAACTACGGACCAAATGAAAGCATATTTTCAGCAATACTATGTAAACGGAAGCGCTGTAATATTTGTAGCAGGCAACCTGCCCATAGATTTGTTTGAGCAAATGAATAAACAGTTTGGTGATCTATCCATTACTGCCCATAACAAACCGCATAATAAAAGCATCCTGGTACCTGCCACGCAAAAAAAATATCGCATCAGCAATGATGCCAATGGTGTGCAGGGTGCCATTAGAATTGCGAGGCCATTTCCCAACAGACATCATCCCGACTTTATGAATGTGATGGTGCTCAATTCTGTATTGGGTGGCTTTTTTGGATCAAGATTAATGAGTAATATCCGGGAAGATAAAGGCTACACGTATGGCATACACAGTTATGTGCAAAACCATATCCAGGACAGTGCCTGGATGATTAGTACAGAAGCGGGTAAGGATGTAAGTGAGGCAACTGTGAAAGAAGTTTTTAAAGAAATGAAAATATTGCGGGAAACACTCATCGATGAAGAAGAGTTGCTTTTGGTAAGAAACTATATGATCGGTTCTATTTTGGGCGATCTTGATGGGCCCTTCCAAATAATCGGCCGCTGGAAAAATATTATTCTCAACAACCTGAATGAACAATACTTTTACGAGTCTATCAAAACCATCAAAACAATTTCTGCAGACGAACTAAAAGCATTGGCAGAAAAGTATTTGCAGCCTGAAGATTTTTATGAGTTGGTGGTGATTTAATTTTAGTTTAAAAAGCTTGTTTTGTGAGATAACCGGCGATTTGTCAAATAATTAGTGTAGAATTACGTTCTATTTCTTTTTACTTGTTAATGTGAAAACATGAAATTCCTGCTGAAATTATTAATCACCGCTGTAAATGCATTCATCCTGGCGCATATTCTTCCCGGTATCGAAATCGATAGTATTTATGTTGCTGTAATAATCGCATTTGTACTGGCAATTTTAGATGCCACCATTAAACCGCTTTTGATCGTGTTAACCTTTCCGGTAACCATACTTACGCTGGGCATGTTTTTGTTTGTAATAAATGCCTGCATCATTTTAGCGGCCGAGTATGTGATTGACGGTTTTAGGGTAGACGGGTTCTGGAGTGCCGTATTGTTCAGCATCATTTTATCGTTCTTTAATTCATTTGTTCATAAAAGAGCTTTTCCAACAAAAAAAGTTATCAGGAGTAAGGAAGTATAATTTAATCTGATTTAATTCTCATATTAAAGCGATTTGCCTGTTGTATAATGATTTTTTCTATCTCGGTTTCTAATGTAGCATTGATGCCGCCATTGGTAACTGATTTCTTTTTTGCCGCAGCAACAAAAGTTTCCCGTTTGGTATTGATGGATGAAATTTCTTTTTGAATATTTCCACGCTGGCTGTTTTTCTCTTTTACAATTCGGGTGATTTCTGCACGGCTTTTTGTTTGCAGATTTTTCGGTAATGTTTTCATATCTAATTTGGCTGCAAATAAACTATCGCTTTCAAATGCATCTACCAGGTCCCAGCCGGCATTGTTGTACAATTCTTTTTTACCTTTTACCGCTACCCTTTTTGCCGCCACTGATTTGTTCATACTATAGTTCATTTTATCTACTTCCTGCTGTTTGGCCAACTTACTGTTACCGGCATAGCCATAGGCTATATAAGTGCTGTTAAGCTGGTCGTTCAGTGAGAATAAAGCACTGTCGTAAGGAGTAGCAATATCATCTATTTCTGCATTCTGGTTAATATTGGTAAAGCTTCCGTTTCCACATTCGCCGGCAAGGTTCCAATGCTCCCTGATGCCCTGCATTTTATCGCCACAATAAATGGTATTTACAATTACCCCCTTTTGATTGGCAACTGCACAGGCTTTGGTGTAGGATAAGTTGCCCTGCAAAAAATCTTCGTTGCCGGCAATAAAAATTACTTTGTAACTGGATGTTGCATTATCCCAGTTTAAGTTAGATAACGAACTAAAAATTACCTGGCCGCAGTACTCGTCGCCGCCATAGGTTTTTAAATTGAACAGCGTTTGCGAAAGGGAATCAAGATCGGTTGTAAAATTAATTAGCTGTTTCACATAACCATCTTTCACATTGTTATTGCTTCGGCCGTATTCGTACAAGGCGATTTCAATTTGTGGTGATGTATTATCACATTTAGACCTCCCCATCACACTTACCATGTTCCACAACTGCGCCTTGGCCTGTTCAATCAACCCATCCATACTATTGCTAACATCCAGCAAAATGGCTACTTGTATTTTAGGTTGATGCTTTGCAAATTGTTCAGGTATTGAAGTTTTATCATCCTGTATTTTGGCGGAACTTAAAAAAAGGATTACACCAATTAAAGAGAAGGCTAGCGCCATGCTGGTATTTCTGGTAGTATGTTTCATAATTTAATTTTGTTCTCTGATGCAGGTTTCAAATAATTTACATACAACAGCAGATGACATTATGATTTCTTTAAGAAAAATGTTGCAAGCAAATTTTTAATTATTACAATGGGTGGTGAATCATGAATCTCTCACAATTGAGCATTGACCATTCACCAATCGAACCGTTCCTTTATTCTTAAGATAACTTTCCCCATTTGCAATTCCAGTTGGCAGTAATATTGCTAACTTCATGGTGTAATTTAATCTGCCATCAGAGTTCAACTTAACAGCCATCAAAATAATACGGTCGCATGCAATTCAACAGGAAAAATCTCACCAACGAAACCTTACTAGACTTATATAAAAATTTGTTGTTACCACGGATGATCGAAGAGAAAATGTTGCTCTTGCTCCGACAGGGTAAAATCTCCAAATGGTTCAGTGGCATTGGGCAGGAAGCGATATCCGTTGGGGCAACTATGGCCCTGCAATCGGAAGAATGGATCATGCCATTGCATCGGAATCTCGGCGTATTTACAGCTCGTAAAATGCCACTCAATAAACTATTTAAACAATGGCAGGGTAGTAAAGATGGCTATAGCAAAGGACGTGAAAGAAGTTTTCATTTTGGCAATGCCGAGCATTATATCTGCGGGATGATTTCGCACCTGGGGCCCCAACTTGCCATAGCTGATGGCGTAGCATTAGCACATAAATTAAAAGAGGAAGAAAGAATTTCATTGGCGTTTACTGGTGATGGTGGCACCAGCGAAGGCGATTTTCATGAGGCATTGAATGTAGCAGCCGTATGGGATTTGCCGGTAATTTTTGTAATAGAAAATAATGGATACGGATTAAGCACACCGGTAAGCGAGCAGTTTCGTTGCTTTAGTCTGGCTGATAAGGCACGGGGTTATGGTATGGAAGGCATCCGGATTGATGGTAACAATATTTTGGAAGTGTACGATACCATCAAAGGCATCCGTAAATATTGTATTGAAAATCAAAAACCCTATCTGATCGAATGCATGACCTTTAGAATGCGTGGTCATGAGGAAGCCAGTGGAACCAAATATGTACCACCGCATTTATTTGATTTATGGGAACAAAAAGATCCGATTAAGAATTACGAAACATATCTGCTGGAACAAGGGCTGTTGGATGATGAATCTCGAACGGCGATCAGAAGTGAGCTAAAGGAATATATTGAAGCGGAATTAAAAACCGGCTATGCATCGCCAGCAATGGTAGCAGATACCCCGGAGGAGTTAGCCGACCTTTATGCAAAACCCGCTGCCAATAGAAAAGCTGTTGAAATAATCAATAACGCTACACCTGGATTTATACCATCCGGTCCGGTAAAAGAAGCTGCCCGTTTTATAGACGGCATAAAAGATGGATTGTACCAGAGCATGGAACAACATCCCAACCTTGTTTTAATGGGACAAGATATTGCAGAATATGGCGGTGCCTTTAAAATAACAGAAGGCTTGGCAGCCACTTTTGGCAAAGCAAGAGTGCGCAATACCCCCATTTGCGAAAGCGCTATTGTTGGCGCTGCTTTGGGTTTATCACTGGAAGGGTACAAAGCAATGATGGAAATGCAGTTTGCAGATTTTGCTACCGTGGGCTTTAACCAGATCATCAACAACCTGGCAAAACTCCACTACCGTTGGGGCCAAAACGCTGACGTGGTGATAAGAATGCCAACGGGTGGAGGGGTAGGTGCAGGGCCCTTTCACAGCCAAAGCAACGAAGCCTGGTTTGCGCATACGCCCGGATTAAAAGTAGTCTATCCATCCACGCCGATGGATGCGAAAGGTTTATTGATTGCGGCTATTAACGATCCCAATCCGGTGTTGTTTTTCGAACACAAGGCATTGTACCGCAGCATCAGCGGACCGGTGCCTGAGGCATATTATGAAATTGAAATTGGCAAAGCCAGACTGGTGCAGGATGGAGATGACATCAGCATCATCACCTATGGTGCCGGGGTGTATTGGGCTATGGATTTTGAAAAAAACCACCCGGAACTATCTATTTACATTGTAGACCTTAGAACCTTATTGCCATTGGATTATCCCGCCATTCGGCAGGCAGTACAGGCCACCGGAAAAGTGCTGTTATTGCATGAGGATACCCTGACCGGTGGCATCGGTGGAGAGATAGCCGCATGGATTGCAGAAAATTGTTTTGAATTACTTGATGCGCCGGTAATACGGTGTGCTTCGCTCGATACACCCATTCCTTTTAATACTGAACTGGAGAAAAACTTTATGGCCTATAGCAGGCTAGGCGAAGCGGTGGATAAACTCATGAACTACTAAAACGCTGAGGTAAGAATTCAATTTCAGTCAACAATTCAAAATAGCCTGGTTCATCAATTTTGCTTGCTTAACAGCCACAAAAACAGGTTGAAGACAATATTTAAAAATCAAAAAAGGCGCCATTTGCGGGAGCCTTTTTTGATATCATACATTTTGAAAATTACTAACTGCCAGCCAATTCAATCATGGTAGTCAATTCATCTACCAACGCATCGTCATTGCCATTAAACCCCACGGCTTTAAAGCGAATTTTTCCCTCCTTGTCAATTACAAATTTGGTAGGTATACCACTTACTTTAAAATCTTCCACCATTTTATTATCGTTGTCCATCAACACATAAAACGGATACTTTTTGCTCGTCATAAAATCTTTGGCGTTCTGCAATTTATTCTCCACATTTTCCCAGGTGTCTACAAATAGAAACTTCACATTTTCATCGCCTTTATATTTGGTAAGTGCCTTATTCATACCAGGCATAGAGGCAATGCACGGGCCGCACCAGGTTGCCCAAAAATCAACAACGATTATTTTTCCTTTCAGGTCATCAAGGCTTACTGCCTTCCCATCAAAATCTTTCAGGCTAAATTTGGGTGATGGTTCATTAATAATCGTTTTTGCAATTTCTTCTCTTTTTTTAATTTTTGCCGATGCTTCCAAATTCGCCAGGTAGTCGTCATAGCCCTGGTCCGTTTTCTTTTCTATAACATACAAGTTCTTTAATGCCTCTTTTGTTTTAGTAGTGGCCACCCCATCTTTTACCAGTTGTTCAATCAATGATTTGGCTTCTTTTGCCGGAAGTGCTTTCTCTGCAAGCAAAGCATACCGCTCATTGTATTCGGCATCCTTAAATTTGTTGATACCGGCCGCATCTTTTGCAATCGGATAGGCCGTTTTATAATCGCCTAATTTGTAAAGAATAAAAGCATAGGTATCACCAAACATGGCATAGTTTCCTTTACGTTGTTGCTCCCATTGCCTTTTGGTGACGCCATCCGGGATTTTTTCAGACGGCTTGTCCATTTCACTTTTTGCATAGGTAACAGCCATAAGAGCCATCTTTTTTGCTTCTTCCAAATTTTCATCTGCCTCCGCCATTTCCCAGGCGATGTTGTTGTTGGAGGATGCAATCGCTGATTTACTCAACTCTTTACTCAACTCATTGTACGATGCATAATCTTTTGCAGTGGCATAGGCCGCCGCCATTTGAGATTTCATATTGTCGATCATTGCCTTGTTACTAGCAGTTGAACCGTATTTCGCAGTAAATTCCTGGTAAAGTGCCCGTTTTTTAACCAGGTCCTTTTCTTTATTAAAATTGGTATAGGCTTCGCTTTTTTTCCAGTCACCATCCGGAAAAGCTGTTTTCATTGCAGTGGTTAAACTATCCGCTTTTTCTTTTCTTTTATTCCTGGTGTACCATTGTACCAGGGTATTGTAACCTGCCTCTGTTAAGTTGCCCTTGCTTTCAAAGGATTGCAATTCATTCAGCACCAACTCCGGCGCTTCTTTCTTTTTAACGCTGTTGATGGCGGACAAATAGTTACCCAAAAATACCGGATCTGTTTTTAGCGTCGGGTATTGTTGAATGCCTTCTTCCAGGTAATCCAAACCTTTTGCTGCATCTGGGTTTAAACCGAGTAAATACTCACCATAACCGCCTTGTAAACTATTCGCCCATGCATAATAGGCTTGTACCGGTTTATTTTGTTTATTGTAAACAGGTACAATATACCCTTTGCCCCCATTGTTATCTTTCTCCTCACCGGATGAAAAACCAAATGCAATGCATGCTGTGCTACTGTCCAATATTATGGAACCAGCGTAAATGGTACCTTTTTTAATGATATCGGGTTCTGCTACTTTTACACCCTTGCTGGTAAATTGATACACAACAATATCAACCCCGGGTTGCTTGATCAGCGAGGCAAAGTTTTGATTGTAGGTAAAACTTACCTTCTCATTTTGCTTTGGAAATTCGGGTTTTAAGGTTAATGCCGTGATAGTTGTTTGGGCACTTAATTGTAAAATACCGGTAAGGGTTACCAGCAACAGCATTATTTTTTTCATAAAGTTTAATTTTATATTTCAAATATATTTTATTTATATCATTGTTTATAAGAAATATTTGGTAAATATTTGATAAGGGTAGGCGAGTCTTTTATTGATAATTTATCCGTTTTTATGTCTCGGAAATGTAAAGCTTTTGCTCGTTTTATAAATCATTCAGGAGAAACAATTGCCATCAGTTCAAATTTAAAAATCCTTTTTAGTTTTAACGGTTGCCAATTTAGTGCAACAGTTTGTTGAATCTCCGCTGCATGCCTATTTGAGGCAGCAGTGCATAGTACGTTCCCATCAATGAATACCCGTTATTGAAAAACATTTTTACTATCCACTGATTTATAAGCCAATCGAAAAAACTAAGTTTGTAATATCATGTCCATAAAAATTGCACCGGATAAAAAGAAACATTTTTTTGTAGCGATCCCGCTTGGCATTATGCTACAGGTTTTTGCTCAATGGCTGTATCCATTTCAGCCAGTCAATGCGTGGTTGGTTAGCTTTATTTTATTGGTAGTGATCTGTTATGGCTTTGAGTTGTTTTCGCTCATTACTGGAAAGGGGCACTATGATATCATAGATGCGGTTGCCGGTATTGTAGGCGGCGTATTGGGTATGGCCATTTGGTGGGGAATGGGCCGTTTATAAATAGATTATCTGGCAGATGGTATTGATCCGGCTTTTTTATTCAACATAAATAGCAGGTACTCAAAAAGTTTATAGTTATGTTTGGCTGTGGCTACCTTTCTTTTTATTAGCTTTTCTCTTCAGGTTTGGCACCTGATCTTCATGACTAGTATTTCCTATTAATTTGTTGCAACACGTCATACGGCGTGATCGCCTATATCCGCTTTTGTATTTAATTCTACCGGCATTTATTTCACTTCGCATTTGGCTGAAATCCAAAAAATTCGCTTCCTCTTAAAGTGCTTTTGGATTTCATGATATGAATCATTTTCAAAACTGAATTAAGTCACATTCAATTATGGCTTATGGTTCTACCTTTCCTCGCTTTTAAGAACGTATATCAAATTATTAATAGTTGAAATAATTTACTATGGCCAATACAGATATTACAAAACCAATTGATCTTACGCTGCATGCAGATGGGACTGGTCCACTCAGATCAATGCGTCCCATTTATGTTGATTTTATGCCACCTTGCAATAGTGCCTGTCCCGCCGGGGAAAATATCCAGGGCTGGTTGTCGCACGCACAAGCTGGTAACTATTTCGAAGCGTTTCAAACTATTTTAGAAGACAATCCATTTCCTGCGTTAATGGGCCGGGTTTGTGTAAAGCCTTGTGAAACCGGATGTAACAGAAACCATATTGATGAAACGGTCAATATCCACGCAGTAGAAAGATACATTGGTGATGAAGCCATTCACCAGAAATGGGAAGTCAGAAACAAAGTAACGGCTACCGGAAAAAGAGTGTTGGTGGTAGGGGCAGGGCCCGGCGGTTTATCTGCAGCCTATCATTTAACCCGTATGGGCCACACGGTTGAAATATACGAAGCTGGCGATCATGCAGGTGGTTTGTTATGGACTGGCGTTCCTGATTATCGTTTACCCAATACCATATTAAAAGCAGAAATTGACCGCATAGTTAACATGGGTGTAACCATACGCCTGAATTATAAAGTGCAGGATGTATTGAAAGAAAAAGCCGATGGAAATTTTGATGCAGTCTTTCTGGCGATAGGCGCACAACTCATTCAAAAAGAAGTTTTTGAAAATGATGAGTCGGTATATATTAAAGATGCCTTTGCTTTTTTCAAGGAATACAAATCCACTTCATCACCTTACGTTAGAAAAAAAGTCGTGGTATATGGAGGTGGCAAACTGGCATTGTATCTATCCCGTATCATCAAACGGTTTGATTCAGAAGTAACTGTTTATTTTTCAGGCGATAAAAAAATGATGCCAGCTTATGATTACGAAACGGACGATGCGCTGGCAGAAGGCGTGGATGTACAAATATTAAAAAGCATCCATTGTATAAAAGATAAAAAGATTACACTGGAGCAAATGAAGGTGGAAAAGGGCAAAGCAGCAGGCACCGGCGTATTTGAAACCATTGATGCAGATGTACTGATACTGGCCAACCGCCATGAATCGGAGTCTGGTTTTTTGCGTGCAGTAGAAGGCATTACATTTAAAGAAGATGGAACCGTAAATATCGATGCACAAAGAATGACCGGTCATGAAGGTATTTTTGCCGGTGGCGATATGTTGCCAGGCGAAAACAGAAGCTCAACCATTGCCATCGGCCATGGTAAAAAAGCAGCTAAATACATCAATGCCTTTATCAGCCAACAACCTTATGTGCGGCCTGAAAAACACCCAACTGCAGGGTATCGGAAACTACACATGTGGTACGAAACCGAAGCGCCACAAAAGGAACAGGATAAGCTGGAGCCTAAAGTAGCCATCCGAAGTTTTGATGAAATCATTGGTGGACTGGATGAAAAGGAAGCGAGATTTGAAGCACAACGTTGCCTGAGCTGCGGCAACTGTTTTGAATGCGATGGTTGCTTTGGTGCTTGTCCGGAAGATGCGATCATTAAATTAGGAAAGGGCAACCGCTACAAATTTAATTACGATGCCTGCACAGGTTGTGCCGTTTGCTTTGAGCAATGTCCTTGTCATGCAATAGAAATGATTTCTGAACCTGTTAACTCAACTACCGATGTCAAATAAAAATACGATCGCAACGATAGATGGAAATGAAGCCGCGGCTTATGTGGCCTATCGGGTAAATGAAGTGTGTGCCATCTACCCAATTACGCCTTCATCTACCATGGCCGAACTGGCCGATGAGTGGGCCGCAAAAGGAATCAAAAATATCTGGGGTTCTGTTCCTGATATTATGGAAATGCAAAGTGAAGCTGGTGCTGCCGGTACCGTACATGGAGCTTTGCAAACCGGTTCACTTACTACCACTTTTACGGCATCGCAAGGCTTAATGCTGATGCTGCCAAATATGTATAAAATTGCGGGCGAATTAACAGCCTGCGTAATTCATGTGGCTGCCCGTTCGCTCGCTGCACAAGGACTTTCCATATTTGGAGATCACCAGGATGTGATGGCTGCAAGAACGACCGGCTTTGCCATGCTGAGTTCTGTAAGTGTGCAGGAAGCACACGACTTTGCACTGATTTCACAAGTTGCAACACTACGAGCAAGAATTCCGGTGATGCACTTTTTTGATGGTTTCCGTACTTCACATGAAGTTAACAAACTGGAGTTGTTGACAGATGATCAAATCAAATCAATGATTCCGGATGAACTGGTGATTGCACATCGCAAGCGTGGTTTAAACCCAGAAAATCCTTTCATCCGGGGAACTGCTCAAAACCCGGATATCTATTTCCAGGGAAGAGAAACCGTGAATGACTTTTATAATAAAATGCCCAATATTGTTGAAGAAGTAATGAACGAGTTTGAAAAAATGACTGGCAGAAAATATGAACTGTTTCAATATTCAGGAGCGGCCGATGCTGAAAGAGTCATCATCATCATGGGTTCTGGTGGCGAAACAGTGGATGAAACAGTGAAAGCGTTAAATGCAGCGGGTGAAAAAACCGGTGTTATCCAGGTTCGTTTATACCGGCCATTCTCATTGGAACATTTTATAAAATCAATACCTCCTTCTGTAAAATCAATTGCCATCTTAGATCGTACCAAAGAATCCGGTGCCTCTGGCGAACCAATGTACCAGGATGTGTTGGCGACTTTGGTAGATGCATTACAACAAGGTAAAATTCAAAAGCTACCCCGACTAATTGGTGGCCGCTATGGCTTGTCATCTAAAGAGTTTACGCCAGCCATGGTAAAAGCAGTTTTTGATGAATTGAAAAAAGACAAACCAAAAAATGGTTTTACGATTGGTATCAACGATGATGTAACGTTTACCAGTTTGGAATTTGATCCATCCTATACATTGGATGAATCTGAATGGAGACAAGGTTTGTTTTTTGGATTGGGTGCAGATGGAACGGTAGGAGCCAATAAAAATACGATCAAAATTATTGGTGAAAATACCGACCTGTTTGCACAGGGATACTTTGTGTACGATTCAAAAAAATCAGGTGCCAGAACGGTATCACATTTACGTTTCGGACCAAAACCAATCCGTGCACCTTACCTGATTACCAAAGCAGATTTCATTGCCTGTCACCAGTTCAACTTTATTGAAAAAGTAGAGATGCTGGAATTTGCAAAACAAAATGCTACGTTCTTAATCAACAGTCCTTACGATAAGGATGAAGTATGGTGCAAGATGACCGGGCAGGTGCAAAAAATGATCATCGATAAAAATATAAAAGTGTATGTAATTGATGCAACCAATGTAGCAAGGGAAACCGGCATGGCGGGGCGCATCAATACCATTATGCAAACCTGTTATTTTGCTTTGTCGGGCGTGCTGCCAAGAGAAGATGCCATCAAACAAATTAAAAAAGCCATCGAAAAGTCATACGCTAAAAAAGGACAGAAAGTAATTGACCTTAACTTTAAAGCAGTAGATGCAACACTGGCTAATTTGCACGAAGTTGAATATCCTAAAATAGTTTCTGCAGCCATGCATGAATTACTGATTGTTCCTAAAAAAGCACCACAATTTGTGCAGGAAGTTACTGCGGTAATGATGGCCGGTCATGGCGATGAATTATCTGTAAGTCAGATGCCGGTTGATGGTACATACCCAAGTGGTACTACCCAATGGGAAAAAAGAAATGTATCCGATCTGGTGGCGGTGTGGGAACCGGATAGCTGCATCCAGTGCGGCAACTGTGCGTATGTTTGTCCGCATGGTGTAATCAGGGCTAAGTTTTTCCACGAAAATTATTTGGAAAAAGCACCGGAAGGATTCCAGTCAGCGCCTATCAATTCAAGAGGTTTTCCTGAAACAAAATATGCTTTACAGGTTTACCTGGAAGATTGTACCGGTTGTAACTTATGTGTGGAAGTTTGTCCTGCTACCAGCATTACAAACAGCAGCCGCAAAGCTATTAACCTGGGGGAAAAAGAACCTATTTTGGAGCAAGGCCAGCAAAACATTGACTACTTCGAAAACATTCCATGGAATGATCGTTCTAAAATTGATTTCTCCACCGTACATGGTGCACAATTCCTGGAACCCTTGTTTGAGTTCTCTGGTGCCTGTGCCGGTTGTGGCGAAACACCATATTTAAAATTGCTGTCACAGTTATTTGGCGAACGCTTACTGATAGCCAATGCAACGGGATGTTCCTCTATTTACGGTGGCAATTTACCAACTACACCATGGACGGTAAATAAAGACGGAAGAGGTCCGGCCTGGAGCAACTCCTTGTTTGAAGACAATGCAGAGTTTGGCTTGGGTATGCGGATAACCGCAGATAAACAATTGGGTGTTGCCAAACAATATTTGCAGGAACTAAAAGATGAATTGGGCGCAACTGTGGTGGATGATATATTGAATGCGAAACAGACGCTTGAATCAGAAATAGCGGTGCAGCATTTAAGGGTACAATTATTAAAAGAACAGTTGAAAAAAATGACTTCTTCACCCGCCTTGCACCTGTTATCAGTAGCCGATCAATTGGTTCGTCGCAGCGTTTGGCTGGTAGGTGGTGATGGGTGGGCTTATGATATTGGATACGGAGGATTGGATCATGCCTTATCAAGCGGAAGAAATATAAACATACTTGTTTTGGATACAGAAGTATATTCAAATACGGGTGGACAGTCATCTAAGTCGACCCCAACGGCAGCCACAGCAAAATTTGCATCTGGTGGTAAAACGGGTGGTAAAAAAGATCTGGCTATGCAGGCAATTTCTTACGGCAATGTGTATGTGGCAAGGGTAGCATTTGGTGCCAATCCGCAACAAACCTTATTGGCCATGAGAGAAGCAGAAGCTTACGACGGACCGTCATTGATACTGGCCTACAGCCATTGTATTGCGCATGGATACGATTTGAAAGATGGTCTAAGTCAACAAGAGAAAGCCGTTGACAGTGGTCACTGGCCTTTAATGCGGTACAACCCTACCTTGCGGATCAAAAATAAAAATCCATTTGTATTGGATTCTACAAGACCAAAAATTTCGCTGAAAGATTATGCCTACAACGAATTAAGGTATAAGGTGCTTACAATAACCAACCCAACAGTGGCAGAAGAGTTGATGAAACATGCACAGGATTTGGTGAATTTGAAATGGAAAAACTATGAAGAATTGGCCACAAAAAAGGCAAGTGATTTTGTTCCAATAGCATGATAAAGCGCTGGCAGCCGATTTTAAAAAATTGGCTGTCTTTTTTTTATTAACCTCAATAACATCCGGGTTTAACAAACAGCAGGGATGGAGCTTTAACCAGCTAATTCTAAAAAAATTTTTATGAATACGCAAACAACTTACATGGGGATGAAACTCAATTCCCCGATCGTGGTATCCGCCTGCACTTTATCTGAAGAGACAGATAATATCGCAATGATGGAAGACAATGGAGCCGGTGCTGTAGTATTGTTTTCATTGTTTGAAGAACAGATAAAAAAGGAAGAAGCCCGCTTAAAGGAGGTGATATATGAAACCACCAATACGTTTGCGGAAGCTGCTGATTATTTTCCCAATCTGGATGATTACAATGTAGGCACCGATCAATACCTTGAAAATATCCGCAGGGCCAAAGAGCGGGTAAAAATACCGATCATCGGTAGTTTAAATGGTATAACCAACGAAGGCTGGATCGACTATTCAAAAATGATGGAGCAGGCTGGTGCCGATGCCATCGAGGTAAACATATTTTTTATTCCGGGAGATATTAATATGACTTCTTACGAGGTAGAAAACCGTTATTTAAATATTATTCATGCCATTAAAAAAAATGTCAAAATTCCAGTTGCTGTGAAATTGAATCCGTATTTTAGCGCCATCGGTAATATGTCGATGCGGATTAAAGACACCGGTGCAAACGGCCTTGTTTTATTCAACCGTTTTTACCAGCCCGATTTTGACATCAATAACATGACCATTAAAACAGATTTGCAATACAGTGAATCCAACGAGATCAGGTTGCCATTATTGTGGATAGCATTATTGTATGGCAAAGTGAAATTATCGCTGGCCGCTACTACTGGTGTGCAAACTGCAACAGAAGTTATCAAGTATTTGCTGGCCGGTGCAGATGTGGCAATGACGGCTTCCAGTTTATACAAAAATGGAATTCCTTATTTAAAAACCATGAACAGAGATCTTGAAGAATGGATGAACAAAATGGGTTTCGAAGATATTCAATCCTTTAAAGGCAGTATGAGCCAGCAAAACATTGCCGATCCTACCGCATACGAAAGAGCCAACTATATTAAAATATTGGAAGGCATAAAATAATTAACACGACCCTGTTAATTCAACCTCTAAACCCTGCCGGCCGAAGCGATGTTATATCATTGCTTCGGTCGGCAGTTTTTGTTTGAAATTTTTTTGTGTAATTGTTGTTATGCGGAATGAAGTGATCGTTACATTTTTTGGTGAGTCTTTCAAGATACAATTTCCCTATTTTTAAATGAATACGCCCGGCGAAGGGTGCCTTGTGTAGAACAGATTCTTACAATTTCTTATAATAAAAATTAACGGTATGGCAACTAAAACTGAATACCAGAAAATGTTGGCGAGTGAATTATATAATTCAACTGATGAGGAATTGGTGCAGATGCGGGTAAAGGCAAGATCCATTTTGCAGTTTTACAATCAAACAGGTTACGACCGGAATATCCGCACGGCTATGTTGCAAAAATTACTAGGAAAAATCGGAGCCAATATTGATATTCAAACGCCCTTTTTCTGCGACTATGGTTGTCATATCAGTGTAGGTGATAATTTCTTCGCCAATTTTAATTGTGTTTTTTTGGATTGTAATTATATCAACATTGGCCACAATGTTTTCATGGGTCCCAATGTGCAGGTGTATGCAGCCACTCACCCGGTAGTTGCAAAAGAAAGAATCAAAGGTCCTGAATTGGGGTTGCCAATAATTATTGGCGATAATGTGTGGATTGGTGGTAGTAGTATTATCTGTCCTGGTGTAACCATTGGAGAAAACACCACAATTGGTGCAGGAAGTGTGGTAGTAAAAGATATTCCTGCCAATGCAGTTGCAGCGGGTAATCCTTGCAAGGTGATAAGAAAACTGGATTGAGTGTAGGTTATTGGCAGGCCTTACAAATTCTATCACTCAATACCCTGATCAG
>JBGSMI010000310.1:0-10061 GCA_041740215.1 Ferruginibacter sp.
CGATTATCCCGGTCGGCGTTTGCACATAGTCAAAGTAAAACTTCCGAAAACGGTACTCCCTACTTATTTATTTAAAAATTGATGTAAAGTAATTTCTCTGCATGATTATTTATTCTGCATTTGCAGAATAAGTAACGCAAATACAGCGCAATGCAATTATCAAGTCGGAAGAACGGTTGATGGAATTAATATGGAGGCAGGTGAAGGTTTTTATGAAAGGGTTGATTGAAAATTAGCCTGATCCAAAACCAGCAACCACCACCATTGCTAGCTTTTAAAAAGAATGCGGGACAAAGCATTTGTGGCATATACTGTATTTGGCAATTCGAGACAATACTACCCGCTTGGGGCGTATTTAAAATTGTCGCAGCTCAATAGAGGGTTGCCAACCTTTTTTAAAGTGTTTTTAGCAGAAAACAACCTGCACAAGGTTGGCAACCCTTCCAACAATTTTAAATGCACCCACCGTTGTAAAATAAGAAGACTACTTTTCAAAACAGGTAAAGGGGATGATTAAAAATTGTTTCAATAATTCGCCCTTACAATTTGATTCCTTCTTTACCACAACTTCCAATTTCACTGCAACAGAACTCGAAGAATTAAAAAAATTGTTGATCAGGAAACATCAAAAAAGAAAATTTGATACAATTACATTATTAAATCAATTCTTTGCTCCGGTCTGTTTATAATTCATATGAAGCTTTGCTTGATAAAGAAAAGATGCACCGGTTTAACAGACTTTATTTAATAGCCAGTTTGGTTTTAGCATTTGCTATTCCGCTAATTCATTTTAATACTGCACGGCCATTTTCACCAGGGGTAGCAACTGTTTTTATCAACAATACAATTCTATTTGACATTGACAGTGTTCATCAAAAACCATTGACATCAGGCAATTACCAATACCATTTTCTTTACTTTAACAGCATTTTGCTTTCTGATTATTACCCTCCCACATTTCCGATTTCTTCTAAAGAAAAGAGGGTTACAATTGTGATTGACGTGCAGCGTAGCACCAGATAAACTTTGCATGAGACATTTTTAACATTCGGGAAAAAAACCGGCAATAAAACAGGTTCTTGGTTCACGTCATTCACGAACTCACAAAGTAGTGGATACAAGTGATTTTGTGCAAACGTTCAGTCGTTATCGTATAATTACGTATCCCGTTCCAGTAATCACACTATTCAGCAAGTTGTAATTTTACCACGTAGCGGGTAATTATAGCATCTGTAAAAAAGGGCAATTCTGCGCTATGCGGAGAACGAAAACAGGTGCACCTTTACGTCAGAAGTTGATTGATAGGAATTAAAAATATCAATCATATCCAAAAATCCTGATAAACCAAACGTAGTTAGTAGTTTCAAATCCAACTATGGCTGAAAAACAAAAATCCAGTATCAGTCAACTTCTTTTTTATTTTCTTACAAGGCACCTGACCAACCGAACTCGTCAAAAAGATTCCGGTTAACACAGAAATTCGTACCCTCCAGAAAGCGACAAAACCCAAAACCTACAAAAAGCCATCTTAATCCAACGACCCTTATTGTTGAAAAATCAAAAGGCAAAACAAACTGCACAGAAATCAATCATTTCTGGAACTTCCAACCCTTTAAAGTTTTTCTCAACTCTTTTATCAACATCTTCCTGGTGATTGATCTGCATTTGCTTCCGCATTTTTTGAAATGATTCAAAACCTGTGGAGGCTTTTTTTATTCATGTATTTTTCATGATCGCTTAGATTGGTGAAAATATGGGCGATTGCTTTATTTGGGCAATAAAAATTGATTTTTTCGACAGTGGTTTGGATTTTAGAAACCAAGGCTAAAGCAATCTAAAAATCAAAATTGTAAAACAAATGCCAGACCCGTTTATTATTGCAGCAGCTTATAAAAATAGTGTTTTGTAAGATGCTGATCCAGGTGAGCGCCTGCAGCCGATCTTTTTAAGTAACGCTACGAGCAATCGTTTATTTTAACTTTTGCTGTACCACTTTGTCAATTCAGGTTTTCGACGCTTTACTTATACTGGCTGCCGTTGCATATTTTTTCGAACTTGTTAATACGGATTGTACTTCATCAATCATTGTACTGCTATTTTTTAATTTAAAGTGTTTTGCCAATGCCAATAAATGTTTTTTTTTGGATAAGCACTTTCGCCTGGTATACTCGTGCTTTGCAAACCGTGGACAGCGTAAGAGAAAGTTAAATGGTAGGCTGGTGCAAATTTCCAACGGCCGCTTCCGTCCATTAGTAAAGAAAAATTTTTTACTATGGTCATTTCTGTTATTTGCAAACACATTAAAAGCAGCTAGCCGAAAAATTTTTTCGAATGCTTTTGAATCTTTTTCCAGTAGAAAAATATTATGCCTTGTATGCCCATAATCATACATCAGCGCCCAAGCTAAAAATAGCAGCGGCTTTACAGTCTAAGTATATAAAAGGTTCACAAATGGCTGGATGACTGGATTGAAAAAATGACTTTCGGCAAAAGTTACGACTAACGCAATGTAAAAGTGTAACATTATTATTTGAAGAAAAAACTTAGCTATTTAAGGAACTATTGCTGCAACCCTGGTCAAATTCATTCTACATGTACCTGTTTCCTCGTTACAGCGCCTTCTCTCGCTTCGGATAAAAATTTTCTTTCCACTACCAAATAACCATTCCCTTTTTCACACACGTGTACTTTCAAATTTTCAACACTATACGGATTACCATCTGGTATATCCGCAATATTGGAGTAACGTACATCGTGACCATCTACGATGATCACGCAGCCGCTGCCGATGGCTTCCATTTTATTTCCATCCGTAATCAACATGCCGGTATCTTCTCCCAGGCCAATACCAATACAGGAAGGATTGGTGGCGATCGCCTGTGTCAATCTACCAAAGCGACCACGTTTTTCAAAATGACTATCAAAAATCACATCATCCATAAAACCAAGGCCGGTTGTAATTTTCACCTCACCTTTTAAATGAGCCCTGGCTGCATTTCCTTCATAAATCATGGTGTTACTCATCGCCATTGCGCCGGCACTTGTTCCCGCTACAACAAAGTCTGGTTCATTGTGATATCGTTCTAATAAGATTTGTAAAAAAAAAGTACCTCCAAAAATGGTTGATAGCCGAAGCTGGTTACCACCAGTCATCATAACGGAGTTACAGGCTCTCAGTCTTTCAAGATATTCATCGCTGGTGGCATCGGCCCTGTTGCGGATATGCATGATATTTACATCCGTACAACCAACTTTTCCAAAAGCATCCAGGTAGTTTTCGCCCACTTCATATGGGATTGTGGATGCGGTGGTGATCACTTCAATTTTCGCATCAGGCCCACCGCTTTCAGCAACAATCCGGTGCAGGATGCCCAATTCAATGAAATTAAGATTACTGAGTTTTTGTAATTCACCCTTATCGGGTGCAGTGCCCTTATCTTCGGCACCACCAATCGCAATAAGT
Organism: Ferruginibacter sp.; assembly: GCA_041740215.1. Lineage (GTDB taxonomy): Bacteria > Bacteroidota > Bacteroidia > Chitinophagales > Chitinophagaceae > Ferruginibacter. The sequence continues at coordinate 3,464 of JBGSMI010000310.1, forward strand.
TTTCCCTTAGGATGTTGCATGCGTATTTATTTATATAAACAGTAAAACGAAATTCACACAGAGATTATTTCCTCTGTCCTATTGTAATATTTACCGGTTGTTACAAAAGTAAAGGAATACAATTAAGCAGGTTTGATTAAACCTGTATTTTTTCAGCTACCATATTTTTATTATCTTCATCCCACTACCTTTTGAAGAAGAAATTATCAAGCGCAACATTCATTGAATTACTTTTTGATATTTGACCATTATCAAATACAAAACAAAAAAAATCAACTGCCAAAACAGTCAACCTTTTTTCGCATGCACTAACCATCAACCATCAACCATCAACCAAAAACCAAAAACCATCAACCAACCAAAGCTTATGAAGATTATAGAAATTAAAGTAATGAGAGGCCCTAATTACTGGAGTGTACGTCGCCCTAAGCTGATTCAAATGAAGCTTGACCTGGAGGATATGGAACAAAAGCCAACTAACCTGATACCAGGATTTAGAGAAAGGCTGGAGCAAATTTTTCCGGGTATGTTTGAGCATCGATGCAGCGTAGGCACCCCGGGCGGATTTTTTGAACGCATTGAAGAAGGCACCTGGATGGGACATGTGATTGAACATGTTGCACTTGAACTGCAAACATTAGCAGGTATGGACACCGGTTTTGGCCGAACCAGGGGTACTGGTAAAGAAGGTGAATACTATGTGGTATTTAGCTATATGGAAGAAGATGCAGGCGTATATGCAGCAAGGGCGGCCACCCGCATTACACAAGCCATTGCAGATGGGGTGGAATATAATTTGGAAGATGACATCATGCAACTGCGGGAAATCAGGGAAAACACCCGCCTGGGACCAAGCACTGGCTGCATTGTGGATGAAGCCGCAAAAAGAGACATACCATTTATCCGTTTGAATAAACACAGCCTGGTACAATTAGGCTATGGTATACACCAAAAAAGAATCCGGGCAACCATCGCTTCCACTACCTCCAACATAGCAGTAGATATTGCCTGCGATAAAGAAGAGACAAAAAATTTACTGGGTGCTTCAGAAATCCCGGTACCAAAAGGTGTTATCGTAAGAACGGAAGAAGGATTGAAAGATGCCATTGAAAGTGTAGGCTATCCGATGGTATTAAAACCAGTAGATGGCAACCATGGCAAGGGAGCCACTACCGATATCAATAACTGGGAACAAGCACTAAAAGCGCTGGCCGCTGCACAGGTATACGGCCGCAGTATTATTTGCGAACGCTTTATTACCGGCTTCGATTTCAGGGTGCTGGTGATCAATAATAAATTTATTTGTGCTGCCCTGCGCACCCCCGCTTCGGTTGTTGGGGATGGTGTGCATACCATTCAATGGCTGGTAGATGAAACCAACAAAGATCCCCGTCGTGGCTTTGGTCACGAAAAAGTGCTAACCTCTATAAAGCTGGATGATTTCAGCAATAAAATGCTGGAAGAAAAAGGCTACACATTGGAAACCATCCCTCCCGTAGGTGAACTGGTTTTGCTAAAACCGACCGCCAATCTTTCTACCGGCGGCACTTCTACCGATGTTACAGATGAAGTACATCCGGCCAATATCTTCATGTGCGAACGCATTGCACAAATTATCGGATTGGATATTTGCGGTATCGACATCATGGCACCCGATTTAAAACTGCCCATCAGCGAAAATGGCGGTGCAGTGCTGGAAGTGAATGCAGCACCGGGTTTCCGGATGCACATTGATCCTGCAGTTGGTTTGCCACGCAATGTAGCCGAACCGGTTATTGAAATGTTGTTTCCAAAAGGCAGTGCCGGACGTATTCCAATCATTGCCATTACCGGCACCAATGGTAAAACAACTACTACACGTCTTACAGCCCATATTGCAAAAAGCGCCGGCTACAAAGTGGGCTACACTACCAGCGATGGTGTGTACATTCAAAACCAAATGATGATGAAGGGCGACTGTACCGGACCGGTTAGCTCCACCTTTGTATTAAGAGATCCTACCGTAGATTTTGCCGTGCTGGAATGCGCCCGTGGCGGTATTTTAAAAAACGGACTGGCCTTCCAAAACTGTGATATAGCCATCATAACCAACGTGAGTACTGACCACATTGGACTTGGCGGTATCGATACTTTAGAACAAATGGCCAGGGTAAAAGCCGTAGTTGCAGAAACCGTTTTCGCACATGGTTATGCCATTTTAAATGCAGACGACGATTTGGTTTATCGAATGAAGGATGACTTGAAATGCAATATTGGTTTATTCAGTATGGATGAAAACAATCCAAGGATAAAGGCACATTGCAGAAATGGGGGCCTTGCTACCATTTACGAAAATGGATATGTAAGTATCATGAAGGGCACCTGGAAAATACGGGTGCTGAAAGTGACCGAAATTCCGATCACTTATGGCGGCAGGGCTACCCACAACATCATGAATACACTGCCTGCAGTACTGGCCACTTATTTATACCGTAACATTAAAGTAGAAGACATCAAACAGGCATTGCAAACCTTTGTACCATCGCCTACCCTTACACCCGGCAGACTCAATCTTTTTATTTTCAAACGCTTTAAATTTCTGGTAGACTTTGCACACAACCAGGCCGGACTGACATTACTGGGTGAATTTGTTGGCAAAATGGAAGGTAGCCCAAAAGTAGGCATCATCAGTGGCACAGGAGACCGGCGGGACGAAGACATCCGGGATCTCGGCAGATTGTCTGCACAATATTTTGACGAAATTATCATCCGGCAGGACAAACATTTGCGGGGCAGAACCGCCGAAGAAATTGTAAACCTGCTGGTAGAAGGCATCAATGAAACCCGAACAAAAGAAATTCCGCTTACCATCATCTACAACGAAAAGGAAGCCATCATACATGCCTACAATACTGCCAAAACAGGTTCATTAATAACCGTGATGTGCGATGTGGTAACTGAAGCGTTGGAAATGATTAAAGGACTAAAAGAAGAGGAAGATAAAACATAGTATTGAGGATGCATGGTCAATGGTGAATGATGTATGTTTACCATTGACCAGGCACCATTCGAAGCGCAATTTTTATGCTGAACCTGGCATTTGCGGTTTCTGAATAGCTACATCGTGATAATGATTCGATTATTTTGGGTCCGGGCCTAAAAGCATTGCTGATCATCGCTGCATCCCTTTCTGCATGACGCAATCAGGAAAGGGACTCTTTTATTTCATTGCAAATAGCAGTTTTAGAGACCACAATGTGGAAGCATTGTTAGCAAAGGCAACATTGTTAGTCATTAAACCAACTTTTTATCCTGCAATGGCATCGTAAAAAGCACATCGTTCAAACTTGTTCTAAAGTTGTAGAGAAAAGATACCCACCTATTTTATTTTATTTTGAAAATGCTTTTGGCTGTTTTAATCGCATCCCCTAAATTTGCACTCTCGAAAGAAATTTTGAGACGATGATTGGGTTATGGTGTAACGGTAGCACTACAGATTTTGATTCTGTCAGTCTAGGTTCGAACCCTGGTAACCCAACTTTAAAAAAAAGCTGAAACCCCTTTACGATAAAGGATTTCAGCTTTTTTAGTTTTACAGCGATGTTGTTGTTGGTGTTAATAAATTCCCTTTGCTCCTTTTGCCATTTATAAATAAAACTTTACCTGTAAATGCCTTTTTTATTATCGATGGGTTAGCACGAGGCCAACTTATTCAACATATAAATTTTGCTGATGCAGCTACATCCCAATCAACTTATACATCTCATCTAATTTTGGTGACAGAATAATTTCTGTCCGCCTGTTTTTCGCCCTGCCTTCAGCGGTTGAGTTACTTTGCAGGGGGTCAAAATAACTATGACCAGATGCAATCACTCTCAAAGGATCAACCTTGTAATTATTTACCAGCACACGAACGATTGAATTGGCACGGGCTGTACTCAAATCCCAGTTGTCCGTAAAACGGCCCCTGATGGGAATGCTGTCCGTATGCCCTTCAATATTTACCGCAACATCACTATTTACGTTTAGTACTGCTGCCAGCTTAGACAGTGCATCAACTCCTTTTGGATTTACTACCGCACTACCGGATGGAAACAACAGGTTTTCTGACAGGCTTACATACACTTTACCATTTTTTTGCACTACAGTAAGTTCATTCGAACTAAATCCCTTGAGTGCTTCGGCCATTTTATCTTTTAGCAGTTTGCCCTGCTCTTTTTGCTGCTCCAGCAATGATTGTAAACGCATCAGCTTCTGCTGTTGATCCAGCAATTCTTCCTTAGTTTTTGTTAATTGGCTTTGCTGGTTGGCTGTTTGTTGACCCAGTTGACCATTTTGATTGCTCAAACTTGCCACTTCACTATTCAATGATTTAATACTGCCCTGCAACGTTGCGATGTTTTTATCCAAAACCGAAATATTACCAGTCAACGAAGCATTTTTGTTCGCCAAATTCATGCTGTCCTGCCGCAATGCCGCTGTTTCCATTTGCGATTGCTTTAATATTTTTTTTGACACACAGGCCTGTAGCAAAACGATTGCCAATACAGGAATGATAAATTTTTTCATACTTTTTTTGATTAGGTAGTGCCAAGAAGAAACGCCGGTTTTATTAGTATCAGTTATACAAAAAGGTAAAACATGATTTTAGACAGCAACTTTTATAACACCTTATTAAATAAATTGGTGAGGTATAAAATTGATCATTTTAAAATGCCTATTGTTACAAATTTCTGTGGAAAAGTTACAAGATTCATAGACGGTAAAAATATCTCCAATATGCAGGATTGCTTTGTGGAGGATGACATGGGGTTTTGGAAAGGGTTCGTCAAAATCCGTTTCAATTTCATACAGTAGCCGATAGCAGAAAAAAATATGTCATACCGATGAATCTAAAACAAACTAACATATCACCTTATAAAAATAGAATTGGTAATTCCTGATACAAGTGAATCTATATCATTCTAAGCTTTACTTTAAAAACGGTTGTTGAAAAGGTAAAATACTATCAAATAAACAAGTTGCTATTCTATTAGCTATGAAACTATCTCAAGAATTGAAAGCATTGGAGTAGAAACAAACAAATCCATCACCTCAATTCAAACTCATTCCCGGTCGTGTATACTTATCTTTCTCATTCGCAAATAACCACCAGCCCTTGCAGACAACACAGCCTTAACCTCCGCAGCCAGTGACAAGGCGATTTCTTCGGGTGTAACTGCACCGATGTCTAAACCAACAGGGGCATAAATACGATTCAATGCTTCGGATGATATTGCAATCCCTTCTTCCTCCAGCTCTTTCCATATTTTTTCTGAACGTACCCTTGGACCCAGAATGCCAATATAAGGCGCTGCTGTTGCCAGTGCGATCGGCAAATTATACTTATCTGTTTTAAAATCATGCGACATTAAAATGATAACGGTGTGTTGATCGATGGTAAGATTGTCAAATAGTTCCGGCGCTACCACTTTATCTGAAATTGAGGTAATATGTGTATTCAGTTTTTGCGGATTGGCAACAATGGTTACCATCCAGCCAATTTCCTTAATCAACCTGCTGAGTGGATAAACATCATATTGGTATCCCATGATTACAACATTTATTTCTGGCGGCAGAATTTCGATAAATGCTTCCACTCCTCTTCCATCTTCAAGTGCAACAATTGCGGGAGCAGATTTATTTGCAGCAAGTTGCCTGTTTACCAGGTTTGTAAATTGCTTTTCAACCAAATCATTGTCAAAAATAGCCAGGCTTTTTGCATTGGAATATTTGATCACCTCTCCTGTTTTGACCTTTCTCCAATCGCCTTTCAAATGCGTAATGGTAATCAATACATTTGTTTGCCGGTTTGATGTTACACAAGATTTCAAAATCTCGACTGGATTGTTTTGATCATTGAAATCCAGCGGCGTAAATAATACATCAATGATTCCGTTGCACCCCAGCCCTACCCCAATTTGATAATCGTCGCCTTCTGTAGTATCATACGTAATTAAGGTGGTGGTTGATTTTGCAATGGCCAAACGTGAACGTTTTAGCGCATCTCCCTCTAAACATCCGCCGCTGATACCGCCTACCCACATGCCATTATCCATCACCAGCATTCTTGCTCCTGTGCGCCGGTAAGAAGATCCTTCTACCCTCACAACCGTTGCCAACGCTGCCCTGGTAGTTACACGGTCGATTGCGGCGTATGCTGCTATGATGGCTTTTATTTCTTTCATAATTTACAAGATCACCAGTTTGATAATGATTGCAATTTAGTGGGTTGAAACGATTATATGGATGATTGTAATTTTATAATTGAACTCAGGCGAAACGTTGTTCAATTTTCTTGTATGAATCTGTAGTTGCTGAAAACAAAAAGGAAGCATTTTTATAGACTGGCTGTTTGATAAATATTTTAACGGTATTGTCATTCAAATGAACAATAAAGACTTGCTGCCTTAGTCCAGGCTTGCTCTTCCAAAGCAGCAGGCTCTTGCACTTGACGCAAGCTTGGTAGCAAAGGTATTGTGAGTTGGCTATACTTGTGCCAGACAACCAAAAGAGCTAATAATTTTGAGCAGCCAATGTTGCAAACCAGCAAACTCCAACAACTAAAAAAAACTCAAAA